>NC_003318.1:792500-1092500 GCF_000007125.1 Brucella melitensis bv. 1 str. 16M | reverse complement strand
CGCTTTACCACGCCCAGCGCGTGAACCAGGGGCAGGGGCATGCGCTCGCCGCCGATCCTGAAATTTTGCAGGGAACGCTGTGTCTGTGCGCCCCAATAACGGTCTGCGGGAACATCGATCGGTCCGAAAGTGTCTGTTTCGGTACGCGTGGCGGCCATTTCATGTCTCCGGCTGGCTGAGGCTCGGACGAGCCCTTTTCGCATTCTATAGCACTGCCAGATTGCTGGCGGGCAAAACGTTTAATTGATGAACACATGATGAAATGTGAATATAAATGTCAAGTTTGATTGACCCGAAAAAAAACCGGGTCAATCCTCCTGGCTCTCGTCATCGTCTGTTTCGCGGATCCAGGCGGTTGGCTCAATCTTGCGCTGGGTCTTGTTGTCGGTGAAGGTCCACCAGCCTGTATCGGCTTCGTCCCATTGCCCGCCGCCAGCGCGCAATTGTTCGAGCGTCCGATATTGCGCAATCGATTCGTTGCGCTGGTCGTCATCATCAATCCAGATGACAGTGATCTTACGCCCGTCCTTCGGTGCGGTTTCGATAGGCAGTTCCTTGCGCATATGATTTTCCGTCCCCGTTTCCTCTGGTTTCAATCATAGGGCAATTGATGGAAGCGGCAAGGCGTGGATAGCGTTGGGCTGTCGTGACAAATATCCGAGGGGGAACACCAAAGCGGCGGAGTGCATGAGAAGCCTGAAAGTGGAAAGGCAGGCTTCGGCCTGCCTTTCCTGTTGCCCGAGACAGGACTTCCAACGTGCGGGGGGCAACGGAAGTCCATCTCGTCGTCTCAACCGGGATTGATCACGATTGGTTCCACTCTGTCAATCGTAGTTATCTAAAATAGTGATTGCCCCACAGCAACGTGGCTGGACGGTAAATTTTCCATAAATCAGAAGTGGTTATGTGGCGCAGGGAAGAATGGGGAGAGCTTCACGCTATTCGTATGCCCATTGCGAGCATCTGGCACCGTTAAAAAAGTTAACCCCGGCAGCGGGGGCTCGCCGGGGTTAGGCAGACTTTCAACGGGCGGGAGGAAAGCCTGCATAAGCAGCACATAACGCGGAAGAGCTAAAATCGAAACGGGGTTGCTGCTCATTATGGGTAGTAACACCCGTGAATGTCACCAGTATGGGTATTTATTTTAGCGAATAAAAAACCTCCGGCGGGAACCGGAGGTTTTTAAATTTCTGGTCGCAGTGGGGCAGGCTTTCTCGCCTGTCCTGCGGTGGCATGGACTTCTTAGAAGTCCATGCCGCCCATGCCACCCATACCGCCAGGCATGCCAGCCGGAGCTGCGTCCTTCTTCGGCAGTTCGGCGATCATTGCTTCCGTCGTGATCAGCAGGCCGGCAACCGAAGCTGCGTTCTGCAGAGCCGTGCGGACAACCTTGACCGGGTCAACAATGCCGAGCGAGATCAGGTCGCCATATTCGCCATTGGCCGTGTTGTAGCCGAAGGTTTCGGACGTGTTTTCGAGGATCTTGCCAACGATGACCGAAGCTTCTTCACCGGCATTGGTCGTGATCTGGCGGGCCGGAGCCTGGATCGCGCGACGAACGATGTTGATGCCAGCTTCCTGGTCGGCATTCACACCCTTTGCGGTGATCTTGGTCGAAGCGCGGAGCAGGGCGGTGCCGCCGCCGGCAACGATACCTTCTTCAACCGCAGCGCGGGTTGCGTTCAGGGCGTCGTCAACGCGGTCCTTCTTTTCCTTCACTTCAACTTCCGTTGCACCGCCGACGCGGATCACGGCAACGCCGCCAGCGAGCTTGGCAAGACGTTCCTGAAGCTTTTCACGGTCGTAGTCCGAAGTGGTTTCTTCGATCTGCTGCTTGATCTGGCCAACGCGAGCGTCGATTTCGGCCTTCTGGCCTGCACCGTCAACGATCGTCGTGTTTTCCTTGGAGATCGAAACCTTCTTGGCGCGGCCCAGCATGTCGAGCGTAACGCTTTCAAGCTTGATGCCGAGGTCTTCGGAGATGACCTGACCGCCAGTGAGGATCGCGATGTCTTCGAGCATGGCCTTGCGGCAATCGCCGAAGCCCGGAGCCTTGACGGCAGCAATCTTCAGCCCGCCGCGCAGCTTGTTGACGACGAGCGTTGCAAGAGCTTCGCCTTCCACGTCTTCAGCAATGATGAGAAGCGGCTTGGAGGTCTGGACGACAGCTTCGAGAACCGGCAGGAGAGCCTGAAGGTTCGAGAGCTTCTTTTCGTGCAGAAGGATGTAGGCGTCTTCGAGGTCAGCAACCATCTTTTCAGGGTTGGTGACGAAGTAAGGCGACAGGTAGCCGCGGTCGAACTGCATGCCTTCGACGACTTCGAGTTCGGTTTCGGCGGTCTTGGCTTCTTCAACCGTGATGACGCCTTCGTTGCCGACCTTCTGCATCGCTTCGGCGATCATCTTGCCGATTTCGGCTTCGCCGTTGGCAGAGATGGTGCCAACCTGGGCAACTTCTTCCGAAGTGTTGATCTTTTTGGCCTTCTTCAGCAGCTCAGCCACAACTTCGTTGACAGCGAGGTCGATGCCGCGCTTCAGGTCCATCGGGTTCATGCCAGCGGCAACGGCCTTGGCGCCTTCCTGAACGATGGCCTGACCGAGAACGGTCGCGGTCGTGGTGCCGTCACCGGCAGTATCGTTGGTCTTGGAAGCCACTTCGCGCAGCATCTGTGCGCCCATGTTTTCAAACTTGTCTTCCAGTTCGACTTCCTTGGCGACCGAAACGCCGTCCTTGGTGATGCGCGGAGCGCCGAAGGACTTCTCGATAACGACATTGCGGCCCTTCGGGCCGAGCGTGACCTTAACAGCGTCAGCGAGGATATCGACGCCGCGCAGCATCTTTTCGCGCGCAGTGCGGCCGAATTTTACGTCTTTTGCAGCCATTTTACTCTCCTGGGAATATCCCGGTCAGATTTGTAAATGTTGTACTGTGAATGGAATTCTGGTTGCGTGAAGCAACGCAAAAGGAATTTTTTAGCCGACAATACCCAGAATGTCGGATTCCTTCATGATCAGCAGGTCTTCGCCGCCGATCTTGACTTCGGTGCCCGACCACTTGCCGAACAGAACGCGGTCGCCAGCCTTGACATCCAGCGGAACCAGCTTGCCAGCTTCGTCACGAGCGCCAGCACCGGCTGCAACGACTTCGCCTTCCTGCGGCTTTTCCTTGGCAGTGTCAGGGATGATGATGCCGCCGGCAGTCTTGGCTTCCGATTCGACGCGGCGAACGACGACGCGGTCATGAAGCGGGCGGAACTTGATATCAGCCATGGTATAACCCTTGGTGTTATAGACGTTGAACCCTGTTACGCGGACCGGAATGGCCCGCTGTTAGCACTCTATTCGTCCGAGTGCTAACGTGGTTCTTGAGATAGAAGCCGCATGTTTTTTTGTCAAGGAGGATTGCCGTTCAGGCTGGCGTTTTTTGCGCGGAACAGCCGGATTTCCGGCCTGTTTCGGCCTGTGGCGAAATGCACATTTTACCCTATCTGGGGGCTTGCAGCATGTTGTTCAAGCCATGTGGGCGATAATGATCGCAAAAGGCTTTAATCTTCACAAAAACGTCTGTCCGTGGTTAATCCGTCATGAAATCATGATGCGACAGTTCGTTTTGTTGAAGCGTGGTGACAGAATGGGCCGCTTGGGGTAGAGGAAACCCAAGGGGGCCTTGCCCACGCCTGTTTCCATCGCCCGAACGGCGTTGACTATCCGTTTTGCCCGCGGGGGCGGAACCAGCCTTTGAGGAAAATGATGATACTGCCCGAGCGCCTCGACGATCTGACGGACCGATATGATGCGATCTTTTGCGACGTCTGGGGCGTTGTACACAACGGCGAAACGTCCTTTGCGCCGGCCATCGCCGCCTTGCAGCGCGCTCGCGCCAAGGGTGTGACAATCATTCTCGTGACCAATTCTCCACGCCCGCATCCGGGCGTTGTCGCGCAGATGTCGCTTCTGGGTGTGCCCGAAGATGCCTATGACCGTGTTGTCACTTCCGGTGATGTTACGCGCGATCTTATCGCCGAAGGGCCGCGCCGGATTTTCCACATCGGCTGCGAGCGCGAGCTTGCCATTTATGATGGGCTTGACGTGGAGCTGGTCGAGGAATTTGAGGCGGTAGGCGTGGTTTGTACCGGGCTTTATGACGATGAAGTCGAAACGCCAGAAGACTACAGGGAATTGCTCCAGCGTCTGCGCTCGCGCAACCTGCCTTTCATTTGCGCCAATCCTGATATCATGGTGGAACGCGGGCCTCGCCTCATCTGGTGCGCGGGCGCGCTTGCACGCGAATACGGCCAGCTTGGAGGGCGCACCCTGATTGCAGGCAAGCCCCATCGCCCGATCTATGAGGCGGCGCTTCGCGTGGTGGAAAGCATTCGCGGTGGAAGCGTGGACAAGAGCCGCATTCTTGGCATTGGCGACGGCGTTTTGACCGATGTGAAAGGGGCTGCGGATTTTGGCCTCGATGTGCTTTATATTTCGGGCGGCGTTCATGCCGCCGATTATGCGGTGAACGGGGATCTCGATATGGCGAAGATGGAGGCTTTTCTGGAAAAGCATGGCCATCGCCCCATTGCTTCTCTACATGCGCTTGTCTGAGAACCTGTTCCAAAAGTCGCCATGCCGGTCTGCAAATGCCGCTTTTGTTTCAGGCTCTGACGGTTCTCAGGAGGCTCTTTTCCAACAATGAAGAAATCAAGCTTTCAGCGCCTCACCGGAACCGAGGGTTTGCCGCCAGCCCTGCATGATTGCGTGGTGGCAATCGGCAATTTCGACGGTGTGCATCGCGGCCACCAGGCTGTTCTGGAGCGGGCGCTTGAGCTTGCCGAGCGTGAGAGCCGGCCTGCGGTCGTGCTGACCTTCGAGCCGCATCCGCGCAGTTTCTTCAAGCAGGACCAGCCTGTCGATCGCCTGACCGATGCGGCGGAAAAGGCCGAAATCCTGCGCCTCATGGGCTTTGACGCCGTGATGGAACAGCCTTTTACGGCAGAGTTTTCGCAGCGTTCGGCGGAAGATTTCGTTCAGCATATTCTTGTTGAAAAGCTGCGTGCGAGCCGCGTCGTCACCGGTTACGACTTTCATTTCGGCAAGGGACGGCGCGGCACGCCGGAATTCCTGTGCGAGGCGGGGAAAAAGGCCGGGTTCAGTGTTACGCTGGTCGATGCCTTCACCGATGAGGGCGGGATGCTCGTTTCTTCAACGCGCATCCGCAATCTCTTGAGCGAGGGTGAAGTGGCTGAGGCTGCCGGACTTCTCGGCTATCGCTACCGCATATGCGGGGAGGTGATCCACGGCAAGAAGCTTGGCCGGACGCTTGGTTTTCCAACAGCCAATATGGCGCTTGCACCGCAGACAAGTCTCAAGCACGGCATTTATGCGGTTCGCTTCCGGTTGGATGACGCCATGCTTTATGACGGCGTGGCAAGTTTCGGGCGAAGACCCACAGTGGACGACGAAGGCGCGCCTCTTCTCGAAACCTTTCTCTTCGATTTTTCCGGCGACCTTTACGGAAAGACCGCAGCCGTTTCCTTCTTCGGTTTCCTGCGGGGCGAGGTGAAATTCGACGGCCTCGATCCGCTGATCGATCAGATGAAGCAGGATGAGGCGCAGGCGCGCGCGCTTCTCGCCGATGTCCGGCCTATCTCGGGGCTCGACCGGATGCTCTCCTTCAACTGACGCAAGCGCCGTCCCGTTTTCGCGCCTGATTGCGCCGATCAGCGGGACTACGAACATTTTCAGGGGCGGGGATGCAGTTTTATTGCGCCCTGCCTCTTTATTCCTGCAAAGCTCGTTGCTAAAAGCGAGCCCATGATGACGGACTTTCGGCTTATCATGACGGCCATACGAATTATTGGCCCGGCCTCCCGCTTTGCCTGATCGGCTGGTTTGCACAGCCAATTTTCTGGGTAATTTGCGGCGTGGAGGTCCGGGATCGACCGGCTGTGCTCCAACAGTCCCCTGCTATCGTTGATTCATTCGCCCGCAAATTCAGTTCGGGCATCACAGGCAAATACCGATCATGACCGATACGACGAAAATCGATTATTCCAAAACTCTTTATCTGCCGCAGACGGAGTTTCCGATGCGCGCGGGCCTGCCGCAGCGCGAGCCGCTTTTTGTCCAGCGCTGGGAGGAAATGAACCTCTATAAAAAGCTGCGCGAACAGGCCAAGGACCGCCCGCTCTATGTGCTCCATGATGGCCCGCCCTATGCCAACGGCAATATCCATATCGGCCATGCGCTGAACAAGATTCTGAAAGACGTCATCACGCGCTCGTTCCAGATGCGCGGCTACAATTCAAACTATGTTCCGGGCTGGGATTGCCACGGCCTGCCGATTGAATGGAAGATCGAGGAAAAATATCGCGCCGCAGGCAAAAACAAGGACGAAGTGCCGATCAACGAATTCCGCAAGGAATGTCGTGAATTCGCTTCCAACTGGATCAGGGTCCAGACCGAGGAATTCAAGCGCCTTGCGATCCTCGGCGACTTCGAGAACCCCTACACCACGATGAATTTCCATGCGGAAGCGCGGATTGCGGGCGAGCTTTTGAAATTCGCAGCCTCCGGCCAGCTTTATCGCGGCTCGAAGCCCGTTATGTGGTCGGTCGTGGAGCGCACGGCTCTGGCCGAGGCGGAAGTCGAATATCATGATATCGAATCCGATATGATCTGGGTAAAATTCCCCGTTGCCGGGGAAGTCGCGACTGAAAATGATCTGTCCGGCAGCGCCGTCGTCATCTGGACCACGACGCCCTGGACCATTCCGGGCAATCGCGCCGTTTCCTATTCGTCGCGCATCGAGTACGGCCTTTTTGAGATCACGGAAGCCGAAAATGATTTCGGTCCGCGCCCCGGTGAAAGGCTGGTCTTCGCCGATAAGCTGGTGGAAGAATGTTGCGCCAAGGCCAAGCTCCAGTTCAAGCGTCTGCGCAGTGTTTCAGCAGAAGAACTGGGCAAGATCGTCCTCGATCACCCGCTGAAGGGCTTCGGCGGCGGCTACGAATTCGTTGTGCCGATGCTCGACGGCGATCATGTCACCGACGATGCCGGTACGGGTTTCGTGCACACGGCTCCAAGCCATGGCCGTGAAGACTTTGAAGCATGGATGGATAATGCCCGCCAACTGGAAGCGCGCGGCATTGATCCGAATATCCCGTTCCCGGTCGGCGATGACGGCTTTTATACCAAGGATGCGCCGGGCTTCGGCCCCGACCGCGAAGGCGGGCCAGCCCGTGTCATTGACGATAACGGCAAGAAGGGTGACGCCAACAAGGTCGTCATCGAACAGCTTATCGCGGCCGATAAACTTTTCGCGCGTGGGCGGCTCAAGCATTCCTATCCGCATTCCTGGCGCTCCAAGAAGCCGGTTATTTTCCGCAATACGCCACAATGGTTCGTCTATATGGACAAGAACCTTGGCGATGGCACCACGCTGCGTTCACGCGCGCTGAAGGTCATTGACGAAACGCGCTTCGTGCCCACAGCCGGCCAGACGCGTCTGCGTTCGATGATTGAAGGCCGCCCGGACTGGGTTCTGTCACGCCAGCGTGCCTGGGGCGTGCCGATCTGCGTTTTCGTGGATGAGGAAGGCAATATTCTTCAGGACGATGCCGTCAACAAGCGCATCATGGATGCCTTCGAGAAGGAAGGTGCCGATGCATGGTTTGCCGATGGCGCGCGCGAACGTTTCCTTGGCGCCCGCGCCGGTGAGGGATGGACGCAGGTGCGCGATATTCTCGACGTGTGGTTCGATTCCGGTTCCACCCACACGTTTACGCTGGAAGACCGCCCGGACCTGAAATGGCCCGCCGATGTCTATCTGGAAGGTTCCGACCAGCATCGCGGCTGGTTCCATTCCTCGCTTCTGGAAAGCTGCGGCACGCGCGGCCGTGCGCCCTATAATGCTGTTGTAACCCATGGTTTCACCATGGACGAACACGGCAAGAAAATGTCGAAGTCGCTCGGAAACACGGTGACGCCGCAAGATGTCATCAAGGAATCGGGCGCGGATATCCTGCGTCTGTGGGTAATGACGACCGATTACTGGGAAGATCAGCGCCTCGGCAAGAGCATCATCCAGACCAATATCGACGCCTATCGCAAGCTGCGCAACACGATCCGCTGGATGCTGGGCACACTCGCCCATGATGAAGGTGAAAACGTCGCTTATGCCGATCTGCCGGAACTGGAACGGCTGATGCTGCACCGCCTGACCGAGTTGGATGAGCTAGTGCGCTCCGGCTATGATACCTTCGATTTCAAGCGCATCGCGCGCGCGCTGGTCGATTTCATGAATGTCGAGCTTTCGGCTTTCTATTTCGATATCCGCAAGGATGCGCTCTATTGCGACGCCCCGTCGAGCATTCGCCGCAAGGCGGCGCTTCAGACCGTGCGTGAAATCTTCGTTCGCCTGACCACATGGCTTGCGCCGATGCTGCCTTTCACCATGGAAGAAGCATGGCTTGACCGCTATCCGCAGTCGGTCTCCATTCATGCTGAACAGTTCCGCCCGACGCCTGCCGAATGGCGCGACGATGTGCTGGCGGAAAAATGGCGCAAGGTGCGCGCGGTTCGCCGCGTTGTTACCGGCGCGCTGGAGCTGGAGCGTGCCGACAAGCGCATCGGTTCGTCACTGGAAGCAGCACCTGTGGTCTATATTGCGGACAAGAGCCTCAGTGATTCTCTCGAAGGGCTGGATTTTGCCGAAATCTGCATTACCAGCGGTATTTCCGTCAGCGATGCGGCAGCACCCGAAGGCGCATTCACGCTCGGTGATGTGAAGGGGGTGGCTGTCGTGCCCGAACGCGCGAAGGGTGAAAAATGCGCCCGTTCGTGGCGATACACGACGGATGTGGGCGCGGACCCGGAATTCCCGGAGGTTTCGGCCCGCGATGCCGCCGCGCTTCGCGAATTGCAGGCACTGGGCAAGCTTTAGATTGGCGCCGGTTGAAACGGGGTCGTTGGGACCGCTCTAATATCATGATTGCCGCAGGAGATGCTCTCATGTACAAGGCTTATCCTTGGATAAACTCACGATCTGCCTTGGAGTTGCCGGTTTCTTCCGGCAAGGCTGGCTAAAACAGTTTTGGCGAAGAGAAATTAGCAGGCGTAAAAGAAGTGGCGCTAATGAAGATTGAAGGACGAGTTCTGGTACTTATGACGGCACTGGCGGGGCTTTCGCTTTCCGGTTGCGTGTCTTCGCCAACCTACGGAACCGACAAGTCGGCGGGCGCTCAGCTCCTTGATGATGTCTCCAACATGGCGAGCTTTGGTCAGGGCAAGAAGAAGGAACGGATTGATTACAAGCCGCGTCCCGATCTGGTGCGCCCTGCGCCGGGCGACAAGGGCTATTTGCCTGCGCCGCAGCAGAGCCTTGCAAGTTCCAGCGACCCAAACTGGCCGGAATCGCCCGAGCAGCGCCGCAAGCGCGTGCGTGACGAAATCACCGCCCACCGCGATGATCCGAATTATGTTTCACCAGTGCTCCAGGATGCTCCTGTTGCCGACAATATCCGCACCGCTCTTCCGCGCGGCAACAGCCGCCGTGAGGACTATGCGTCCCGCACACCCACTTCTGACCCCGCAAAGGTTGCCGCCCTCAAGGCCGCGCGCGCGCAGCAGAACCAGGGTTCTGCCACGACGCGCCGCTATCTGAGCGAGCCGCCTTTGGCCTATCGCCAGCCAGCGTCCACTGCGGCTGTCGGCGAGCTTGGGCCGGACGAGGCGCAGAAAGAGCGCGAGCGCAAGAAGGCTGCAAGCGGTTCCAGGGGGTGGAGAGATTATCTCCCGTGGAACTGATAGAGCATCCGGGACGGAAGTGTGAAGTACTTTTGTGTTCAGGAATGTTTAAGAATAAAGAGTTGCAGTAGATTCGGTATATTTTATCGAAGCTGCAGATGCTCTATATAAATAGAAGAATAATTTAAATGAGGAAAGCCCGGATAGGATATTCTATCCGGGCTTTTTTATAATATTATTACAATTCTGGATTTATAGAAAAATTTTTTACGTGATATTTGGATCAGTTTAGATATGGCGTTAAAAATTTGTAATGTTGCATGCCATGAACAATATTTGATTTCAGTTGGCTGTTTTATTCCGGCAAAATGTGGGAAGCCTTTTTGTTATACAGGTATGGGTTGATGAGCAGCAAAACATATATATGGGATGATCGTAGCGGTTACGGTCTTGTCAGCCGCGGCTTCCACTGGTTGATGGCCTTATTGTTTCTCTGGCAGTTCGCTTCGGCCATTCTGCGTGTTTTTGCAAAAGATATGCCAATCTATAGCTTCTTCTGGTCGGCGCATTTTCAGCTCGGCTTTGCCCTTCTTGTGCTGGCTCTGCTGCGTGGTGTCTGGGGGCTGATGAATATTCACCGCCGTCCGCACAAGGATGGCGCCATTGGCAAGCTGGCCGTCCTGGGACATCTTGCAATCTATGTGCTGATGATCACAATTCCATCATTGGCGTTGTTGCGCGCCTATGGCAGCGGACGCGGTTTTTCCTTTCTGGGCATGCCGATTTTCGCAAAGACCGATATACAGAATGCGATGCTCACCGCGCCGGCTAACGCGCTTCATGGCCCGCTTGGCTGGGTGTTGCTGGCGGCGATTGTCGGTCATGTGGCGATGGCGCTGGTGCATCACTTCGCACTGCGTGACGATACGCTGCGCTATATGACGGGCCATGGTACGCCAAACTAGAGCATTTCCAGCCAAAGTTTGAAGGACTTTTGGCTCGAAAATACTCTGAATAGTCAGCGTTTTTCGCGGAAGAAATCCTTCAGGATTTTTCGGGCGTCGGCTTCGCAAAAACCCGGATAGATTTCGGGGGCATGATGGCATGTGGGCTGCGTGTAAAAGCGGCCCCCATGCTCTATGCCGCCGCCCTTGGGGTCGGATGCGCCATAATAAAGGCGCCTGATCCGGGCGAAGGAAATGGCGGCAGCGCACATGGCGCAGGGCTCCAGCGTCACATAGAGGTCGCAGTCGATCAGCCGTTCCGAGCCTAGCATCTCTCCGGCTTGGCGGATTGTCAGTATTTCGGCATGTGCGGTAACGTCGTTGAACTCTCGTGTGCGGTTTCCCGCGCGTGCGATGATTTCGCCATCGCGCACGATAACGGCGCCGATCGGCACTTCGCCGCGTTCACCGGCGGCGTGCGCTTCTTCAAGCGCGATATCCATCGGCGTGGCGCTGTTAGCCTTTGTGATGCTCGCCGCTTTTCGCATGGGGTCCCATTTCGTGTATTGTTCGGGAAATTTCGCTCGCAAGCCATGGAGTGATTTGTTACTGCATAATTCCCGAAATCGAAACCGATTTGCGAACGGAATTATACGGCGTTCCTGTTGCGAATAACCTTTGGCGTGCAATGATGGCGCAAGGTGACGCGGTAACGCTGCTGAAAGGCCTATATCAGATGACCACAGAAGACGACAACAAGGGCGGGAAGCCCCCTCATGGCCGCAAAGGGCATTCAGATCGCCCTGGCCGCCCTGACTGGGACAGCCGCCCGCGCCGCGAAGGCGGCGACCGCGACAAGCCTCGTAAATTCGGTTCCAGGGGCGCGCCGGTCGAAGAGGAGACGAGCGAGCGGATAGCCAAGCGTCTGGCGCGCGCGGGCATTGCCTCGCGCCGCGAGGCGGAAACGATGATTGCTGCCGGGCGCATTGCGGTTAATGGCAAGGTGCTGGAAAGCCCCGCCGTCAATGTAAAGCGCACCGACATCATCACCGTCGACGGCAAGCCGTTGAGGCAGAAGGAGCGCACCCGCCTGTGGCTCTATCACAAGCCCGCCGGTCTCGTGACCACCAATCGCGACCCGGAGGGCCGCCCGACGGTTTTCGAGGCCCTGCCGCCGGAAATGCCACGCGTATTGTCGGTCGGGCGTCTTGATATCAACACGGAAGGCCTTCTGCTCCTTACCAATGATGGCGGGCTGTCGCGCGTTCTGGAATTGCCCTCCACGGGTTGGTTGCGCCGCTATCGCGTGCGCGCGCATGGCAAGGTCACGCGGCAGCAGCTTGATGAATTGAAAAACGGCATCGCGGTCGATGGCGTTTTTTATGGCAGCGTGGAAGCCGAGCTTGAGCGCGTTCAGGGCGCGAATGTCTGGATTTCCATTGGCCTGCGTGAAGGCAAGAACCGTGAAGTGAAGAATATTCTTGGTGCGCTGGGCCTTACGGTCGGCCGCCTTATCCGCGTTTCCTTTGGGCCATTCCAACTGGGCGATCTGGAAGAGGGCGCTGTTCGCGAGATCAAGGGGCGCACATTGCGCGACCAGCTTGGCGACAAGCTGATTGAGGAATCCGGTGCGGATTTTGATGCGCCGGTTCTCAATGAGTTTTCCAATGCCGCCGTGCAGGGGCGCACGCGCCGTGAAATGGAAGAAGGCGAGCTGCCACAGGAAGGCGAACGCCGCCGCGCCCCGCGTGAGCGCGAATGGATTTCCAGCACGGGCGAACGCCGTCGCGGACGCGAAGAGAAGACCGAAAAGGTAGAGCCGCGCCGTCGTGGCAATGCCAATGTGTGGATGGCTCCCGGCGCGCGCCCGAAGGGCGAAAAGGAGGCTGCAAAGCCTGCGCGCGTGGAACATCAGCAACCGCACCGTTCTGCAAAGTTCAGTGGCGATCTCCAGATGCGCCCGCGCCGCTTCAGCGAGGAAGAGCGCGGCGGCGAGGAAAGCGGCGAACGCCGTTACAAACGCCCTGAAGGTCGTTTCGAGCGGGAAGGCGGCCGGCCGGATAATCGCGAAAAGTACGAAAAGCACGAGGGCGCTGGCAAGGAACGCCGCCCCGGCAAGCGTGAGCGCGCCGAACTGCGCAATGCGGAAGGCCAGACGACTGAACGCGGCAAAGGTGGTTCTGAGGGGCGCAAGCCCGGAAAGCCGGGTGGTCCGCGCAGCGAAGGCCGTTTTGGCGGTGCCGACCGCGATACGCGCTCTGGTCCGCGTGGTTCCGGCCCGCGTGGTGCGGGTGATGGGCCGCGCCGCGGTCATGACGGAAAACCGGGCGGTAAGCCAGGTGGCAAGCCAACTGGCAGACCCGGTGGCAAACCGGGTACCAAGCCGGGTGGTGGGGGCAGGTCGGGAGGCGGCGGTGCGGATCGTCGGCGGTAAGTTTCGCGGGCGCGCGCTCGTAACACCGTCCACAAACGCCATTCGCCCGACCACGGACCGCACACGCGAAAGCCTGTTCAACATTCTTGCCCATAGTTTTCCTGACAAGGTGGAAGGTGTGCGGGTGCTCGATCTTTTTGCGGGTACGGGCGCGCTGGGGTTGGAAGCCCTGTCGCGTGGCGCGCGCTATGCAACCTTTGTAGAGGAATCCGCAGACGGGCGGGGAATTCTGCGCCAGAATATCGAGGCGCTTGGCCTGCAAGGACACACCAAGATCCTGCGGCGCGATGCCTGCCAGCTTGGCATTGTCGGGACGATGGAGCCATTTGATCTGGTCTTCGCCGATCCGCCCTATGGGCGGCGCATGGGTGAAAAGGCATTTTTATCAGCACTCCAGGGCGGTTGGCTTAATCCTGACGCACTTTTGGTGCTTGAAGAGGACGCGCAGGCGGCACTTGAGCTGGACGATCGATTCGCCGTGCGCGAAGAACGCAACTATGGGGGCACGGTCATTCGGCTGATTGAGTTGAAAGCCGCCAGTTAATAATTCGCGGATGGCCCGTTCGCATTGACGTGACGCTATGCGGCCCGAAAGTTCGGGCAGAAAAACCGATTGGAGATGTCGCTTGGTGAATAACCCCTCACTCCGGCTGCTTGCTATTGTCTACCGTTCTGGGCTTTGCATTGGCCCTGCCGCTTGCAGGCGGTGCCGTTCGGGCAGAAATGCAGCCTGCGGCCCCGGCCGAAACTCAGCCAGCACCTGCGGCCCCGGCGGCACCCGTGGCGCAGGCAGCCCTGCCGGAGATTTCCCGGTTGGACGGGGTCAGCAATTTCACGCTTCCAAACGGTATGCAGGTGGTGGTCATTCCCGATCACCGTGCCCCTGTCGTCACCCAGATGGTCTGGTATCATGTCGGTGCGGCGGATGAAGCCCCCGGCGTTTCGGGCATTGCGCATTTTCTCGAACATCTGATGTTCAAGGGCACCAAAAACCACCCGGCAGGCGAGTTTTCGGCCAGAATCGCCTCAATCGGCGGGCAGGAAAACGCTTTCACCTCTTATGATTATACGGCCTACTTCCAGCGTGTTTCGCCGGAAGCGCTGGAAATGGTGATGGATTTTGAATCCGACCGGATGGAAAATCTGGTTCTGGACGAGGAAGCGGTGAAGACCGAGCGCGAGGTCATTCTGGAAGAGCGCCGGATGCGCATCGATTCCAACCCTGGCGCAATGCTCATGGAAAACACTGATGCTGTGCTTTTCTATAACCATCCCTATCGCAAGCCGGTGATCGGCTGGCAGCAGGAAATGGAAAAGCTGAGCCTGAAGAATGCCATCGATTTCTACAATCAATATTATACGCCCAATAATGCGACGCTGGTGATTGCGGGTGATGTGACGCCGGAGCGTGTGCGCGAGCTTGCGATGAAGACCTGGGCGAACGTCCACAAACGCGCCGAGGTTTTGCTGCGCGAACGCCCGCAGGAACCGGCGAAACATGCAGCCCGTGTCGTAACCCTGCATGATGAGCGTGTCAGCACACCCTCCTTCCGCATTTCATGGCTGGTGCCTTCCTATGCCAATGAAAAGCGATTTGCGAATGTGAAACCCGGCGATGCGCCGGCGCTTGATCTTTTGAGTGAAATACTGGGCGGGTCGCAGCTTTCGCGGCTTTACCAGCAATTGATCGTCAAGCAGGGCATCGCTGCTGAAACAGGCGCAAGCTATGACGGCGATGCGCTGGATGACGGCACGTTCTCGGTCTATGGCGTACCGCGCAACGGCGCATCGCTTGGCGATGTCGAAAAAGCTGTCGCAGCGCAAGTGGATCGTATCATCCGGGATGGTGTCACACAGGCTGAACTCGATCAGGCGCGCAACCGTTTCCTCAAGGCGGTGATTTTCGCGCGCGACAGCCAGACCGGCATGGCGCGCATCTATGGTTCGGCGCTTTCGGTTGGCCAGACGGTGGATGATATCCAGAAATGGCCCGATCTCATCAAAAGCGTAACCGTCGATCAGATCAAGGATGTAGCCAGGCGTTATCTGGTCAAGGACCAAGCCGTGACGAGCTATCTTCTGCCGCCCGATACCGAAGCAGAAAGCGCCCGCAAGAAGCCGAACGCGCCAGCAAATGACGCAAGCGCAAGCGGTGCGGGAGGAGCGATCCAGTGATGAACCTGTCCATGTCGAATTTCAAACGCGCTTTCCCCCTTTGCGGCGCCCTTCATGACGCCCGTGCCGTCGCTGGCCTCTTGGCTGCGTCCTTCACCATGCTGATCGTCTGCACCCTGCCGGCGCGCGCCATCGAGATCCAGGAAGTGGTTTCGCCAAAAGGTATCCACGCCTGGCTGGTGGAAGACAATTCTGTTCCGCTCGTTTCCATGCGCTTCTCGTTCAAGGGCGGCGCCTCGCAAGATCCCTCCGGCAAGGAGGGGATTGCCAATCTGATGACCGGCCTTTTCGATGAAGGTGCGGGCGATCTCGATTCCGATGCCTTTCAGGAGCGGATCGATAATCTGGGCGCGGAAATGAGTTTTTCCGCTTCGCAGGATTCGGTTTCCGGCGGCGTCCGTATGCTGGCCGAAAATCGTGATGCCGCGACCGATCTCGTGGCGCTTGCCGTCAACGAGCCGCGCTTCGATCAGGAAGCCATCGACCGCATTCGCCAGCAGATTGTTGCAGGCATTGAGGCCGCACAGCGCAATCCGTCTACGATTGCGTCGCGCAAGTTTGCCGAAGTGCTTTACGGCAACCACCCTTATGCGCGTGACGATGAGGGAACCGTGAAATCCCTGCAATCGATCAGCCGCGATGATCTTGCGAATTTCCATCGCAAGAATTTCGCCCGCGACAAGCTGACCGTTGGCGTTGTGGGTGCCATCAACGCCAAGGATCTGGGCGTCATGCTCGACAGGATTTTTGGCGACCTGCCCGCCTCGGCGGAACTGGTTCCGGTGCCGGATGCGAAGCTTGCGCTTGGCACCACCACCAGCCTGAATTTCGATATGCCGCAGACGTCGATCAGCTTCGTCTACCCGGCCATTCCGCGCAAAGACCCTGAGTTTTTTGCCGCCTATCTGATGAACCATATTCTGGGCGGCGGTTTCACCTCGCGTCTTTATAACGAAGTGCGTGAAAAGCGCGGCCTTGCCTATTCGGTGTCCTCGTCCATGGTCATGCACGACCATGTTTCCGAACTGATGATTTCCACCGCCACCCGGCCTGACAAGGCCCAGGACTCATTGAAAATCATTCGTGAGCAGGTTGCCGCCATGGCCAATGACGGCCCGACCGAGGAAGAGCTTGCCGCAGCCAAGAGCTTTCTCAAAGGCTCCTATGCGGTGAACAATCTCGATTCGTCGGGAGCTATTGCCAATACGCTGGTGAGTTTGCAGGAAGCCGGGCTTCCAAGCGATTATATCGACAAGCGTTCCGAACTCATCGATGCTGTCACGCTGGATCAGGTCAAGGCCATTGCCTGGAAACTGCTTCAGGCCGAGCCTGCGATCCTGATCTATGGACCGGCGCAAAGTTAAAAGGTGTCCCGTGGATAAGGCCCTGTCGTCATCGCCCCGTTTCGCCGTTGCCTTTGGCGGCGGCGGCGCGCGTGGCATTGCCCATATTCATGTCGTCGATGTGCTGAACGAATTGGGCATCCAGCCCGTTGCCATTGCCGGATCGTCCATCGGTTCCATTATCGGTTCGAGCATGGCGAATGGCATGTCCGGCAAGGACATATATGACTATATGGCGTCTATCTTCACCAATCGTTCGGAAGTCGTCAGGCGCATGTGGCAGACCCGCCCGGCCCATTGGGCGGAGTTGTTCAAGGGCGGGTTGCGGGTCAGCCAGTTCAATATCGAGAAAGTGCTGGATGTTTTTCTGCCCGACAGCTTCCCATCCAATGTGGAAGACCTGAAAATTCCCATAACCATTACGGCGGTGGATTTTCATGGCGCGCGGGAGATTCATATAAGCGATGGTGATTTACGCTCGGCCATAGCTGCGTCCTGCGCCATTCCACCCGTTTTTGCGCCGGTGCGCCGCAATGGCCGCATTCTGGTCGATGGCGGGCTGTTCAATCCGGTGCCGTTCGACCTCCTTTTCGACAAGGCGGATATCGTCATCGGCATCGATGTGGTGGGAGGCCCGGTCGGCCCCGACGATCATATGCCCACCACGTTTGAGGCGGTGATCGGCACCAGCCAGCTTACCATGTGCTCGATCATTGAAAACAAGTTCCGCTATCGCCCGCCGCATATTTTCGTCAGGCCCAATGTGGAGCGGATCGGGCTGCTTGATTTCCTGAAATTCGAGCAGGTCATAAGCCAGAGCGCAGCGGTGCGGGACGAGTTGAAACGCGCGATCGAACAGGCGCTCGATGGCAAGGTCGCCCCGATCCTGCCGGAAAAATTGCCTGATCTTTGATAAGGAAGCGGGTTACTCCGCGGCAACGGGTGCGGCGGCCGTTTCCTGCGGGGATGGCGCGCGCTGCCCATCGTCCGATTTGTCGATGCGCTGGCCCTCGCGCGTGGGCTTGACCAGCGGTTCGGGCGTAACTGGCTTGTTGAAAAGCAGGTGGCGCCCCGCCATGATCCCCTCTGATGCCTGCACATGCAGCCGGTCTTCGTCGCGCTGGCGCACATCTTCGCGGATCGCATAGGCATTGGCTTCGGAAAGGCCCAGCCCCTCCAGCGTGCGCTGCCCGAACAGAAGGCCGGATTCAAAGGTTTCACGCAGCTCGTATTCCACACCCTGCGCGCGCAGTTGCAGCGTATGTTCGCGGTCATAGGAGCGCACGAACAGGCGCACGTCGGGATATTCCGACTGGATCAGATTGACGATGTGGTTGGTCGTCGATTTCTTGTGCGTGCAAATGGCAACGATCTTGGCCTTGCGGATGCCTGCCGCTTCTAGCACATCCTTGCGGGTGCCATCGCCAAAATAGATGCGGAAACCGAACTTGCCGGCCGCGCGGACACGGTTGGAGGAACTGTCGATCACAGTCACATCAATGCCGCCGGCAAGGAGAATCTGTGCCGCGATCTGCCCGTAACGCGAGAAGCCGATCATGAGGACATCCGAGCCCGCGCCGTCGAAATTTTCCTCGATTATATCGTCGGCCTTGTCCTTGATGAGAAGCCTTGAACCGATGGCGACGGAAAGCGGCGTCAGCGCCATGGAAACGGTGACTGCTGCGACCAGTTCGGAACCGAGTGCGCAGGAGATGATTGCCGCAGCAGAGGCGGCGGAAAAAAGAACGAAAGCGAATTCACCGCCCTGCGGCAGCAGGAAGGCAATGCGCACCGCATCATTGTGACTGGAGCGGAAGATGCGGCAGAGAAGGTAGATGATGACAATCTTCGTCGCCATGAAAATGGGGACGGCGGCAAGGATCACGGCCCAATATTCCAGGATAACGGAGAGGTTGAGCGAAAGCCCGACTGCAACGAAGAACAGGCCGAGGAAAATTCCGCGGAACGGTTCGATGTCGGCTTCCAGCTCATGCCGGTAGGAGGATTCGGCGAGCAGCACACCTGCAATGAATGCGCCCATGGCCATGGAAAGGCCCGCATATTGCAGGAGGCTTGCCGATCCCAGCACCACGAACAGGGCGGCTGCGATCATCACTTCGCGCGCACCCGTATTGGCGATGATGCGGAACATGGGATTGATGAGATAGCGCCCGGCAATAACCAGTGCGGCAATCGAGGCAATGGCCGTGGCAAGATGAAAGCCAGCACTTGCCTGCGAGGGTTCATTCGGCGAAAGGGCGGGAATGATTGCCAGAATGGGCACGATGGCCAGGTCCTGGAACAGCAGGATGGCGAAGGCGCGCTGCCCGTGCTTCTGGTTGGTTTCGGCACGGTCTTCCAGAACCTGCATGGCAAAGGCGGTCGAGGAAAGGGCAAGGCCGAAGCCGATGATAATGGCGGCTTCCGTATCCAGCCCGGCAAGATAGACGCCAAGCGCGGCCAGCGCCGCGCCGCACAGGAGTACCTGTGCGGTCCCCAGACCGAAGATCGAATGGCGCAGCGACCACAGGCGTGAAGGGTTCAGTTCAAGCCCGATGATGAAGAGCAGGAAAACCACACCCAATTCGGAAAAATGCAGGAATTCCTCGCCATCCGCAATGAGGCGCGCGACCGGGCCGATGGTGATGCCCGCAGCAAGATAGCCAAGCACGGTGCCAAGCCCCAGTCGTTTGAACAGGGGCGCGGCGATGATAGCACCTCCCAGAATCATCAGGCTCTGTAGGTAAAGGCTCCCGCCATTTGCGACCATACTGTGCTCTTGGTATTTGAAGATTGTAGATGAGGTTGCCTTGAAGACCCCCGATTTCGGCAATATAGAAACAAGATATGGCTGCAATCAGCCCGATGTCGAACAATTTGACGATTTTTTTTGGCAGGTCCCGATTGGGGATAGTCGTGGATCAGGGCTTGCAGCCAGGCGGCAGTGAGCCTGCAACGTTTGGATTGTATAATGATTTCAGATAATTCGGCAGATAAACTCGTAGAACGCGCTGCCGAACTGGTGGCTGCTGCAAAGCGCGCTGGTGCGGACGAGGTTGACGCGGTTGTGATGCGCGCGCGTTCTGTCAGCGTGTCTGTCAGGCTTGGCAAGGTTGAGGGAACCGAATCGTCAGAGAGCGACGATTTCGCGCTGCGCGTATTTGTCGGGCGTCGCATTGCCAGCGTTTCGGCCAATGCGGGCGCCGACCCGCACCGCCTTGCCGAACGTGTGGTGGCCATGGCGCGGGTGGCGCCGGAAGATCCTTATGAACGATTGGCCGATCCGTCGCTTCTGGTAAAATCGCCGCGCGATCTCGACCTGTTCGATGCGACCGAGATCGATACCGCGCGCCTGACCGAAGACGCGCTTGCAATGGAGGCGGCGGCTCTTGCTGTTTCAGGCGTAACCAATTCCGGTGGTGCGGGTGCATCACGGAGTCTTGGCGGGATGGTTCTTGTCACCTCCACCGGCTTTTCCGGCCATTATGCGGCCACGCGATTCGGGCGTTCGGTTTCGGCCATTGCGGGCGAAGGGACCGGCATGGAGCGCGATTACGATTTCAGTTCGCGCCTGCATTTTGCCGATCTCGACGCGCCGGAAGCTATCGGGCGCAGCGCCGGGGAGCGCGCCGTGCGCAGGCTGGGCGCCCGGCAGGCAAAGACCGGCCCGGTGACCGTGGTGTATGATCCGCGTTTGGCGCGCGGCATTGCCGGGCATCTGGCAAGCGCCATCAATGGCGCATCGGTTGCCCGCAAGATGAGCTTTCTGCGCAACAGTCTGGGCAAGCCGGTTTTGAAACAGGGCATCAACGTCACCGACAATCCGCTGCGTGTGCGCGGCCCGTCTTCACGTCCTTTCGATGGCGAGGGCATTGAAGGCCAGCCGCTTACGATGGTTGAAGACGGTGTGTTGCAGCATTGGCTGCTGTCCGGCTCAAGTGCGCGTGAGCTTGGCCTTCAGGGCAACGGGCGCGGCGTGCCGTCCGGTTCGGGCGTCACGCCAGCCTCCACCAATTTTGCCATCGAACCCGGTACCCAATCACCGGAAGAACTGATCCGCGCCGTTGGCACGGGCTTCTATGTAACGGAAGTGTTCGGGCAGGGCGTGGACATGATTAGCGGCCAATATAGCCGCGGCGCATCCGGTTTCTGGATCGAGAATGGCGAGCTTGCTTACCCGGTGAGCGAAGTCACCATCGCGTCGAACCTGAAGGACATGTTCCTCAATATGACGCCTGCGTCCGACATCGACCGCAATTTTGGCATGGCTGCGCCGACCCTCGTGATCGAAGGCATGACCCTTGCCGGAAACTGACAAATATAGCGATATCGGCACGGAACTTGATTTGCTGCGAGAGGCGGCGCGCGAGGCCGGGCGCATCGCCATGCATTATTTCGGGCGCTCGCCGGAGGTCTGGCTGAAGGATGGCGTTTCGCCGGTCAGCGAGGCCGATCTGGCTGTGGACCGCTTTCTCAAAGAAACGCTTCTTGCAGCGCGGCCCGATTACGGCTGGATTTCGGAAGAAACCGTCGATGAGCGGGCGGCGGCTGAACGGTCACGCGCTTTTGTTGTCGATCCCATCGATGGCACGCGCGCCTATATTGGCGGGCAGGATCAATGGTGCGTGAGCATTGCGATCATTGAGAATGGATCGCCAGTTGCAGGCGTTCTGGAATGCCCGGTGCGCGAGGAATTGCTGGAGGCGGGCAAGGGGCTCGGCGCCCGGCAGAACGGATGCCGGATTCATACGAAAGTGCCTCTTGCGGGGGAGGAAATTACCATTGCTTTCGCGCGCAACCAGATCAATGCCCTGCCGGAGCAATGGCGCGGCCCTGTGCGGGTTCATCCTTACGTGCCGTCGCTGGCCTATCGCATTGCGATGGTGGCGCGCGGCGACATTGCGGGAACCTTCATTCGGCCAAATTCGCATGATTGGGATCTGGCTGCGGCGGATCTCATTCTCAGTGAGTCGGGTGGGGCAATCCTCACAAGCAAGGCTCTACCGCTCGTTTATGGCGGGCCGACGAGGAGCCACGGCGCTCTTGTTGCAGCCAGCGGAAACTTGCTACGGGAAATGTTGAGTGTTGTGGCAGACCAGCCATTGAGCTAAATCATGCCGCGAAAGAAAATTATTCAGGGATTCATCTCATGAGCGACGCAGGCGACAATAAGCAGCTTCTTCATCTGGTGTTCGGGGGCGAGTTGAAAAAGCTTGACTCTCTCGAATTCCGCGACCTTCAAAACCTCGATATCGTCGGTATCTACCCCGATTATGAGAGCGCAAAGACGGCCTGGAAGTCCAAGGCCCAGCAGACCGTTGATAACGCCCATATGCGCTATTTCATCGTGCATCTGCACCGGCTCCTCGACCCGAACAACATGACGCTGAAGGCGGAATAGGCGCCTTTATCCGTTGCCGGCGAATATCGCATGAAACATGAAGATGGCGTGACGGAGCGGGGTATGCAGAAGAAGAAGGGCGGCCTGGCGAAGCGTCTGTGGCGGCGTATTCGCGGGCCTCTGGCGCGCTCTGCGGCGGTAAAGTCCATTCTTGTCTGGCTGATCGCTTCCTATCTCAAGCTTGTCCATGCAACCAATCCGCGCCTGAAGGATTCGGCCAGTTCGGAGGACATCGTTCACGATTTCGCTCCGTTCATCGTCACCTTCTGGCACGGCCAGCACCTGATGGGGCCGTTTCTGCGGCCAAAGGGGCTGGAGCTGGTTGCCATGTTTTCCCGCAGCGCGGATGCCGAGCTCAATGCCCGTGTGGCGGAGAAGCTGGGGCTTCTCACCGTGCGCGGTTCCGGCGGGCGCGGAACACGCGCAAACCCGGAAAAAGGCGGGGCGCGTGCGCTTCTGACCTTGAAAAATGCATTGAGAAAAGGGCAATCTACGTCAATGATCGCTGACATTGCCCATGGTAAGGCCCGTGAGGCTGGCGAGGGGATCATTTTGCTGGCAAAATTATCCGGCCGGCCGATCATTCCGCTTGCATATGCCTTTTCGCGGAACCATGTTCTGGAAAAGACGTGGGACAAGACGACAATTCCGCTCCCGTTCGGGAGATCCACCATCGTGCGTGGCGATCCCGTATGGGTGGATGCCGATGCGGATGACGTGCAACTGGAAGAAAAGCGTGTGGAACTGACACGTCAGCTCAACAGGGCGACGGACAGGGCCTATGCAGCATTGGAGAAAGCGAAATGAGCGAACGATGGGCGCGCAGCATATTGTCAGCCTACCGTTTTCTCGGCTCAGCCGCTTATCCTTTCGTGGGAAGCTACATCGCCTACCGTGCCTCGCGCGGCAAGGAAGACCGCTCCCGCCGTGGCGAACGCTATGGCAAGAGCGCGATTGCCCGCCCGCAGGGGCCGGTTATCTGGGCGCACGCGGCAAGCGTGGGCGAAACGATTGCGCTTGTGCCGCTGGTCGAGCGTATTGTCGCGACGGGCATCCATGTCGTGATGACGACGGGAACCGTCACCTCTGCCAAGGTGGTGGCAGATCAATTAGGTTCGCGGGTCATTCATCAATATGCACCGCTCGACCTGCAACCGGCAGTCGATCATTTTCTCGATCACTGGAAGCCGGATCTCGTGATCGGCTGCGAATCCGAAGTCTGGCCCGCCACGGTGCTGTCGCTCGGCAGCCGCCATATTCCGCATGTGCTGGTGAACGGGCGCATGTCCGACCGCTCCTTCGCTGCCTGGCAGAAGCGCCCAGCACTGGCCGAAGCCCTGTTTGAAAATTTCGCGCATGTGGTGGCCCAGTCTGAGCTGGACGGTGAACGTTTCCGTGCTCTTGGCGCGCGCCCCGTCAGCGTGTCCGGCAATCTCAAGGTCGATACGCCGCCGCCGCCTTCTGATCCGCAAGCCATGTCGCTGATGCAGCGCCAGGTTGCAGGCCGGCGCACATGGGCGGCCATCTCCACCCATGACGGGGAGGAGGAAATTGCCGCCGAAGTGCATCAGATGCTGAAGATGCGCTATCCGCGCCTTATCACCATCATTGTTCCGCGCCACCCGGACCGCGCACCGGCCATTGAAGCGATGCTTGCCGCCAAGGGATTGAAGGTTGCCAGAAGAAGCACGGGCCAGCCGATCGAAGCGGATACGGATGTGCTTCTGGGCGATACGATCGGCGAAATGGGGCTTTATCTGCAATTGACCGAGATTGCCTTCATCGGCAATTCGCTGACCAAGGAAGGCGGACACAACCCGCTGGAACCGGCCATGATGGCTACGGCCGTTCTGACGGGGCGCAATGTGCAGAATTTCCGCGAATCCTTCCAGCGCCTCATCAAGAATGGTGGCGCACGCATCGTAAAAGACCGCAACATGCTGGCAGGCGCGATCAATTTCCTGTTCAACAACCCGCAACATCTGCGCGCCATGATCAATGCCGGCGTGACCACGGTGCGCGACATGCGTGGTGCACTGGATCGCACGCTTGCCGCACTTGAACCATTCATCCAGCCGCTGGTCTTGCAGGCGCAATTGCCGGGCAACCGGAACGAGCCTGCGTTCAGTCTGGACGAGCACTGACCATGGCAAGCGAGGCGCCGCCTTTCTGGTGGGACGAACCTGATTGGCGCGCCCTTGCGCTGGCGCCAGCCGCCTGGATTTACGGAAGGGTTTCCGGTCGCCGCCTCATCAGGGCCGTGCCGCCCAGGGTTTCCCTGCCCGTTCTGTGCGTTGGCAATTTTACGGTTGGCGGCGCGGGCAAGACGCCCACGGCCATCGCTTTTGCCAGAGGGGCGATTGCGCGGGGCATGAAACCCGGCATCGTTTCGCGTGGCTATGGTGGCAATTATAGCGGGCTGCATCTGGTCGATCCCGGCCATGACGGCGCGCGGCATGTGGGCGACGAACCTCTGCTTCTGGCGCGTCATGCTGCGGTGGCGCTCTCGCCGGACCGGGTAAAAGCAGCCGAATATCTCAAATCGCTGGGCTGCGATTTCATCATTATGGATGACGGTTTCCAGAGCGCGCGGCTTCATGCCGATTTTTCGCTTCTGGTGGTGGATGCTTCGCGAGGCATAGGCAATGGCCGGGTGATACCGGCGGGGCCGCTGCGCGCACCCCTGACGGACCAGATGCGCAAAACCGACGCGCTGCTATGCATCGGCAAGGGAAATGGGGCTGATTTCGTGATCCGGCAGGCCGCGCGGGCTGGAAGGCCGATCTATCACGCTCAGTTGCGGCCCTCGTCGTCAGCCACGGTGGCGGGCAGGCGCTGGCTTGCCTTTGCGGGCATCGGCAACCCGGACAAGTTTTACGAGAGCGTTCGCCAGGCGGGCGGTGAAGTGGTGGAAACGCATTCCTTTGCCGATCACTACAGCTTTGAGCCTGACGATATTCGTGGCCTGGTGGATATGGCGCGGCGGCAGGGGCTTGGCCTCATCACCACGGCAAAAGATCATGTCCGCCTTGCAACAATGCCCGGCGTTCCGCCGGAGTTCCTGTCGAAACTCGCGGTTCTCGATGTCGATCTGGAATTTGATCGCACCGATGCGCTTGACCATATTCTTGATACGGTTGTCGAGCGGTTCAAAAGCCGCCTGCATGGGTGAGAAGGCTGAAAGATCAGGTCTTTTTGCGGCTGCGCAGTTCCGGGTTCATCTCAAGTTCGCGCTCGAAGGAGATGAGGCCGCTCGCATAGGGTTCCTGCCGCGCGACGCTCCAATATTTCAGCTCGTCGAGCGGGATGGGGGCGCCCGTCACGGCGCAGCTAACGAACGAACCGTGCTTGACGATTTCATAGTCGCCATCGAGATAACGCAGGACAGCTTCCGAGGAGCGGGGCGATTCAAATCTGTTCATGTGCCTAAAACCCTTTGTAGCGAACTTTAGCAGAGCAGGCCGCCTTGCGTCCAGACCATGTCTCGCAAAACCGGTTCCCACGTTTGGCAGACATGCATTAGCGTCTGCCGAAGAGCCGCTCGATATCGGTGAGTTTCAGCTCGATATAGGTCGGGCGTCCATGGTTGCAGGTGCCGGAACCGGGTGTTGCCTCCATGTCGCGCAGGAGGGCGTTCATTTCTTCCGGTTTCAGCCGTCGGCCTGAACGAACCGAACCATGGCAGGCCATGGTGGCCGCCACATGATGCAGCATGGCCTTGAGTCCGTCTGCCGTGTCGTGTTCCGCAATCTCATCGGCAAGATCGCGAATAAGCTGCTGCACGTTCATTTCGCCGAGCATGGCCGGTGTTTCGCGCACGGCGATTGCTCCGGGGCCGAACTGCTCCACCCCCAACCCGAACCTGGCCAATGTTTCGGCATGGCCTGCCAGCCGCTGTGCATCTTCTTCCGGCAGATCGACGATTTCGGGAATCAGCAACATTTGCCCGGCGATGGGCCGTGCATGAAGCGCATTTTTCAAGGCTTCATAGACAAGGCGTTCATGCGCTGCGTGCTGGTCCACAATGACCAGACTGTCCTCCGTCTGGGCGACGATATAGTTTTCATGAATTTGCGCGCGTGCCGCACCCAGCGGCTTTTGCATAAGTTCAACGGGGGCTTCCGCCACGCTTGCCCGTGCATCTGCTGCCGGCACGGCAACGTCACCCAGGACAGCCTGTCCGTTTTCCCGGAGTGCCGGGGCAGCTTGCAGGTCCAGCGGGCGGTGGGCGGGATGCGCGGTTTGTGGCGACCATTCGCTGCGGGGTGCAGGCGGCGCGGTGCGCCAGCTTGCCGGTGAATAGCTATTTGCCGGTCGCGGGGCAGATTGCTGCGCGCCAAAACCTTCAGCGCGAAAGGCCTGAAGCATTGCTTCCGCGCCGCTGGTGGCGGGGCGAATGCCGGATTGTGCCAGCGCCTGCTTGATCGCACCGACGATCAGCCCGCGCACGAGGCCCGGATCGCGAAAGCGCACATCGGCCTTTGCCGGGTGAACGTTTACATCCACCAAAGCCGGATCGAGTGTCAGGAACAGGACGGCGACCGGGTGCCGGTCCCGTGCGATCACATCCGAATAAGCGCCGCGCAGGGCGCCGAAAATCTGTTTGTCGCGTACGGGCCGCCCGTTCACATAGGCGAACTGGTGCAGGGCATTGCCGCGATTAAAGGAGGGGATGCCCACGAAACCTGCGAGCCTTACGCCATCGCGTTCGGCATCAATGGCAAGCGCGTTTTCACCGAATTCCCGGCCCAGCACCTGCCCGATACGCTCCAGCGTCGCCTCTGCGCCAGTGCCGGTGGCGGGCATTTCAAAGGGGGTGCGGTCGGTTCCGGCGAGGGAAAAACGGATATGCGGAAAGGCGATGCCAATGCGCTTTACCACGTCGGTTATGGCCGTGGCCTCAGCCCGATCCGTCTTCATGAATTTCAGGCGCGCGGGCGTGGCGTAAAAGAGGTCGCGCACTTCCACGATCGTGCCGCGATTGAGCGCCGTCGGGCGCGGTCCATCGAGATGCCCGCCGGTAACGCACACTTCAAAGCCGCTATCGGCATCCTGCGGGCGGGACTTGAGCGTCAGCTTCGACACCGAGCCGATGGAGGGCAGGGCCTCGCCGCGAAAACCGAGCGCTCGAATATCATGCACATCGTCGGTCAGCTTGGATGTGCAATGGCGCGAAACGGCGAGAGCAAGCTCATCAGCGGGAATGCCGGAGCCATTATCGGTGACGCGCAGCAGCGTCTTCCCGCCGCCTGCGGTTACGACCTCGATGCGGGTTGCGCCTGCGTCGATGGCGTTTTCCACAAGCTCCTTGATGACGCTTGCAGGGCGTTCGATAACCTCGCCCGCCGCGATCTGGTTGATGATGGTTTCGCTCAAGTGCCGGATTGTCATGCGGCGACTATAGAAGGATTCGCCAGCACACAGAACCGGTCATTGAAGTTGTCACCGATATATCCGGTTTTATATCTGGCCTCCCATATCTGACCCCAAATGACAAGGAGGCCGGAACGATGTCTGGCGTTCCGGCCTCCTTGTGTGTGCGGCCCGGTGAAGGGGCATTTTTGGAAAGCGATATTATTGCTTTTCAGGATCGAACTGCTTTTCCCGGATGAAGAGTGCGGGAATGACGCCGCAGATGAAATAGGCGCCGCCCATCACGAGGAAGCCGAAGCCGATCGAGATCTGGCTTGCGAAGAAGCCAATGGCGACCGGCGCAAGGGCTGCGCCCGCACGACCGATATTGTAAGCGCCGCCGACAGCCGTACCGCGATATTTGGCCTCGAAGCTTTCAGCCATATAGGTCGCGTTGACGCCATAAGGCACGCCATAGAGGAAGCCGAACACCACCAGCATCCACAGATCGTATCGGGGCTGTGGTAAAGCACGATGATGGGCAGAAAGGCGGCTGTGCCAAGCGCACCCAGCGCGAAGACCGCACGGCGCCCGAGCCAGTCGGCGGCAACGCCTGCCAGCACCTTGCTGAGGATCATGGCGGTATAGCTGCCGATCATATAGGCCGTCATGGACTTGAAGTTCATGCCCATTTCGGTTTCCAGATAGGAGGGAAGCCAGTTGTTCACGCCGTAATAGCCAAATTGCAGGAAACCGGCGGTCAGCGCCCAGAAAATGAACAGCGTGCGGACCCGCGGATTGCCGAAGATTGCCTTGAAGGCGCTCTCGCGCTTGGCCGTGGTGAATTTGCTGCCGCCGCTTTCGCGCTCGGCCTTCGCCCTAACCCAGCTTTCCGGTTCCGGCACGCCCTTGTGCATCAAAAGAGCAATGATGACAGGCACGATTGCCACAAAGAACAGATAGCGCCAGCCATAGACCGGCAGAATAGCGCCTGCGAGAACGGTCGCGACGATATAGCCGACAGACCAGCCTGCCTGAAGCGTGCCCAGAGCGGTTGTCCGGTATTTTGTCGGTACATATTCCGCCATGAGCGTGTTGCACGCCACATATAGCGCACCCAGCCCGAGGGAGGAAACGAAGCGGGCTACCGCAAACTGGAAATAGCTATGTGTCAGGCCCAGCACCGCCGTGCCAATCGAAAACAGCACGATTGTCCAGGACACTGTCTTCACGCGGCCGAAACGGTCGCAGGCCCATCCGCCATAGATGCCGCCGATCGCCATGCCGGCCAGCGTGATGCTGCCAAGGCTTCCCGCCTCGACGGAGGTGAGGCCGAACTCAGCCTTGATACTCGTCAGGCTGTATGAAAGGAGCATCAGGTCTGCCCCGTCAATCATCAGCCCAAGAAAGCTGAGAATGAACACCAGAATCCAGATTCTGTTATGTTCAGGCCTCACGGGGGCGCGCGAGGTTTTGGCTGCGGTATTCTCGTTTATTGTACGCATTGTTCTGCGCGTGCTCCTCAGAAGGCATACTCCCATCGTTCAGTTGCACGACCATCGCCGCGCCACTGTCCGAATGCCGGTTCATTGAAAAGTCCGGTTAGCGCCGGGCTTCGCGGATCATGTTTCTTGCGATGACGATCTGCTGGATCTGGGTCGTTCCCTCGTAAATGCGGAAAAGGCGAACATCGCGGTAGAAACGCTCGATCGCATATTCGCTGACATAACCGGCGCCGCCATGTATCTGCACGCAGCGGTCGGCAACCCGGCCGCACATTTCCGTTGCAAACATCTTGGCGCAGGAAGCCTCGGTGCTGACGTTCTGCCCGCTGTCGCGCTTGCGCGCCGCATCGAGAACCATGCATTTGGCGGCATAAATCTCTGCCTTGCTGTCCGCGAGCATGGCTTGAATAAGCTGGAAATCGGCAATCGGCTTGCCGAATTGCTTGCGATCCAGCGCATAGGCCAGCGTATCGGCAAGCATACGTTCGGCGGCTCCGGTGCTGAGCGCCGCAATATGCAGGCGTCCCTTGTCCAGCACCTTCATTGCCGTCTTGAAGCCTTTTCCTTCGACGCCGCCGATCAACTGGCTGGCCGGAACCCGGACATTCTCGAAGATGACATTGCTGGTGAGCGCGCCTTTCTGGCCCATTTTCTGGTCAGGCTTGCCAAGCGAAAGGCCGGGGCTGTTGCGCTCAACGATAAAGGCGCTGATCCCGTCTGCCCCTTTGACATCCGCCGCCGTGCGGGCCATCACGGTGAAGATATCCGCGATCGGCGCATTGGTGATGAAACGTTTGGTTCCGTTGAGAATATAGAAATCGCCGTCGCGCACGGCCGTGGTTTTCAGCGAGCCTGCATCCGGCTTGGTCAGGCAGAAGGAGCTGAGCAACTCACCGCTGGCGAGCCTGGGCAGATAATTGCGCTTCTGCTCATCCGTGCCGTCGATGAGAATGCCGATTGACCCGATACCGTTATTCGTTCCGATATAGGAACGGAAGGCAGGCGAAGCCCGCCCCAGTTCAAACGCGACATTCACCTCTTCTTCCATCGTCAGGCCAAGCCCGCCGAATTCTTCCGGGATGGTGAGGCCGAAGAAGCCAAGCTCCTTCATCTGCGCAATGATATCGGCCGGAATGGCGTTTGTTTCGGCGACTTCGTTCTCCCTGGGGATGAGCGTTTCCGAAACGAACTGGCTGACAGTGTCGCGCAGAATTTCAAGTGTTTCCGGGTCGCGGATCATGCATTCTCCTAGCGGCCGTTGCCGGCCTTTTCTGCAAGGCTCCGCTTTCCGGCAGATTACGGGACAGCGGAGCTGATGTTGTGAACCATCTCGATCAGGCGGGGGCCGATATCGTCCTCCAGCTTCTCGCGCGGTAGCTGGAAGCTTGGTCCGCCGCAGTTGAAGACGAGCACCCCGTATTGTTTGTGCACGAGGGGCACCGCCACGGAATTGACGTCCCGATGCCACTCGCCGATGGACAGGCAATAGCCATAATCCTCGAAATCGCGGAGTGCCCGATCCAGTCCCTTGCGGATCGATGGCCAGTTTTCCGGTTCGCGCTCGCGAATATGCTCCAGAATGAAGGTGCGTTCGTCCTCCGGCATGGCTGCAAGGCAGGCCCTGCCGACAGAACTTCCCGCCAGCGGCAGCGTACTGCCGATCTGGCGACGCATCGTCATGTTGCCTTCCCCCTGGACCACGTCGAGATAAACCATCGACAACCTGTCGCGGGCGGCCATGGCCACGGCGGCTTTGGCATAATCTGCCAGCACCTGCATCAGCGGGGATGCCACCGTTCGGATCATCAGGTTTGAAAGCATGGCATAGCCAAGTCTCAATATCCCGATATCAAGCTGATAAAGCCCCGAAAGCGCATCCTGCCTCAGATAGCCAAGGCGCACGAGCGTATGGGTAAGCCGTGACACCGTGGGTTTTGGAAGGCCTGTCTTATGAGCGATTTCCTGATTGCCGAGGGTGTTTTCCGTTGGTGTGAAGCAACGAAGCACCTCCAGCCCTCTGGCAAGCGCGGTTACGAATTGACGATCCTCCTCCTCGACTCCTGCCTCCAGGGGGGTAAGCATTGTGGGTTTCCGCATCTCGGCTGAGCGTTCCTGCCGTCTCGAAGCGTCCGAGCCTGTTCTGCTGCGCATTTAAAATCCCCATTTTGTTTTGCTTGTCAATAGTACGAAATCAAATTTCGCATAGCGAAACTAGCATAATGCAAACATAATTCCTACCCCTAAAAAATTATCTTTCCCCTTCCACATGTTAGCGAATTTATCCCGGATTATAGGCGAATTCTGTTTACAAGGGCCAAATAGTTTCCCATTATCAAATCAATGAAATGAAATTTCGCTATACGAAACCAAAATTCAGGAGGAAAGATTGGCTGCTTCCGAGGATAGGTTCGTGTCGGTCGAACGACATGCGGATGGGGTCGCAACAGTCCGGATCAACAGGCCGGAAGCGAGGAACGCGCTCAACCTGACGACGCGCCAGCAACTGGCTGAACATTTCCGCGCCTTGTCGGGGGATGAAAGCGTGCGCGCCATCGTGCTGACGGGCGGGGAAACCTGCTTTGTGGACGGTGCCGATGTTCGCGAATTCGCTTCCGCCGGTCCCATCGAAATGTATCTTCGCCATACGGAATATCTTTGGGATGCCATCGCTTCCTGTGCGAAGCCTGTCATCGCTGCGGTCAACGGTTATGCGCTGGGCGGGGGCTGTGAGCTTGCCATGCATTGCGACATCATCGTCGCAGGCGAGGGCGCGGTGTTTGGCCAGCCTGAAGTGAAGCTTGGCCTCATGCCGGGTGCCGGCGGCACGCAGAGGCTCATCCGTGCGGTCGGGAAATTCCAGGCCATGCGCATTGCGCTGACGGGCTGTATGGTTCCCGCAGCCGAGGCGCTGTCGATTGGCATGATCAGCGAAATGACCGCCAATGAAAGGACATTGCCGCGCGCGCATGAACTGGCTGTGGAAATTGCGCGGCTGCCCGCGCTCGCCGTTGCGCAGATCAAGGAAGTGATGCTCGTCGGCGCCGATCTGCCGCTGGATGGCGCATTGGCGCTTGAACGAAAGGCTTTCCAGCTTCTGTTCGATTCGAAAGACCAGAAAGAGGGCGCAGCCGCTTTCCTCGAAAAACGCAAACCTGCCTATAACGGACGCTAGGACCATGGAACGTTCGATCAATCATATTGCCATTGTCGGCGCAGGCGTGATGGGAACGGGCATTGCGCAGATTGCTGCGCAGGCCGGTCTGGTGACGCAGATTTTCGATGCGCGCGAAGGCGCAGCCGCAGCTTCGCTCGACCGCCTCGCCTCCACTTTGGCCAAACTGGCCGAAAAGGGCAAAATCAGCGCCGAAGATGCACAAACTGCCGTCTCCCGCATCGAGATATGCAGCAGCATTCAGGAACTGGCCGATTGCGATCTGGTGGTTGAAGCCATTGTCGAGAAACTCGACGCCAAACAGGCGCTGTTTCTGGAACTGGAAGCTGTCGTTTCCGGGAATTGCATTCTCGCCACCAATACGTCGTCGCTTTCAGTCACCAGTATTGCTCGTGTCTGCCGCCACCCCGAGCGGGTTGCCGGGTTCCATTTCTTCAATCCGGTGCCGCTGATGAAAGTGGTGGAAGTGATCGATGGATTGACCACCGATCCGGCTGTGGGCGATGCCTTGCTGGTGCTGGCGAAGCGCATGGGCCATCACGGCATACGCGCCAAGGATATGCCGGGTTTCATCATCAATCACGCGGGCCGGGCCTATGGCACGGAGGCGCTCAAGATTCTCGGTGAATGCGTCGCGCCGCGTGGCGATATCGACCGGATACTTCGCGAATCGGCAGGTTTCCGCATGGGGCCGCTGGAACTGTTCGATCTGACCGGCCTTGATGTTTCGCATCCGGTGATGGAATCGATCTACAACCAGTTTTATCAGGAGCCGCGTTATCGCCCGTCCGCCTTGACGCGCCAGATGCTCGAAGGTGGTTATGTCGGGCGTAAGGTGGGGCAGGGCTTCTACCGTTATGAAGACGGAAAAATGGTTGCGCCGCCTGTTCCGCAACCCGTTCCGGCGGTGGATATCATGCCTTCCGTCTGGATCAGTGCGGATTGCGATGAGGATAAGGAGCAGCTTTATGCGCTGCTGCGTTCGCTCGGCGCCACGGTGGAAACCGGCGCGCTGCCTTCTGCCGAAGCACTTTGCCTGCTTGCTCCTTATGGCTATGACGCGACAACCGCTTGTGAACTGGCTGGCAGCGACCCTGCAAGGACGGTCTGCATCGATATGTTGCCCGGCCTTGACCGCCACAGGACCCTGATGATGACACCCGCAACCAGTCCAGCCTTCCGCGATGCGGCCCATGCCTTGCTGGCGCGCGACGGTGTGAATGTTACGGTCATCCGCGACAGCGTGGGTTTCGTGGCGCAGCGAACATTGGCAGCTATCGTCAATCTTGCCTGCGACATTGCGCAACAGGGCATCGCCACGGCTGACGATATTGATCAGGCGGTCAGGCTTGGTCTTGGCTATCCGCAGGGGCCGCTTGCATGGGGCGGCTTCTCGGATCCTGAAAATATTGTCGCGTATGCTGGAATTAACCGGCGACCCCCGCTACAGGCCAAGCCCATGGTTGCGCCGCAGGGCCGCGCTGGGCCTTTCCCTGCGCTCCGCGGAGCCGGATATCGACTAGAGCATTTTCGAGCCAAAAGTGCGAAGCGCCTACGCGGGGAAATCAGTCCACTGGACTGATTTCTGATCCCGCTTCGATGCGTCGGATAATGCGTGAAAACAAATAGATAGAGCGGTTCCGACGATTCCGTTTAAACCGGAACCGCTCTAGTCGATAGAATGTACCACTCTGAATACGTGATTATCCCTTCGGTGAAGGGATCGCATGGCGAGGTGAATGATAATGGGTGCTTTAACGGGATATCGCGTTCTCGATATGAGCCGTGTTCTGGCCGGGCCGTGGTGCGGTCAGATTCTGGCCGATCTTGGCGCGGAGGTCATCAAGATCGAACGCCCGCGCACAGGCGATGACACACGCGACTGGGGGCCGCCATGGATGAAGGACGAGCAGGGCAACCCGACGCGCGAAGCGTCCTATTACCAGTCGGCCAACCGGGGCAAGTTTTCGGTCGCGCTCAATATTGCATCGCCCGAAGGGCAGGACCTGCTGCGCAAGATGGTCGCCGAATGCGATGTCCTGATCGAAAATTACAAGGCCGGATCGCTTGCCAAATATGGCCTCGATTACGAAACGCTCTCGGCAATCAATCCGGGCCTCGTCTATTGTTCGGTCACGGGGTTTGGACAGACCGGGCCGCGCGCGCCTGAACCTGGCTATGATTTCATCATCCAGGGTATTGGCGGGCTGATGAGCATCACCGGCGAAAGGGATGACAAGCCGGGTGGCGGCCCGCAGAAGGTGGGTGTTGCCGTGGCCGATCTGATGACCGGCCTTTATTCGGCCATCGCGATCGAGGCAGCGCTTCTCAGCCGCGCCAAAACGGGCAAAGGGCAGCATATCGATATGGCGCTGCTTGATGTTCAGGTGGCGGCTCTGTGCAACCAGAGCCAGAACTATCTGGTATCGGGAAGACCGCCGGGACGATATGGCAATGCACATGCGAATATCGTGCCCTATCAGGTCTTCCGGGCCAGTGACCGCGATTTCATTATCGCTTGCGGCAATGATGCGCAGTTTGTTTCCCTTTGTGATGCCATCGGCTTGCCGGATCTGCCGAAAGACCCGCGTTTTACGCGCAATTCCGACCGGGTGATCCACCGCGATGAAATCATCGGCATTCTCGCGGCGCATTTCCTGACGGGCACGGCGGATGAGTGGATCGGCAGAATCCATCCACGTGGTGTTCCGGTTGGCGCTATCAATGATATTGCGCGCACCCTGGACGAACCACAGGTCAAGGCGCGCAATATGCTGGTGCAGATTCCGCATCCTTTGAACAAGGATTTCGTCACGGTCGGCAGCCCCTTCAAGCTTTCGGGAACGCCGGTGGAATACAAGCGTGCCGCCCCCATGCTGGGTGAACATACCGACACGCTTCTCCAGCAATTGGCGAAACTGGACGATGATAGGCTGAACGACCTCAAGTCGCGCGGCATTATCGAGCAGTTCAACTCTGGCGAATGAACTGGTCCGGGCGATACCTGCCGGGTGTCGCCCGCCGATCCACCATCCATTGCCGGTAACGGCGGGCGCGGAAAAACGCATCGATCTGTGAAACGGCAAGCGCCCAGACCGGCGAAATGCCGGGCGCGGTGCGCCGTTGGCAGCTCAACCGTGTCAATTGATATTTGACGGCGGCCATATGGGCCGAAGCGGCAAGCGGCTTGTTCTTCCACGCAATGGGCTTCAGTTTCGGCGCATCGGCGCGCCCCAGCCGCCAGTTGCGCGGCAGGTTGGGTTCGATTGCAAGTGCGGTGGCAATGCCTGCCATGGCTATTCCGCTTTCGATAACCTGTTCTGCCACCTCACGGCGGCGGATACCCCCGGTGACCATCAGCAGCATCGTGGCAATTTCCGCAATATCGCGGGCGAAATCGAGAAAATAGGCCTCGCGCGCCAATGTCCGCTCATCGCGGGCGGATCCCATCATGGCGGGCGCCTCGTAGCTGCCGCCGGAAAGCTCCACCAGATCGACACCGAGCGGCGCCAGCATCATGACCACGGCGCGGGCATCTTCCGGCAAAAAGCCGCCGCGCTGGAAATCAGCCGAATTAAGCTTCACGGCAACGCAAAAGCCCGGCGAAACCGCCGCGCGAATGCCGCGCACGATATTGACAAGCAGGCGCGCGCGGTTTTCGAGGCTGCCGCCCCAGCGGTCCTGTCGCCGGTTTGAAAGCGGCGAGAGGAACTGGCTTAGAAGATAGCCGTGCGCCGCATGGATTTCGACGCCGGTAAAGTCCGCGCGTTCTGCAAGCTGCGCCGTGTTGATGAAGCGGCGCTCCACATCGGCAATATCGGCTTCGCTCATTTCGCGCGGTATCGGAAACCGCTTCGATTGCGCGCCGAGATCAAGGGCAATTGCGGAAGGGGCCAGCGTTTCCTGCCCAAGCGCGGCCGGCATCTGCCGGCCCGGATGGTTGATCTGCATCCAGATATGCGCCCCCCGCGTCCGGCCCGCTTCAGCCCATGCCTGGAAACGGTCGAGATGGCGGTCGTCTTCCAGCACAACCCCGCCGGGGCCTGTCATGGCGCGGGCATCAACCATCACATTGCCGGTGATGATAAGCCCGGTCTCTCCTTCGGCCCACGCCTTGTACAGCCGCAAAAGACCGGCGGAAGGGGCGTGGTCGGCATCGGCCATGTTCTCCTCCATGGCGGCCTTGGCAATACGGTTTGGTATGGTGGCGCCATTGTTCAGCACCAGCGGAGAAAAAAGCGACATTGAGAATACTCCAGAAATAGATTTGGACAGAGCTTAACGTTTAAGTTAAGTTTAAGGTCAAGCAATTTCTGAAAGGTGGGTCGATATGAAAATCGGCGAGCTTGCAAAGCGCAGTGGCCTTGCCGCTTCGCGCATCCGTTTTTATGAAAGCATCGGCTTGCTGAAGACAGTCGATCGCCGATCTAACGGCTATAGGACCTATCCTGAAGAGGCGGTTCTGGTGCTGCATCTCATCGCGACCGCGCAGAAGGCGGGCTTCAGCCTTGATGAAATCCGCACGCTTTTGCCGCCTGATCTGGACAATTGGGAACATGACGCGCTGATTGAGGTGCTGCGCCGCAAGGTGGCGGATATCGAAGCGCTTGAGGCCCGCCTTGCGCGCAGCAAGCTACAATTGCTTGGGCTGATTTCGGATATCGAGGCAAAACCGGATGATATGGCCTGCGCCGACAATGCGCGCCGGGTATTGTCACGCCTTATGGCGGAGGAAATGGAGGCGCCTGCTTCTTTACAGGATGAGGGTAGGCCGCATCGGCGGACCACAATTTAGAGCGCATCCCGAAAAGTGTGAAACGGTTTTCGGAAAAGATGCGCGTCAAAACAAAGGATTAGAGCGCATTTCCATCAGCGCCACCACTTTTTCGGCAGTGGCCTTTGCGGAGGCGGGGTTTTGGCCGGTTACGAGACGGCCATCGGCGACGACATACGAAATGAAGGGCAGAAAGGCTTTTTGATAGTGCGCGCCGCGCCGTTTCATTTCCTGTTCGGCATTATAAGGCATTCGGCTGCTGACGCCGGCCAGGATTTCTTCCATCCATGAAAAGCCGGTAAGGCGCTTTCCCGCTGCCAGCAGGCTCCCGTCGGAGAGCCGGGTGTTCAACAGCCCGCAATAGCCATGGCAGACGGAGGAGACAATGCCGCCCTGTTCCCATATGGCGCGGGTGATGTTTTGCAGGCCCTGGCTATCGGGAAAATCCCACATGACGGCATGTCCGCCGGTAAAATAGATCGCGTCGTAATCGGCAGGATCGATCTGGTCGGGCCTGGCTGTTGTTGTCAGCAGCGCCATGCGGGCGGGGTCGGCGAGCCAGGCTTTCGCGGAGGTATCCAGAAGCGGCCATTTGAGCGCGCGCGGCTCCAGCGGCGAGACGCCGCCTTTCGGGCTTACAATATGCTGGTCATATCCCTTTGCCGCGAAAACATCATGGGCATGGGATAATTCCGAAAGCCAGAGGCCGGTGGGTTGTGACGGATCTGCATAATGGGCCACATTGGTGACGACATGGAGAACGCGCTTTCCCATGCTTCAAACCTTCCGCTGTCGCCCGTTAGCACTGGATTGTGCCAAGCATAACATTGAAGAAAGGTTCAGGGTCAAGCCACCATAAGTTAATTCGTCCCTGCAACCTGATATCAGCAGGGTGCTAAGACGCTAGCGCGCATCCCGAAAAGTGTGAAACGGTTTTCGGAAAAGATGCGTGTCAAAACAAAGGATTAGAGCGCCGATCTGATTCAATCAGATCGAAACGCGTTCTAATGCAGCACGCGCCCACCCGGAGTGAAGCACACCTCAAAGCCGTCCTTCCGTCCTTCGCGGGGCGAAAAAAGGTCTATTGTCCCGCCCGTGCCAGCGGCGATGGCCTTTGCAATGGCAAGCCCGAGCCCGGTGCCCTCAGCCTTTGTTGCGCCGCGCTCAAAGCGGTGTGACAGCCGCTCAAGAATATCGGGCGGAACGGCGGGGCCGCCATTGCTTACAACCAGTTTTCCACTGGCGGTAAGCAATACCTCCACCGGCTCGTCATGCGGGCCATGTTTCAGCGCATTTTCAATCAGATTGCGCGCCAGAATGGCAAAGGCATCCGCATCGATATCGATTTTGACCGCCATGTCGGGAATTGAAAGCCGGATGCGGTTTTCATTGCCGTGGGGTTGCGAAAGCTCCCGCACGACCATGCGCAGGATCACGCCCATGTCGATGGGTTCGGCGGCATGAAGGCGGCCACCTTCGGCCTTGGCAAGCTGCATCAGTTTTTCCGAAAGGCGCGACAGGCGGTGCAAGGCGGCTTCGATCTGCTCACCGCGATCGCGCGCGGCCTTGTCCTGCGTTTCAGCAATCAGCCGCTGCGTTTGGGCAAGGGCTGCGGCTATCGGGGTGCGCAGTTCATGGGCCGAATTTGCAGTGAAGGAACGTTCGGCCTCCAGCGCACGCTTGAGCTTGTCCATAAGGCGGTTGACGGCTTGCGCGATGGGGCTGACTTCCGATGGCAGGTCATTGACCGTGACGGGCGACAGGTCGCCGCTTCCCCGTGCCTCGATATCGGAACGAAAGGCCCAGAGCGGCGCCATGGACACGCGCACGATGGCCCACACCCCGATGAGGCTCAATGGTATGACGAGGCCAAGCGGCAGGGCCAGTCGCCACAGAACCTGCATCGCCACGCCACGCCGCGCGCCCAGCGGTTCGGCAACCGCAATATTGACCGCACCCTGCAAGGCTGCATCGAAATAGATGCGGTGGGTGGGTGTGGTCTGGAAACCCATGGTGGTGAAAGGCGGAAAGATAGACAGATCCGCACTGTGCGATTGCAACAGGACTTCGCCTGCCGTGTTGCGCACAACATAGGTGAAATATTCATCGTGTTTGCGCAGTGTCGCCATGCGCTGGTTCATCTCGTCATCGCTCTCGCGTTCGGTGATGTCGAGGACGGCGAGCGGCAGGATGCGCTGTGCCGTTTCCTCCAGTGCGCTGTCGAAGACGACATTCATTTCCCGGCTGAGCTGCGAGGCGGTCACAAGGGCTGCGATGGCCCAGAGCATCGAAATGCCAAGCCCCAGCCATAATGAAATGCGCCATTGCAGGCTGCGCGGGCGCATCATCGTGCTGCTTTCGATTTGCTATTGCCAAGCCGGTAGCCAATGCCGCGAACCGTTTCGATGATCGCGTGGCCGAGTTTTTTGCGCAGGCGGCTCACATGAACCTCCATTGTGTTGCTTTCGACTTCCGTATCGAAAGAATAGAGGTGTTCTTCAAGCTGGGCCTTGGACAGGGTCTGGCCCGGATGCTGGAGAAAAGCCTCCAGCAATGCCCATTCGCGCGCGGTAAGGCAAAGTGCGCGCCCGTCGCGCATGACGGACTTGGCTGCAAGGTCGATCTGCAAGCCGCCGATTTCGATCAGGGGATTGGGATTGCCGCTATAGCGCCGCGCTACCGCGTTCAGCCGTGCGGAAAGCTCGGAAAGATCGAAGGGCTTCGTCAGATAATCGTCGGCGCCTGCGTTCAGTCCCTGAATGCGGTCGGAAATCTGGTCCAGGGCCGTCAATATGATGACAGGCGTGGAACAGCCCTTTGTGCGCAGATCACGCAAGAAGGACAGGCCTTGCCCGTCCGGCAGCATCAAATCCAGAAGAACGAGATCGTAGCGCGCGCTCTCCATGTAGTCATGGGCGGTGTCGAGACGGCTGACCCAATCAACGCAATGGCCTTCAGCCGCGATGTGGTCGCGCACGGCAGCGCCTAGAATGGGGTCGTCTTCGATGAGGATAATTCTCATGCCTTGGTCGTTCCTGCTTGCCTGCCTTCTTGCCGGATAAACCTGACAATTGCCTGACAGGAAAAGTTTTTCGGCTTCAGCTACCTGTCAGGAAAGGGTGACATGAATGGGGCATAGGAACTTGGAGCTAGGACAAGGATATGAAAAAAATCATCCTGATGACCGCACTTATTGCTGCAATTGCTGCGCCACAAGCCGCCTTGGCCGATAATGATTGCAATGTGCCTATGGACAAGTGGCAGTCACGCGATGCGGTGCAGCAGATGGCGGCTTCGCTTGGCTGGAACGTCAAGCGGATCAAGATTGATGATGGCTGCTATGAAATCAAGGGGCTGAATGAGGCTGGCAAACCCTTCAAGGCCAAGATCAACCCGCAGAGCCTCGCCATCATGAAACTGAAGGTGAAGGGCATGGACGACGACCGTGATCACAGGCGCAATCGCCAGCAACATGGCGACGCGCCCGGCCCGCTGGATGGTGTGCCCGCCAACAAGCTGATCCAGAAAGGCTCTACGCCGAAGGTTCAGGTGCAATAAAATCCTTCCCAGTTTCCCTCGGCCTGCCTGGCGAGCCGCGCATCATTTGCCGGGCGGGTCGGGGGGAAACCCTCCAAGGCATATCCCGATCTCTACCGCACCGGCCGTGCCGCGCCGGTGTGCACGGCCCCGTGTCCGTTTATTTCCAGAATGAAAGTTGACGCCACATGAAATCGCTTCTGTCAGCACTCGCCATTACTACCGCCCTGACCTTTCCCGGTCTTGCGCTGGCGCAGCCCGTTACATTAAGCACCACGCTCAATAATTACGGCGGTGACGGAGCCTATATCGCGCTCTACGTGACGGATGCGCAGGGTGCTTATGCCGGAAGCCTGTGGATGGCGGGTGGCAAGTCGAAATATTACCAGCACCTGTCAGGCTGGTATCGCGCCACCGGCGGCGACACTGCCGAGATTGACGGGATCACAGGCGCAAGCGTCGGTGCAGGCCGTAAGCTGGAAATCACGCTCGATCTGGCCGATGCGCTGTTTGATGCCGGCTATACGCTGCATGTGGATGCCGCCGTCGAGGATATGCAGGACAGCCCCGACGAAATCGCCCTGCCGCTGACAAGCAAGGGCAGCGGCGTCCCGGTTCGCGGACGGCGTTACATCGCCAACTTCACCTATACGAAATAAGGAGCTGGCCATGATCCGCTGGTTGCATCGCTGGTCCGGTATAATAGCGGCTGTTCTTTTGATGGTGCTGGCATTGAGCGGCGCCGCCTTGTCGGTGTTCCCGGCGATGGAGCGGCTTTCTGCGCCGCAAGCCGAAACGGGCCTTTCGGTGGCCGATCTCATGGCGCGTATTCAGGCCAATTATCCTGCGGTCGAGCAGGTGCGGCGTACGCCTTCTGGCAAGATTACGGCTTACTGGTTCGATGACGGCGCGCAGGCCGCCGTCATCGACCCCGCCACCGGCAAGAGTGTTGCTCCGGCAAACCCGAATAGGCTGGAACAATGGCTGAAAGGTTTGCATCGTTCGCTCTTTCTGGGCGATAGCGGGCGCATTGTCATGGCTATCGGCGCTCTCATCATGCTGGGACTCAGCATATCCGGCGCATTTTTGATTGCACGCCGCACAGGCGGCTGGAAAAACTGGTTCAAGCCGCTGCGTGGGGCTGCCAGTGGGAGGCTGCATACAGAAGTGGCGCGTATTGCGGTTTTGGGATTGCTTCTGTCTTCCACAACCGCCGTGTGGATGTCGGCTTCGACCTTCGATCTTCTGCCCAAAAGCCCGGTTGTTGCGGAGCCAACCGGTGTGAGCGGCGAGACGGGTATGAAGCCTGCCCTGATTGCCAAACTTGAGGAAACGCCGGTTTCCAGCTTCAAGGAGCTGAGTTTCCCTTATCCCGGTGATGCCACGGATATGTTCGTGCTGAAGACGGACCGAGGCACCGGCTATCTGGATCAGGGTACCGGCGCAGTGTTGGACTGGCATGATTACACGGTCTGGCAGCGCATCTCCCAGACTGTCAAAATGCTGCATACCGGCAAGGGGGCCGCACTACTGGGCATTATTCTCGGCCTGGCATCCCTGACGGTTCCCTTTCTGGGCATCACCGGCATCGTGTTATGGTTCGCTGGACTGCGTGGCCGCCCGCGCATTCGCGACAATGCCGCAGCCGGAAAGGCCGAAACAATTGTGCTGGTCGGCAGCGAAGGCGGCAGCACCTGGGGTTTTGCCGCAACGCTTCACGCTGCTTTGCGCGAAGCGGGCCAGAGCGTTCATGTCGGCCCCATGTCTTCCTTCAACCCGGCGCGTTATGGCAAGGCGCAGCGCATTTTGATCTTTGCCGCCACCTATGGAAACGGTGATGCGCCCGCCTCTGCCAAGGGCTTTCTGGATCGCCTGGCTGCCTTGCCGAAGTCGCCTGCTGCGCCTCTGGCAGTATTGGGCTTTGGCGACCGCAGTTTCCCGGATTATTGCGCCTTTGCAAAGGCGATAGCCGATGGAGCGCGGGCAAAGGGCTGGAAAGAGCTTATCCCGTTCGAGACGGTGGACCGCCAGTCCACGCAGGATTTTGCCCGCTGGGGGCGGGATCTGGGCGCTGCGATTGGCATCAAGCTGGAGCTTGTCCATCAGCCTGTCATTCCGGCGGTTGCGGCGCTGACGCTCGTTTCGCGCCGGGATTATGGCGCTGATGTGCAGGCCCCGACTGCCATCCTGCGTTTTGCCCTGCCGAAACCGACATTCTGGCAGCAGTTGAGCGGTGCCGGTTTCAGCCGCTTCGAGGCGGGGGATTTGCTGGGCATCGTTCCCGAAGGTTCAGCCGTTCCGCGTTTCTATTCCCTCGCATCGGGAAGCCGCGATGGCTTTGTCGAGATCGTGGTGAAAAAGCATCCGGCAGGGCTTTGCTCCGGCCAGCTTTTCGAGCTTCAACCGGGCGATACCATGCGTGCCTTCCTGCGTCGCAACGCAAATTTCCATGCCGGAAAGGGGCGCACGCCGCTGATCCTCGTCGGTGCTGGCACGGGCATCGGGCCACTTGCGGGTATCGTGCGGGCAAACAGGCAGCATCGCCCTGTCCACCTGTTTTTCGGCATGCGCCATCCCGAAAGCGATTTCTTCTATCATGAGGATTTGCAGGAATGGCAAGGTGAGGGCCGTCTTCAAAACCTCACCACTGCCTGTTCGCGTGTGCACAATCCAAGCTATGTGCAGGACGCCTTGCGCAAGGATGCCGCCGAGATTGCGCGCCTCGTCAACAAGGGCGCACGGGTCATGGTCTGTGGCGGACGCGACATGGCGGCGGGTGTTTCCGAAGCCCTTGCCGATATTCTGGCTCCAGCCGGATTGACGCCTGCCGTTCTGAAGGCGGAGGGGCGCTATGTCGAAGATGTTTACTGATCTCAAGCGCCATGGATTGAACGGCCCCACCATGCGCACGCGCTGGTCGGCAATTTTTTACGCCGCTGCCGATTTCGACATCGCTCCCTTGCGGCGCGCGCTGCAACAGGCGGTGGATGAGGTGGACATGCAGATGTCCACCTGGAAGCCGGACAGCGATCTTATGCGCCTCAACCGCGCGCCGGTGGGTGTGTGGGTTGAGGTTCCAGCCCGTTTGATGGAGGTCCTGCGTCTTGCAATCGAGATAGGGCGGGCCACGGGTGGCGCTTTCGATGCCGCCATGGGCGATGCGGTGAAGGCATGGGGTTTCGGCCCCATGGAAGCCGATCAAAGGCTCATAAGCGAGGCTCTCGCTGGCCCGCGCGTTGCGGCGCATGATGCGCTGGAACTCGATATTTCCGCTATGCGGGTGCGCAAGCGTGCAGCTGTTACGCTTGATCTCAACGGCATCGCCAAGGGCTATGGCGTGGATCGGCTGGCCGACACGCTGGAGAGCTTCGGCATCCATTCCGGTCTGGTGGGCATAGATGGCGAAATGCGCGCGCTTGAACTTCGACCGGATGGCACGCCATGGGCAATTGCTGTCGAAATGCCGGATTATAACCGCCGCGCGCCGCATTCGGTGCTGGCGCTGCATAATGGCGCCGTCGCCACATCCGGCGATTATCGGCACTGGGTCGTGGCGGGCGGGCACAGGCTGTCGCACACGATGGATCCGCATCGTGGCGCTCCGCTTTCCACGCCGCCTGCTTCCGTTACCGTTGTTGCAAAGACCTGCGCGCAAGCAGATGCCTTTGCAACGGCGCTGATGGTGCTCGGCCCCATAGCCGGGTCAAAGCTTGCGCAAAGCCTCGGTCTCGATGTTTTGTTTCTGTTGCGTGATGGTGAAACCATTCGCCCGCAGCCGGTCGGCGCCCTGTTTTCAGGCCACCCTTATCCGCTGCAAAAACTCGGATAGCGGCAAAATAAATTAGAGCGGTCGAGCAAAAGTGCGCCGCGCTTACGCCGCCTGCTTTTCTTCAAAATATTCAAACCGGTTCTTGCCTTTGGATTTGGCGCTGTACATCGCCTTGTCGGCACAATCGAAGATATATTTGTTGGAACGCCATTCCCTGGTGCTGACAATGCCGATACTGCATCCCACTTTTACAGGTTTATGCTGCGAGACCTCAATCGGCTTTGAAACTTCACGGATAATTCTGCTGGCGATAATGTCGGTTTGTTCTTTCGATGTGCCGCCATTCAGCACGATCATGAACTCATCGCCGCCCATGCGTGCGACCGTATCCTCTTCACAGACGATGCGCAGCAGGCGCTGGGCTACTTCCTTTAGCACTTCGTCCCCGGTGAGATGTCCATAAGTGTCGTTGACTGGCTTGAAATCGTCGAGATCGATCAGCAGCAGGAAGCCGTCCCGTGAAAGCCCGTCGCGCGCCGACTTTTTCTGCGTCAGCAGCTTTCCGATATAGCGACGATTCGGCAATTGGGTCAGGTCGTCATGCATCGCCTGACTGGCCAGCCGTTCCTGCGTCTGTGCCGTATCGACGGCTATCATGGAAAGCTCAACCGCGATCTGCCCGACCATAAGCTCATTTTGCGCCGGTGTGCGTGGCGTGTCGCTGTAGATTGCAAAAGCCCCCAGCACTTTTCCCGCACCGTTGATGGCTGGCATGGACCAGCAGGCCCGCAAGCCGCACGGCAAAGCCAGATCGCGGAAGGAAAGCCAGTTTGGATGGGTTGCAATATCGCTGATGATGACGGGCCGGCGCAAAAACATAGCCGCCCCGCAAGAGCCAATATTCGGCCCGATTTCAAGCCCGATCAGCGCTTTGTTGTAATGGGTGGGCAGGCTGGGGGCGATGGATTTGCCGACTTTTTTCCCGCTTGGATCAAGGATCAGCACAGAGCATCGTGTACCGGGAATCTGCTTTTCCACAAACCGGCAAAGTATGGTGAGCGTCTGTTCTAATGGGTGTCTTTTGACGATAGCCCGCAGAATATCCACTTCGCCGGTCATTCGCACATTCTGGTTCGAGGCGTGCGAAACATAGTCCTTCAGATCAACGATAGCCTTGTGGACCTTTCGGTTGACCAAAATTCTGGGTATTGCGAAGGCGGTAAAGCCAATAAACAGCAATAGAAGGATAAGGCATAAGAAGCATTGGCTTGACGTCATAAAGTATAGACCTCACATGCAGACTTGCATGATAGAGGCAATTGCCAAGAAGAGTGTTTTCTTGAAGGCTGCGTTGCTATCAAAATGCCATTATGGCTCATATTTTGGCCTCCGGAAAAGGGATAAGGCGAAAGCCTCTCAGGAAAATATGAGTTACTTCTTCATGCTCGGAATATTATGTCTGGTCCTGCATCGATATGCATTGATGCAGATCAATCATATGGGCAATATCCAATTTATTTGAGGCCCCGCTGCCTGCGGCGGAGCGTCACAAAGGCCGTTTCACCGCAGGAAGATCAGCGCCATGCCAATCACCACGAAAAATGCGCCGATCCACGCGCCCGCGGCAGGGCACTCGCCGGTGCGCAACCACAGAAGCGGCAACAGGATGACCGGTGTTGTGGCCGATATGGTGGAGACAATACCTGCCTTGCCGCCCGATAGCGCGAACAGAAGCATCGTCATGCCAAGTGCAAGCGACAGGAAACCGGTGAGGGCCGTCATTGCCGCCACTTTGAATGTCAGCGGATTGCGGGGTTTCACGGCGGGAAGGGGAAGCTGTGCCAGTGCTGTGAGGCAGCAGGCGGCAATGCCCACGCGCAGCAGGGAACCGACGAAAGGGTCCAGCCCGGTTTCCATCACCGGCCTTGCGATGATGGAGCCGACCGCCTGACCGAGTGCCGCCAGCAGCCCAAGCCCGATGCCGACCCAAAGCGAGCCCTTGACGGATTCCCATGGGTGTTGCTGTGTGCGCCGCTTGCCGAAGAATATGGCAAGGGAAACGCCGAAGACCGTGATGGCGATGCCTGCCACGGCGGCAAGCGACAGCGTTTCGCCCAGCACGAACCAGCCGAGAATGGCTGTCATCGGCGCATTCATGGCAAAGAGAATGCCTGAACGGCGCGGGCCGACGCGGTTCAGCGTTGCAAAAAGCAGCGTATCGCCCACGAAAATGCCGATGAAGCCTGACAAAAGCAGCGGCCAGATATTTTCAGCACTCATCTGGTGCCATGCGCCGGTGGCCAGCACGTAAACGGCAAGAAGGCCGGTGACGAAAACCTGGCGTATCCGATTGAAGGTCAGCGCGCCCAATTGCCCGGCAGGCCAAGCGGAAATAAGCCCCGTCAGCGCCCAGCAGGTTGCCGCGCCCAGTGCTGCCAGCTCATAAATCGGCATGGTGCCCCTATAATATTCTCAGCGCCCGGCAAAGATGCCGTTTGCGAATCTTGCCCGCAGGTCTGCCGCTTTTATCGGTGTGTAAAATTGCCGTCTATTTCTTTTTGGTGAAGTGACCATCACTGGAACCGAACGATCATTGCGCGCCTTGTGCGTTGATCCTTTACAATGGGGGCGGTAGGTGTAACGGATCGCGGTTGGACAAAGGTTTCGGGATGACGGAAAGCGAGCAAAATCCGATGGAGCGTAAACGTGGTTCCGGCGTCAGGATGGTCTATGACCTTTTGCGGGATGAGATACTCGATCTGAAGCTTGCTCCCGGCAGCCCAATCGATGAAGTGCAGCTGGCCGAACGGTTCGGCATGTCGCGCACGCCTATTCGCGAGGCGCTGGTTCGCCTGTCGAGCGAAGGTCTAGTCGAAACCCTGCCCAACCGCTCGACCATGGTGTCGAACATCGATTTCCTGAACATGCACACTTTCTTCGATGCGCTGGTGCTGATGTATCGCGTGACGACACGGCTTGCCGCGCAATATCACCGCCCGGAGGACCTGAGGATTATCCATGAATTGCAGGCGCAATTCACCGCCGCCGTGGATGCCCAGAACGCGCTTGGCATGATTGCTACCAATGCCGCTTTTCACGCGGCCATAGCCGATGCGGGCCGCAATGCCTATTTTACCGGGCTGTTCAATCGCCTGCTGGATGAGGGGCGTCGCATCATGCGGCTTTACTACCAGTCCTATGACGACCGCCTGCCGCGCCGCTTCGTGGAAGAGCATGAGGAAATCATCGCGGCCATTGAGGCGCGGGACGTGGCGCAAGCCGACCGTCTGGGCAAAATCCATGCCGAGCAGATCGTGGAGCAGGTGCGCAAGCTCTTCGAGAGGAAGGCCGTCCTGGATATTGAGCTTTAGCTTTGTATTTTTCTTGTCGACAAGAAAAATTTAAGCTAGATTGCCTTCGATCGAGGCACGGATGAACCATGCCGGCCGATAGGAAATTGAGGAGTGTGACTTGAAAGCCGAGATTTTTTCCGGGGTGATCCCCGCTCTGATGACACCGTGCAAGCCGGACCGCAGCCCTGATTTCGATGCGCTCGTGCGCAAGGGGCAGGAGCTGATTGGCGATGGTATGTCGGCGGTCGTCTATTGTGGTTCGATGGGCGATTGGCCGCTTCTGACGGATGCGCAGCGCATGGAGGGCGTGGAGCGTCTGGTAAAGGCCGGTATTCCCGTTATCGTCGGCACCGGCGCAGTCAATACGGCATCGGCTGTCGCTCATGCCGCACACGCGCAGAAAGTGGGCGCAAAGGGCCTTATGGTGATCCCGCGCGTTTTGTCTCGCGGCTCGGCCATTGCGGCGCAGAAGGCATATTTCAAGGCAATCCTTTCGGCGGCGCCGGACCTGCCTGCGGTGATCTATAACAGCCCCTATTACGGCTTTGCCACGCGTGCCGATCTGTTTTTTGCCCTGCGCGCCGAACATCCAAATCTCGTTGGCTTCAAGGAATTCGGCGGCCCGGCGGACATGCGTTATGCGGCGGAAAACATCACCAGCCGTGATGATGGTGTTTCGCTGATGATCGGCGTCGATACGGCCGTGTTCCATGGTTTTGTGAATTGCGGCGCAACGGGTGCGATTACCGGCATCGGCAATGTGCTGCCGAAAGAAGTCATTCACCTTTGCAATCTCTCGCAGGCAGCCGCCTTGGGCGATGTCGATGCGCGCCAGCGCGCACAGGAACTGGAACAGGCGCTTGCCGTCCTGTCCTCTTTCGATGAGGGACCGGATCTGGTCCTCTACTTCAAGCACATGATGGTGCTGAAGGGGGACAAGGAATATACGCTGCATTTCAACGAGACCGACGCATTGAGCGAAAGCCAGCGCGGCTATGTCGAAACGCAGTTCAGGCTTTTCAACACCTGGTATGCCGAGTGGAGCAAACTGCCGGGTGCCGTACAGCGCTGCAAGGCGTGATCAAGCAATGCCTTATGTAAAAAGGCCCTCCCGTTGCGGAGGGCCTTTTGCTTTGGATTTTATCACGAAACAGCGTCGAGGCCCTTTTCGGCAAGCTGGTCGAGATAGTCGATCTCCGCCTTGTTGAGCGTGATGCCTTCGCTTTGCGAGGCGGTGCGGGCGGTAAAGCGACGTTGCGAGGGCAGGCGCGCGCCTTGCCCCACAATCGCCTCGAAGAAGGCTTCCGCGCGGGCGAAAGGATCGCCAGGGCGGCCAGCCGCAAAGGCTTCGGGCGAAAAGGCGATGATGATTTCACCATGAACCGGCGAAAGCGTTGTCGTGCCGAGGAAGTCCAGCACTTCCGGGCTGGTGCGGTCGCCGATCATGATTCCCGCCAGAAGCTCGATCATGGTGCTGATTGCCGATCCCTTGTGCCCGCCGAAGGGCAGCATTGCGCCCTCAAGCGCCGTTTCGGGGTCGGTGGTCGGCTTGCCATCCTTATCGATGGCCCAGCCTTCGGGAAGCTGCTTTCCGGCACGCCGATGCAGTTCGATCTCGCCGCGTGCTGCAACCGAGGTTGCAAAATCGAATACGTAAGGCGGGTTGTCGCGGCGCGGCCAGCCGAAGGCGAAGGGATTGGTGCCGAGCAGCGGCTTGCTGCCGCCGGTTGGCGCAACGGTGGCATAGCTTGGGCACATGACCAGGCCGGCAAGGCCCTTTTCCGTCAGCGCCTCGACTTCGGGCCAGAGCGCGGAAAAATGCGTGCAATCATTGATGACGAGGGCGGCAAGGCCATGGCTCCGCGCACGCTCCGCCAGAACCGGCACGCCAAGCTCGAAAGCCGGGTTGGCAAAACCGCCCTTTGCGTCCACCCGCACGATGGCGGAAGCTTCCTGCGCCACCAGTTCCGGCACGGCGTCCGGCTTGACCTTGCCAGCCTTCACGGTGCGCAAGGCGCCTTCGATGCGGTAAATGCCATGCGATTTGCAATGGTCGCGCTCGCCCGCAACGATCACGCGTGCAACAGCGCCCGCCTGAATGGCGTTCAATCCCGCCTTGCGGAAAATCTCTTCCACGCGCGCATGGAGTTTTTCAATCGTGAGGTTGGTGCCGTCCGTCATTTCCCATCTTTCATTACTGTTTCGACGCGGGCCGCTTTTTAAGGAGTGCTGGCATGATCGATATCATGCGCGCTTCCGGCCCCGCATCGCTCCTCTTCTGCTCCTTTGCGAGCAACGATTAACCGTTAGCGGAAAATACCGGCTTCGCAAAATGCCATTCAGCGTTTTCCGATAGCTTTTCGTCCATGGCCGTGAAATATCGCTCAGGATAGGCCATGGCATGAAAGGGGCATTCAGTGCTGGCGAAAGCGCTACGGAAATTTTCAGGCGACCGCGTCGCCTTGCTGCGCGACTATCTTTCGCTTTTCTCCGGCTCTGCGGGCAGGCTCGTTGTTTCGCTCGTCTATTTCATTGCGCTCGCCAATACGCTGCCGACGAGCGATTTCGGCATTTTCGCCACGGCTTCCGGCACCGGCGTCATGCTGTCCCGCCTCGTTTCGCTGGGCTTCAATTCGCCGCTCTATCGCATTGCGACCGTCAAGCCGCGCCTGTTGGGAGTCTATACGGCGGGCTATCTCGCGGCGCTCGTCGTCTCGCTGCCGCTTCTGTTCCTTGCATCCTGGCTGGTCTATCTCGCCTTTTTCGATCGTGATGTTGCTTTCCTGCCTTTTGCGCTGTTGGTGATCGTGGCGGAGGCACTGTTCTGGCGCTCGATGGAAATCATCATCATCGTCAATAATGGGCTGAACCGCTTTCTGATCGGGGCAGGGCTCGTCATTTTCGGCACCATGACGCGCGCAGTGGCGGCCGTCCTTTTCATGTGGATGACGACAACGCATGATATCGCTCATTGGGCATGGTGGTATGCGGGGGCAAATGCGGCGGGCCTTATCGTCGCGCTCTGGTTCTATCCGCGCATAAGGCTGCGCTTCAAGCCGGGCCTTTATATGCGGCGCATTTCGGACTCCATCGCGGTCATGGGGGCCGAACTGCTTTTCTATCTGCAAAGTGAGCTCGACAAGCTTCTGGTGCTCGGCATTGGCGGGCCTGCCACCGCGGGCCTCTATGCCATTATCATGCGGCTTGTGGACCTGACTGCGCTGCCGATCCGTTCCTTTAACATGATGCTGGTGCAAAAGCTCATGCGCACGCCGGATATGCTTTCGTCGCTGCGTATCCGCACCGGGCTTGAAGTGGCAGTCTTTGCCATTTCGGTTGCGGGGCTTGGCGCGCTTGCCATTTTCCTCTGGATATTCCCCAATGCGCTCGGGTCCAATGTCGCGCCGATTGTCGGCTTGTTGCCGCTGGTGCTGCTGGTGCCGGGTTTCCGCAACCTTATCGAATACCAGACGGAAATTCTCTATGCGCGCGGGCAATCGGGCCTGCGCACCTTGAACCTTGCGTTGATGACGGGGGCAAAGGCGCTGCTCGTCTGGCAGCTTCTTTCGCATTTCGGCGAGAGCCGCGACTGGCTTCTCGGCCTCAATGTGGTTTTCGCGGGCCTTTATATCCTGTCGCTGGTCTTCACCTATACAAGCATTCGCCGGCCCGCAAAAAGGATATGAGTCAGGCTTAGCCGAAGACTTCCCGCTGCTCCGATTTGGCGGCCAGCAAGGCTTCCAGCATCAGTTTTTACGACAGGATGTGGCGGCGCAGGCTCTCCAGAAAGCCGCGCACCATATAGGCGACGGTATCGGGCGCAAGCTTGCATTGCCCGTTGGCCACCGCGCGCAAGGTGCGTGAAAGCTCTTCCGCCGAAAGCCGGTCGCAGCGATGTTCCGCCTTCAGGCGCTCGATCACGACACCGGCGAAATAGGAGCCGCTCTGCCGGTGAAAATCGGGAAACAGCACTGTTTCTTCCAATTCGTGCGTTTCATCCAAAAGCCGGGGAATGGCATCGGCAAGCTTGATATAATCCTGCGGCGAGCCGGGCGTCTGCACGTCCTCGGCCGCTTCCTCAAGTTGCAGGCAAAGGTCAAGGAGGGTCTGGTGATGCGCTTCGAGGCGGTTGATATCTGCGGCGTGAAGTTCGGATAGGTTTTCCATCGGTGTCTCGCTTGTTGCCCCGCGTAGGCGCTTCGCACTTTGGGCTCGAAAATGCTCTATTGTCCGAAGAAAAGCACGGCGGCGATAATGACCGAGGCTGTGACGGCGGAAATCGTACCCGCCCCCTGCAATGCACCCATGCGATAGAGGATCAGCGAAAAGCAGATGATGGCAGGGGCGGCGACAAGAAGGCCGATCTGTGCGTCAGTCATAAGAGTGTCCTTTGCATTGCCAAAACATAATGCAGCCGCAGGCCTGATTTTTCTTTGCCAAAACGCAAAGAAGAGGGGGAGCCTGCGGGCTAGGCATGGCCCCATGCTTAGATCGGAAGATAACGCCATTGCGGCGCTCGCGGCCGGGGAAGGGCAGGAGGAAGAAGATTCGCTCCTGCTCTGGGTTCTGGTCTGGAGCGAACTCATCACATTCGCAATCCTGCTCGACGCCTTCATGGTTATGTCGGTGGTTGATCCACAGGGTGTCGGGCTGTTGCGCGCGCATCTGAGCCCCGGTCTGGCCGCCACCAATACGGTGATCCTGCTCATGAGCGGCTGGCAGGCGGCGCTTGCCGTGCGCCGCCGAAACAATCCGAAAGCCGTGCGCCGTCCCTTGTTGTTTGCAGCCCTTTTCGGCTTCTGTTTCGTGGCGGTGAAACTGCTTGAATATTCGCATGAGGCGCGGTTTGCGGGCGACGAGGCGGCCGGTTCCTTCTTCGAGCTTTATTTTCTCATCACCGGGTTCCACCTGCTGCATGTGCTGTTCGGCTCCGTGATCCTGATGCTGGTCGCCTGGCGGCCATCGCGCTCGAATGTGCTTCTGATCGCCACGCTCTGGCATGCCATTGACCTTGTATGGCTTGTCATGTTCCCGATTCTCTATCTCGCATGAGGCCGTCATGACCGACACGACCGTGCATGGTTCGCTCAACAGGACGCTCGCCATCCTTCTGGTTCTGGCCGTCAGCGGCGCGCTTATTGCGAGCTTCCTTGGCACTTATCTGGCCGGGATCGTCGTTGTTTTGATTCTCGCCTATGCCAAGGCCTGCTTCGTCATTCTTGATTTCATGGAAATGCGCGGCACGCGCGGTGCGCTGCGCCCCGCGCTTCTCACCTGGCCGGCGATCCTGCTCACCCTTGCGCTTGCGCGTTCTGTCGCAGTCAGCCTGCTGGGCTGAGCCAACTGCCTGCATCTTTGCCTATTCGCAAAGAAGGGTTCTGCGCGACCGATAGAAGGGAAGCATCCCGCGGGGCCGGCGAGGGGAATTGCCCGGCCGCATTTTCTGCGGGGGATTGGCTGCCGGAGCGATGGTTCCGGCCAATGAAAGGACGAAGGGATGGCAGAACGCCTAACCAAGACCGGGGCCCGAAACGTCTTCTACGGCGGGTCCATCTTCTTTTTCGCAATCTTCGTGGGGCTGACGGCGCACAGCCATTACTACATGAAAACCACCTCCACGGATGAATCCACGCTGACGAGTGGTGTGGCGCGGGGCAAGCATGTCTGGGAGAAAAACTCCTGCATCAATTGCCACACGCTTCTGGGTGAGGGGGCCTATTTTGCGCCCGAGCTCGGCAATGTCTGGAAGCGCTGGGGCGGCGATACCGACCCTGAAAGTGCCCGTGAAACGCTGAAGGCATGGATGGCCGCCCAGCCGTCCGGCATCGAAGGCCGCCGTCAGATGCCGCAGTTCAGCCTGAGCGATCAGGAACTCGACGATCTTGCGGATTTCCTGGAGTGGACGAGCCGCATCAAGACGCAGAACTGGCCGCCGAACGATGCAGGCTGAGCGTGGGTGAACGGAGTTTGAAAATATGAAATACCAAAGCCAGAAAGTGGCAATGCTCTATTTTTATGGAGCTCTTGCCCTGTTCGTCGCGCAAGTTCTGTTCGGCGTGGTGGCCGGGACAATCTATGTCCTGCCCAACACCTTGTCGGTGCTCTTGCCCTTCAATATCGTCCGCATGATCCATACCAACGCCCTCATCGTATGGCTTCTGATGGGCTTCATGGGGTCCACCTATTATCTCCTGCCGGAAGAAACGGAAACGGAGCTTTACAGCACCAAGCTGGCCGTCATCCAGTTCTGGCTGTTCTTCGTGGCGGCGGGCGTCGCCGTGGCAGGCTATCTCTTCCATATCCACGAAGGGCGCGAGTTCCTTGAACAGCCCTTCTTCATCAAGGTCGGCATTGTCGTCGTCTGCCTGATATTCCTGTTCAACATCACGCTGACGGCGCTGAAGGGCCGCAAGACCACCGTGACCAACATTCTCCTGTTCGGTCTCTGGGGGCTTGCGCTGTTCTTCCTGTTCGCTTTCTACAACCCGATCAATCTCGCGCTCGACAAGCTCTATTGGTGGTATGTGATCCATCTTTGGGTGGAAGGCGTATGGGAACTCATCATGGCCTCCATCCTGGCCTTCCTGATGATCAAGCTGAACGGCATCGACCGCGAAGTGGTGGAAAAGTGGCTCTATGTCATCGTTGGCCTGGCGCTCTTCTCCGGTATCCTCGGCACCGGCCACCATTATTACTGGATCGGCGCTCCCGGTTACTGGCAGTGGATCGGCTCGCTCTTCTCGACGCTTGAAGTGGCTCCTTTCTTCACCATGGTCATGTTCACTTTCGTGATGACCTGGCGTGCGGGCCGCAAGCATCCCAACCGCGCCGCTCTCCTGTGGTCGATCGGCTGCTCGGTGATGGCCTTCTTCGGCGCCGGTGTCTGGGGCTTCCTGCATACGCTCTCTTCGGTCAATTACTACACCCACGGCACGCAGCTTACCGCTGCCCACGGCCACCTCGCCTTCTTCGGCGCCTATGTCATGCTCAACCTTGCGGTCATGGCTTATGCGATCCCCGAAATCCGCGGGCGCGCACCTTATAACCAGTGGCTCTCCATGGTCAGCTTCTGGATGATGTGCACGGCCATGTCGGTCATGACCTTCGCGCTCACCTTCGCAGGCGTCGTGCAGGTGCACCTCCAGCGTGTGCTGGGCGAAAACTTCATGGAAGTGCAGGATCAGCTTGCGCTCTTCTATTGGATACGCCTCGGCTCCGGCGTCGTGGTGGTAATCTCGGCTCTGATGTTCGTCTGGGCGGTGCTCGTCCCCGGCAGGCAACGCAGCCAGAAGCTTTCAGGCTTCGCACAACAGCCTGCCGAATAATGATCCGGGAGCCTCGCCTTCGGGCGGGGCTCCATTCTGTCCGATTGCCCGCAGATAAATATTTCTCGATTCCCAAGGAAAGACCGGCCCATGACCTCCCTTCTCAAGAATGTCGAAACCGCAAGCCCGGCAATCCCCGCCTACAGCCCCTCCGGCAATGAATGCGCGCTTTTTGAAATGGCCTGGCAGCGCAAATTGCCCCTGCTCCTGAAAGGCCCGACCGGCTGCGGCAAGACCCGTTTCGTAAGCCACATGGCCGCGCGCATGGGCCTGCCTCTTTCCACCGTTTCCTGTCATGACGATCTGGCCGCCGCCGATCTCACCGGCCGCTATCTTCTCAAGGGCGGTGACACCATCTGGATGGACGGGCCGCTCACCCGCGCAGTGCGCGACGGCGGCATCTGTTACCTCGACGAGATCGTGGAAGCGCGCAAGGATGTGGCCGTGGTGCTGCATCCGCTCACCGACGATCGCCGCATCCTTCCTCTGGAACGTACCGGCGAGCTTCTGGACGCGCCCGACAGTTTCATGCTCGTGGTTTCCTATAATCCGGGCTATCAGAACCTTCTCAAATCGCTAAAGCCCAGCACCCGGCAACGTTTTGTCGCCATCGAGTTCGATTTTTTGCCGAAGGAGCAGGAAATCGCGGTTGTTTCGGAGGAAAGCGGGCTTGCCGAAAGCCGTGTCGCGCCGCTGGTCGATCTTGCCCATCGCCTGCGCGCCCTCAAGGGGCACGACCTTGAAGAAGGTGTATCGACCCGTCTTCTCGTCTATTGCGCGGCGCTGATCGAAGCTGGCATGTCGCAGCGCGAAGCGGCCCGTGCCGCCATGATCGAACCGCTGACCGATGAACCCGATGTGAAGGCAGCCCTGCTCGAAATAGCCGATGCCATGCTGAAATAGGCGGATGCACCATGCTGGATTTTCTGGAGCTTGAGGAAACCGTCGGCCGGGCCTGGCATCGCCTTATCGGCAAGACCGGCTCATGGCCGCAATATCCCGATCATGCCGTGCAGCTTGTCGATATACGCCAGCGGCTTGCCATCTGCTTTCGCGGTTTCGGCGGCGATATAGCGGTGCAAATTGCGCCAGCGCGCGCACGCACCTCGACCCACCGCCTTGGCCTGCGCCAGCGGATGGCGCTTGGCGAGGAAAAGCTCGCCCAGCCGCTGCGCGATGAGGCGACCTTGATGCTGCCGCCGGAAATTGCACTCTTTCCGGATCGCCAGCTCAATTACGATCTCTACGTCTGGCTGGTCGGCTATATGGCCGTCATGCCCATGGATGCCGACGCACTGCCGGAAGATGCGCTGCGGCGCGACCTTGCCGCACTCCAGATCGCCGAGCAGACGGTGGAACGGGCCTGCCGCGCCTTTCCCGGATTGAAACCGCGCTACAAGCGGCTTTGCGCGGCTATACTGGCAGAGCGCCCGAAGCGCCCGCTGCACCGGCTCGAACAGCAGGTGGAAGCGCGCATTCTGTCGCTTCTCAAACAGGGTGCGGACCTGCCCGATGACGCCTTGCCCACCATTTTTCCGCATCGCGGGCCTGCGGGCTATCTGCCGGCCCTGCCGGTGCCGCTATGGCCGGGCCTGATGAAGCGTGAGGAAGTCGCGCCACGCACTGGCGAGGACGAGCCGGTGCGCAACAGCCAGTCTGAGGGCGCCGAAACCGGACGCCAGATCGCCCAGCGTGAGCGGCAGGACCCGCGCCATGCCGACCGCAGCCCGTTCATCCTCAACCGCTTCGAGAAAATTCTCGCCATGGCGGAAATGGTGAGCGTGGACCGCCCTTCCGATGGCAGCGACGAACAGAATGCGAAATCGGCGGATGAACTTGACGACCTGACGCTCGGTGAACGCAAAGGCCGGCCAGCGGCACGCTTCCGCTTCGATCTTGATCTGCCGCCGGAAGCGGTGGATCGCAGCCTGCTCACCGCCGAACTGACCTATCCCGAATGGGATTACCGCAAGGGGGCGTATCTGCCCAACCATTGCGCGGTTCTGGCCGCGCCAGTACAGGAAAAGGAAAAGCCTCTGGAACTGGATGCCGCGGCACAAAGCCTCGTGCGACGTGTGCGCCGCCAGTTTGAAATCCTGCGTCCCGGCCGCGAAGTGTTGCGCGCGCAGCTTGACGGTACGGATCTCGACCTTGATGCCGTGGTGCGCTCGCGCTGCGATCTGGCGGCGGGCGGGCAGGGCAGCGACCGCGTGCATCTGATGAGCCGCCCGCAGGCGAATGATCTTGCCGTCACTCTTCTGGTCGATGTTTCGCTCTCCACCGATGCCTGGGTCGACAACCGGCGGGTGCTCGATGTGGAAAAGGAGGCGCTTCTGGTTCTGGCAAATGGCATTGCCGCCTGCGGTGATCGCTGCTCCATCCTCACCTTCACTTCCCGCCGCCGTTCATGGGTGCGGGTGGAGACGGTGAAGGATTTCGATGAAAGCTTCGGCCCGACGGTGGAACATCGCATCGCCGCATTGAAGCCGGGCTTCTATACCCGTATGGGCGCTGCCATGCGGCACGCAACGGCAAAGCTTGCCGAACAGCCGAACCGCAAGAAGCTTCTTCTGCTCCTCACCGATGGCAAGCCCAATGATGTGGACCATTACGAAGGCCGCTTTGCACTGGAAGACAGCCGCCGTGCGGCGGGCGAGGTCCGCGCCAAAGGGGTCAATGTCTTTGCCGTAACGGTTGACCGTGAGGCAAGCGCCTATCTGCCCGCGCTTTTCGGGCGTGGCGGTTATGCGCTCGTCGCCAATCTGGCGAAATTGCCGGTCGCACTGCCTGCGATCTATCGCATGTTGGCAGGCTGAAACAGCGTCTGGAACATGCTCTCTTTTTCGGGAGATATGCTTCAATTCTTTGCATCTCAAACTTGGTCTTGTTTGAGATGCAACAAATCGTCCATGGCTGTATCGATTTAGTATGTCTTTCATGATGATGCAGGCTGTCGTCATCATCTATCGATATTGGACGGCCCTGGACGAGCAAGATGTCAAGTCAACCTGTTTCCACCATTCCTGTCATCGACGTTCGCACAATTCCCCCCCCCCCCCATCACGCGCCATGCGACGATCTTTTCCATGATCGACACGCTGGAGCCGGGTGAAGTGCCGGAAATTGTCAACGACCACGATCCGGTGCCGCTGCGCAACCAGCTTGAACACCGCAATCCGGGCGCCTTTTCCTGGGTCTATAAGGAAACCGGCCCTTTATGGCGTGTCGAGATCGGTCGCCGCAAGGTCCATGCCTCGGACCATGAATGCACCTGCGGCAATCATTGACAGCTTTCGCCACCGCTTTCTCGTGAAGGGTTGAGATGTTCGGTGCCACGCTTTCCCGATGGACCTTGTCCTATTTCGCGTCCTCCCTCGCGTTTCTCATAGCCGGGGTCGGGTTGATGGTGGAGGGCTTTGGCTACCCGTTCCACGGTATCCGCGCGCCTGAAACACTGATTCTGGTGCATATTATCGCCATCGGCTGGCTTGCGCTGCTGATGGGCGGTGCGCTTTTGCAGTTTGTGCCGGTGCTCGTGGCCAGACCCTTATGGGGAAGCGGTGGGGGCTTGCCCGCCCTTCTTCTGTTGCTGGCGGGACTGGTCGGCCTATTGTGCGGCTTTGCCGGAATGGCAGGGTTTGGGGAGCCGCCCGCATGGCTCCTGCCTTTCTCTGGGCTTCTGTTGATCGCCGGTTTCAGCATTCTCGTGCTGATGCTGGCCATGACCATCTGGCAGGCGCGGCCCATTGCGCTTCCAGCCCGTTTCGTGGCCGTCGGCCTTGCATGTCTTCTGGCGGTAGCGTTTCTCGGCGGCATCTTCACGCTGGCGTTTTCAGGCATGAGCGAAAATGACATGCTCCTCAATATAGCGGGCCTATCCGCGCCGATCCATGCCGCACTCGGGCTTGGCGGCTGGATGACCTTCACGGCGATGGGTGTCAGTTATCGCCTTTTGACCATGTTCCTGCTTTCGCCGGACGATGAACGCAGGACCACGCGCCTCGTCTGGTGGGCGGGGGCTGCTGCTCTCACGGTTCTGGGTGCAGGCGTTGCGGCCTTTGCCTTCGGTCAGGACTGGGCGGATGTCGTGCTGCTGGCGGCCCTGCTGCCGGGTGTTGCAAGCGTTGTGCTCTATGCTTTCGACATGCGCGCGGTCTATCGCCAGCGCAAGCGCAAGGCCATAGAGCTGAACAGTGCGGCCAGCATTCCCGCTTTTGCCGCCATGGTGCTCGCCATCCTTTTGGCGCTCGCCTTGCCATGGACGGGCCCGAGCGACCCGATGATCGGCGCGCTCGTCTATCTTTTCGTGTTCGGCTGGCTGACCGGCCTCAGCCTGGCGCAGCTTTACAAGATCGTACCGTTTCTCACCTGGCTTGAATGCTACGGGCCGGTGATGGGGCGTGTTCCGACCCCGCGTGTGCAGGATATTGTGAGTGAAAAACCTGCCCGGCGCTGGTTCTGCATCTATTATACCGGTGTGGCGCTGGCAACGCTTGCGCTGGGTGCCGGTTATCCGGTCGCTTTCCAGCTCGCTTCGGCACTTAATCTCATTGCAATTCTGGCGCTCACCGTTCACTTTTTCCGCGCACGGCGGCTGATGGATGTTCCTGAAGCCGTGCGCCTGCCCAATGGTGTTGCCATACCTCATCTGATTTACGCCGGCGGACCGGTGCCAAGGAGATCAAAATGACAGTTCAGGAACTTGCTCCTTATGAGCTTGATGTACGTCCGCTCCTGAAAAGCGGTGTCGAGCCTTTTCAGGCCATTATGGGGGCGGTGGACAGCCTTGCTCCCGGTCAGGGCCTGCTCTTGATCGCGCCCTTCAAGCCGGTGCTGCTTTTTGCCGTGCTGGAGCGCAAGGGCTTCGAGGCAAAGCCTGAACCGATCGGAGAGGGTGACTGGCAGGTATTGTTTTCGCCCGTGGTGGAGCCGCTTGCCGAAGTGCAGCTTTCAAAAAATGTCGGATCGCCCGATATCTGGCCGGATCCATTGCAATATCTCGACTGCACCGACATGGACCCGCCGGAGCCGCTCGTGCGCATTCTGGCCGAAGTGGAAAACATGTCCGCAGGTGAGGTGCTGTTTGCACTTCTGCATCGCGAGCCGCTCTTTCTCTTCCCCGAACTCGAAAATCGCGGCCATCAATGGGTCGGTAATTTCGATGAGACGGGCAAGACCTATCGCATCATGATCCGTGTGGGCGGGGGAGGCTGAAACGCCATGGAACCCAAACAGCTGGAACGAATTAAAGCTTGCGTGCGCGAGGCGCTGCGCGCGGTTCAGGATCCGGAGCTTGCCGTCAATCTCGTCGATCTCGGCATGATCTATGCGGTTGAGATCAGTGATGACGGCATGGTTCATGTGAAAATGACGACAACCACACGCGGCTGCCCTGCTGCCGGTTTTCTCACGCAGGCCGTTCAGGCCTGCATCGAGGAGATCGAGGGGGTGACGGGCGCCAGGGTCGAACTGACCTATGAGCCGGAATGGAAGCCTGAAATGGCTATACCGGAAGTACAGGCGATTTTTGCGGCCCCTTCCTTCTGAGAAAACGCTCGCCTGCGATGCCGTGCGAGGTGCTGCGCGCATGGCTCGCGGAAAATTTGTTTGTGAGAATCAGCCAAAGCTGTTTTGCTAAACGCGAATAAACCGTTCTCCACGAAAGTCGGTATGCAGCATCCAGTTCGACGTCGCGCCATATTCTTTATTGGCGGCTATGATCCCAAAACGCCGGAAGCGTTTTTCAACCGCCTGCTCAGGGAAATTGCCCGGTTTGGAGCCCTTTGGGATGTAAAGACGCAAGTCTCGCCCGTATCGGAGAATGCCAGTTCGGAGATCGGTTCGGTTACCATCGAAACCCGTTCCGCAGAAGGCTGGTCAACACAGACCGATTTCAATTTTCTCGTGCTGGACAAGATCGTGCTGGCCGATTTTGCCCGTCCTCTGCCTGTCCGGTTATGGAAGTATCTCGTCGCCTTTGCCGATTTTGTGTTGAGCGGCACGGCGTTCCGGTTCTTCGCCAGGGCATGGCGCTTCGCACTCTATTTTCTCTATCCTTTTCTGGCGCTCGTGCTTTTCGCGCTGGCGGGCTGGCTTGCGGCGCGGCTAACGGCGCCCTGGCTTGGCCTTGCAGGATGGATCGTGGGCCTGTTCGTCTTCTTTCTTGCGCTGGCGACACTGGGCAATCGCTGGTCTACCAATCACCTGATGGACCTCTGGTCCTTTTCTCGCAATTTCATGCGCGGGCAAAGGCCGGATGCCGAGGCGCTGATGCAGCGTTTTGCCGAAGAGATCGACCGGCGCGTTGCGGCTGGTCATTATGATGAGGTCATCGTAATAGGGCACAGCACGGGCGGAATGCTGATGCTGGATGTTGCGGCGCGCTGTCTTGCCGCTGACAGGGCTTTCGCCACGCGCGCGCCGAAAGTGGTGCTGCTGACATTGGGATCCACGGCCTTGAAGGCGGGTTATCATCCGGCAGCCGGCAAATTCCGGCAGGACGTGCAGCGCCTTGTCGATGAACCGGCGCTGGAATGGTGCGAGGTGCAATGCCTGACCGACGTCATCAATTTCTACAAGACCGATCCCGTAGCTGAAATGAAGTTGAAACGCCCGGCTGACCGCGCGTTTCCGCTTGTGCGCCAGGTGCGGATAAAGGATATGCTTCAGCCTGATATCTACAGGCGCATCAAACGGAATTTCTTCCGTGTTCATTATCAATATGTCTTCGGAAACACGAAGGCCTATTGGTATGATTTTTTCCAGATATGCTGCGGCCCGGCTTCCCTCTCCGAACGGATGAGAGATATGCTTGTCGGCACTGCAAAGGAAAGTGCACAGCAATGATGCCGCTCATCGCTCTCATCGTCTGGTCCATCGGGCTTGTTGCCTGGGTGGTGATCCGCATTCCGCACCAGCGGCGCGCACGCAAGATCAAGGTGGCCCGCACCGCCCGCACTCTGGCTGACCGGCTGGCGCTGGGTGCGGCCACTGTCGGCCTGTCCGTTGTGCCGCTCGTTTATGTGGCGACGGGCTTTCCAAAATTCGCCGATTACACATTCCAGCCCTGGATGGGCTGGATCGGCACGCTCATCGAACTGCTTTTTCTCTGGCTTTTCTACGCCAGCCATAAGCAGCTTGGTAAAAACTGGTCGGTCTCGCTGGATATAAGGCGTGAACACAAACTTGTGACGGATGGCCTCTATCGTTATGTGCGCCATCCGATGTATCTGTCATTCTGGCTCTGGGCAATTGCGCAGTTTTTCCTGTTGCCCAACTGGATTGCGGGCCTCGCCGGGCTTCTCGGGGTTGCGATTCTTTATTTCTATCGGATCGAACATGAAGAAGCGATGATGCGGGAGGCTTTCGGTTCTGCCTATGACGAATATTCCAGCCGCATCGGCCGTATCATTCCCAAACCCTGGTAAATCCGCTGCTGCCGAAACAGACAGGATGAATCGCCGCAGCCTGCTTTTGGGCCTTCTGGCCGGGGCGGCGCTGGTGCTCCCGTCATTGCCCGCCGAGGCAAAGACGCAACAGGCGGCAATGCCGCCAAACGCCACCTCTCCTCATCAGGCCGATGTCTATCTTCTGCGTGGCTTCGCCGATATTTTTTCCACGGGCATCGATGAAATCGGGGCCGAGCTTCAGGCTGCCGGTGTGAATGCGCATGTGCAAGGCCACGCCGCATGGCGTCTGGTGCTGAACCGCATCGTCGCCGACCAGCAGAAAAACGGCCACTTGCCGGTGGTTCTCATCGGCCATTCGCTGGGCGCGAATGCCGCCATCTATATTGCCGAGGAATTGGAAAGGCGCGGCATCGCGGTTGATTATATGGCAACTTTCGCCGCAACCGGCCCCGATCCTCTGCCCGGCAATGTGCGGCGGGTGGTGAATTTCTATTTCAAACAGCATGGCTGGGGCTTGCCGCTTGTGCCCGGCCCCCGTTTCCATGGGCATCTGGAAAATCGCGATTTTTCAAATGCGAAAGATGTCGGCCATTTCAATATCGAAAAGCAGCGCCCGCTTCAGGCGGAGGTCGTGCGTGACGTATTGGCTGTCGTGAACGCAGACTGAAACGCTGCGCTCAGCCAACCTTCCGCATGGGGATTTGCCGAACCCACCGGCAATCGTGCCGTCTGGCGATTTCCATTGAAAAATCACAATTTTTATTGGGCGATTCCTCTGATCGAAGAGCGCATACGCGCTGCCCGGAGGCTGAAGAATTCCGGGGCGGCTCTGGTCCTTTGTCTTAACGCAAACAACCGGGAAGATCACGCCGAATATAATTTAACTATCTGATTTTATTATGGAAATATTTCCATATCGAGCGCCTTATATTGATTGCGGTCAAGGAAGCGCCATGCGGCATCGCCTAGAAAGGAGGGGACAGAGCCAATGGCTCTTGGTCCTATCGCAAAGGAGAGAAACGATGGCCGACCAGATACAAGTCAATCGTCGCACGATATTGGCGGGGGCTGCCCTTGCCGGTGCTTTGGGGCCTGTTCTATCGGCGACGTCGGCCTGGGGGCAGGGGACAATGAGGAAGGCCAGCGCAGAGGAAATTGCTGCGCTGCCGAGACAGAAAGTGGAGCTGGTCGATCCTCCCTTCGTCCATGCACACACTCAGGTTGCCGAAGGCGGCCCGAAGGTGGTTCAGTTCACCATGGTGATCGAGGAAAAGAAGATCGTCATTGATGATGCGGGCACGGAAGTCCATGCCATGACTTTCAACGGGACGGTGCCCGGACCGCTCATGGTCGTGCATCAGGACGATTATCTCGAACTGACGCTCATTAACCCGGAAACCAATACCCTGTTGCACAACATCGATTTCCATGCGGCAACCGGCGCACTGGGTGGTGGCGGGCTGACGGAGATCAATCCGGGCGAGAAGACCGTCCTGCGCTTCAAAGCCACCAAACCTGGCGTCTTTGTCTATCACTGCGCACCTCCCGGAATGGTTCCGTGGCACGTGGTATCGGGCATGAACGGCGCTGTCATGGTTCTGCCGCGCGAGGGGCTGCATGACGGCAAGGGCAACAAGCTGACCTATGACAAGGTCTATTATGTCGGCGAGCAGGATTTCTATGTCCCGCGTGATGAGAACGGCAATTACAAGACCTATGAAGCGCCGGGCGATGCCTATGAGGATACGGTCAAGGTGATGCGCACCCTGACGCCGACCCATGTGGTCTTCAATGGTGCGGTGGGTGCTCTTACGGGTGACAAGGCCCTGACGGCGAAAGTCGGCGAAAAGGTGCTGATCATCCACTCGCAAGCCAACCGCGATACCCGTCCGCACCTGATCGGCGGGCATGGCGATTATGTCTGGGCGACCGGCAAGTTCAATACGCCGCCAGATGTCGACCAGGAAACCTGGTTCATTCCGGGCGGTGCGGCAGCGGCAGCCTTCTACACGTTCCGGCAGCCGGGCATCTACGCCTATGTCAATCATAACCTGATCGAAGCCTTTGAGCTGGGCGCGGCAGCCCACTTCAAGGTGACGGGCGAATGGAATGACGACTTGATGACATCGATACTGGCGCCGTCGGGGATGTAGGCGCCCGTCGAACAGGGGAGCGCGCTTCACTGCCATGGGGGGGCGCTCTCCTGCAAGGAACGATGGTTATCAAACCAACGAAAGGCTTGCGTTCATGCCAGGGGCTTCCGGCAGCATGGACGCTTGAAACAGGATGGCAAAGGTCGCAGGAAAACAACGCTTGCGGGATTGGGCAGTCGCTGTGCCGGCGGTTTTACTCGCTGTGGCGAGCGGTCTGTTCGTTGTCGATGCCACTGGCGGCACCGAACGCTCCAAAACGGAAATGAAGGTTGCGCTTCCGCAGACAGTGACCATCAAACCCCGAACCATGACCTATCGCGCGGATGGGGATTTTCAGAAGAATAACTATCCGGTCGATGCGCCTTTGACGACGCGCAAGCTTCGGCGATCCTTCGAGATCATGAAATATCAGGTAACGGGGGCTGAATACCGGCGCTGCGTGGACGATGGCGCCTGCCAGCCACCGGAAGATCTGCCCATAAACCGTAATTGGGCGAGTGCTGATAAGCCGGTCGTCGGTGTGAGCTATACCGATGCCGAAGATTATGCCGCATGGCTGTCGAAGAAGACCGGTTCGGTCTGGCATCTGCCGACCGACGAACAATGGGCCTTTGCCGCCGGTACGCGTTTTGCCGACGATGCCGTGGGCATTGAAGGCGATGAATCGAAGAATCCGGCGCTGCGCTGGCTTCGCGATTATGAGCAGCAAAGTGCCCGTAAGCAGGATCGTAACCAGACCGTTCGGCCGCTTGGTGCTTTTGGCGAAAATGAATACGGCCTTGCCGATATTGGCGGCAATGTGTGGGAATGGACGCAAACCTGCCATCGCCGCGTGAATATCGATGCCTATGGCAAGGTGGCGAGCGAAACCACGGTCTGCGGTGTTTATGTCGTTAATGGAAAGCACCGTGCGGCGATGAGTTCATTTATCAGAAACCCGAAAACCGGGGGATGCAGCGTGGGTGTGCCGCCGGACAATCTGGGCTTCCGCCTCGTCCGCGACGGGCGCTGGTACGCGCCGGTTCTGATGCGGTTGAAGGATTTTACGTCTTGATGGTTTTTTCTTGAATGCCTGACCTTATGCCCCAAAGACTATTCCAACCCTGCATTGCTGTGATAAGGCAAGCGCGGGGTTTCGGAATAGGGGAAGCGCGATGGCCATGATAGATCGCGGTCTTGTCAGGAAATTATCATTGTTCGCAAAAATGCGCGATGATGAGCTGGACAGGCTTGTGTCTTACGCTACATCCCGGCGGGTCCCGCAGGGTGAATCCATTTTTGAGCAGGGCGATGAAGCGTCTTGCTTCTACCTGCTGCTGCATGGACGGCTGAAGGTCAATCAGGTGACGCCCGATGGCCAGCAGATCATCGTGCGGATGGTGCATCCGGGCGATCTGTTCGGTTTTGCCCGCGCTTTGCAACGCAACGATTATCCCGGCACCGCAACAGCGGTGATGGAGAGTATCGTTCTTGCATGGCCGACCGAGCTCTGGGATTATTTCGTGGAGCAGAATCCCGGTCTGGCTATGAACGCCATCCAGACCATCGGCAAGCGCCTGGAAGAGGCCCATACCCGTATCCGCGAAATGTCGACCGAGGAAGTGGAGCGCCGCGTGGCCCATGCTGTGCTGCGCCTTTCGCGGCAGGCTGGCAAAAAGGAAGAAACGGGCATCCGCATCGATTTTCCCATTTCCCGGCAGGACATTGCCGAAATGACCGGCACGACGCTGCACACGGTTTCGCGCATTCTCAGCAATTGGGAAACCAAGGGACTTGTGCAGGGAGGGCGCCAGAAACTTCTGGTGCTCGATTCCGCCGGCTTGCGCCGCCTTGCCGAAGGCGAGGACTGAATACCTCGCCTCCACAGCCTCAAGAAACGTATTTCACTTTCTCTTCGGGCCGACTATTCCTATAGCTCGAAAAGGAGAGGGTATGCACATCAGCAGGAAAAAGGCGACGATCTATGATCTTTCCGTTTTGTCGGGAAGCTCGCCTTCGACTGTGAGCGCCGTGCTGAACGGCACATGGCGGAAGCGGCGTATCAGTCAGGCTACGGCGGAGGCCATATTGCAACTGGCCGATCAGCATGCCTATACCGCCAACCGGCAGGCACAAGGCCTGCGTCATTCCCGCTCCGGCCTGGTGGGGCTTTTGCTCCCGTTGCATGACAATCGCTTTTTCTCCGCTATGGCGCAGATTTTTGAGGCACATGTACGCGCGCGCAGCTTTTGCCCCGTGGTGGTGAGCGCAAGCCGCGACCCGGAAGAAGAGCGCGAGACGGCGGAAACCCTCATTTCCTATGCCATTGACGAGCTGTTTATTTGTGGCGCCACTGATCCGGACGGCTTGCATGAGCTCTGCGAAAAAGCGGCCCTGCCACATGTGAATATCGACCTGCCTGGCTCCAGGGCTCCTTCCGTCACCACGGATAATTTCGCGGGCGGCAAGATGCTCACTGCGGCCATCATCGAATATTTTGGCGAAGAGGCGCCTTTGCAGCCTGAAGATCTTTGTCTTTTTGGCGGACGAAACGATGAATCGACCCGCCAGCGCATTTGCGGTTTCCATCAGGTGAAGCAGACCGTGCTGGGGGCCGACCCGGAAGGCTGCGTGTTCAAGACCGGCTATTCGCCTGCAAATACTCTGGTTGCGCTCAACGATTATCGCGCGCGGCATGGCAGGCTGCCGCGCGGTCTCTTCGTCAATTCCTCCATCAATCTGGAAGGGTTGCTACGCTTCATGGCAGAGCATCCGGGCGAGCCGCTCAATGATATTGTCATTGGCTGTTACGACTATGATCCCTTCGCCTCGTTCCTGCCCTTTCCGGTTATTTCTATCCTTCAGGATGTGGAAGGCATGATTGCAAAAGCCTTCGACCTGATGGAACGGCGCGTGACGGAACCGGAATTGCACCTCATCATGCCGAAGCTTATTGCGCCGCGTTCCGCTATCACCGGGCCACTCGATAGTTTCAAGGATATCAAATAAATAGGCATGTAAGCAGGTATGGCCAATACTTTCGCCCGAAGCCTCTTCGGGCTTTTTGTGCCCGCTTTCGCCATATATCATTTTGAACCGGGTTGCAGATGTGATCGTTCGCTGCGGCTGAAACAAGTTGACAGCTTATAAAGCTCAGCGCATTATGTGTTTGCACAATCGATTGTGCAATTAATTGTGATCTCCGCCAGCCCACTGGATGGAGTGCCGGAGGATTGCAAAAGCCGTCAATGGGAGTGGCGGTACGATAAAGCGGAGGATACGCAATGGTGTTGAAGGGATAACAGCCTCTTTTGCGGTTGCCCGTTTCAGTACTTGCGGGGCCGGTTCGTTCACAAATTTTTTGAACCGCATGCCGGCACAAGAATAGACGATCATCAGGAGGAGTGTCATGAAGGGATTGAAGATGACGGGCGCGCTTGCGGGCGTGCTGATGATGGCCGCTACTACGGCCCATGCGGAGGTCAAGGATGCAGTGGTTGGCTTTTTAATGCCAGACCAGGCTTCAACGCGCTATGAGGAACGCGATTATCCGGGCTTTGCCGCACAGATGAAAACGCTGTGCGAGAGCTGCAAGGTTCTCTATCTCAATGCCGATGGCGATGCGACCAAGCAGCAGCAACAGTTCAACTCGGTCATTTCGCAGGGCGCAAAGGTAATCGTGCTGGATGCGGTGGATACGGCTGCGGCTGCTTCGCTGGTCAAGCTTGCCCAGTCTCAGGGTATCAAAGTTATCGCTTACGACCGTCCGATCCCGGATGCTAAATCGGATTTTTACGTATCGTTCGACAATGAGGCTATCGGCAAGTCGATTGCGGAATCGCTGGTCAAACACCTGAAGGACAAGGGCGTGCCGACTGACAAGGGCGGCGTTTTGCAGATCAATGGTTCGCCGACTGATGCCGCCGCCGGCCTCATTAAGAATGGTATTCATGCCGGTCTGAAGGATAGCGGCTACAAGACGCTTGCCGAATATGACACGCCGGAATGGGCGCCGAGCAAGGCACAGCAGTGGGCAAGCGGCCAGATTACCCGTTTTGGTGATCAGATCGTCGGCGTTGTCGCCGCCAATGATGGCACAGCGGGTGGTGCAATTGCTGCGATGAAGGCTGCTGGCGTTGATCCCCTGCCGCCGGTGACGGGCAATGATGCGACCATCGCCGCACTTCAGCTCATCATTTCAGGCGATCAGTACAATACGATCAACAAGCCGTCGGAAATCGTTGCATCGGAAGCTGCGCGTGTTGCTGTCCAGCTTCTGGGGGACAAAGCGCCGAAGGCCGAGACCACGCTCTACAACACGCCGTCGAAGCTGTTTGTGCCAGTGGTTGTGACGGCTGAAAATCTCAAGGCTGAAATTATCGACAAGAAGGTGGTTCCCGCCGCCACGCTCTGCGTGGACCGTTATGCTGAAGGCTGCAAGAAGCTTGGTATCACCAACTAGTGGTCTGATTCCAACATTTGCATCCCTCGGTTCAAGCGTCGAGTAAATGTTGGAATCACAAAGACCACTAGTAAGTATATGTATCTAGTGGATTTTTAGAATTTGACGTTTGAAACAGCATATGTAACAGCCCGGATTCAAACGTCAAATTCAATCCACTAGAGCATTTTCGAGCCAAAAGTGGGAACCGCCTACGCGGTGAAATCAGTCTACTGGGCTGATTTCTGGCTCCGCTTCGATGTGTCGGATAATGTGTAAAAACAGATAGCGATACGCCCGGCCGGATAGCCGGTCGGGCATTTCGATGCGGCATATCCTGCTATATGCCAGAGAAAGTGAGATCATGTCCCAAGATCACAAAGCCGCCGCGACATCATCGCAGCCGGTGCTGCGTCTTAGCGGTATATCCAAGAATTTCGGCGCTGTTTCGGCACTGACCGATATCGATCTGGAAGTCTTTCCCGGCGAAGTCGTCGCCCTTGTCGGCGATAACGGCGCGGGAAAGTCCACCCTTGTCAAAACGCTTGCTGGTGTGCACCAGCCCACTTCCGGCACCATCGAGTTCAATGGTGAGAAGGTCGTACTTTCTTCGCCCGGCGTTGCGCTTGATCTTGGTATCGCGACGGTTTTTCAGGATTTGGCGCTCTGCGAGAACCTCGATGTCGTCGCCAATATTTTTCTGGGCCGCGAGATAAGCCCTTACCGTCTCGATGAAGTGTCAATGGAAATCAAGGCGTGGAAGCTTCTCAATGAATTATCCGCCCGCATTCCCAGTGTGCGCGAGCCGGTAGCCTCGCTCTCCGGCGGCCAACGCCAGACGGTCGCGATTTCCCGTTCGCTGCTTCTCGATCCGAAGCTCATCATGCTGGACGAACCGACTGCCGCCCTTGGTGTCGCGCAGACTGCGGAAGTGCTGGATCTTATCGAGCGCGTGCGCGACCGTGGCCTTGGCGTCATCATGATTAGCCATAACATGGAAGATGTGCGTGCTGTGGCCGACCGCATCGTGGTGCTGCGGCTTGGGTGCAATAACGGCATTTTCTATCCTGATTCATCAAATGAGGAACTGGTTGCCGCCATTACCGGGGCTACCAGCAATTCTGTTTCGCGCCGTGCCGAAAGACGGCTGGCGCAGCACGATAATGCGCATGGCCGGGGGGAAGTCCGATGAACGGATATCAATACGCTGCTTGATCGTCAGGATGTACGGGTGCGCCACGATAAAGGCGTTTCTGGCGCCATCCGCACCTTTATCGACCGGGTCAAGTCGGGCGATCTCGGTTCATTGCCGGTCATTATTGGCCTTCTCATCATCTGGACAGTTTTCCAGACGTTGAACCCGGTTTTCCTTTCCAGCAACAACCTCGTGAACCTGCTATTCGATTGCTCGACCATCGGCGTCATTTCGCTCGGCATCGTCTGCGTATTGATGCTGGGTGAGATCGACCTTTCGGTCGGTTCCATTAGTGGGCTTTCTTCGGCTATCATCGGTGTATTATGGGTCAATAATGGCTGGCCGGTGGGCGTCGCCATCATTGCAGCACTTTGCGCAGGCGCACTGGCTGGCTTCCTCTACGCGCTCCTCTATAACCGCTTCAGCATGCCAAGCTTCGTTTCCACACTGGCTGGGCTGCTCGCAGCCCTTGGGCTTCAGCTTTACCTCCTCGGCAATACAGGCTCCATCAATCTGCCTTACGGTTCGTGGCTGGTCAGCTTCGGCCAGCTTCTGGTAATGCCGCGTCCGCTTTCTTATGCGCTGGCGCTGGTCGCGGGACTTGCGATCTTTTTCACGGGTTTTCGCGCCGCGCAGCGCCGCCGCACGGCAGGGCTTTCCGCTCCCTCGGCTGCGGGCATTGCGCTCAAAGCTTTGGTCATCACGCTCATTATCGGCTGTGGGGTATTTTATCTCAACCAGTCGCGCGGCGTGCCATGGATGTTTGCCCTGTTCGTGGCGCTGGTGATCGCGATGAACTATGCGCTTACGCGCACCAGATGGGGCCGCTGCGTGCAGGCGGTTGGCGGCAATCGCGAGGCTGCGCGTCGTGCCGGCATCAATGTGAATTTCATCTATGTCTCGGCCTTCATGGCCTGCTCCACACTCGCGGCTGCCGGTGGTATCATGGCGGCGGCGCGTCTGGCCTCATCCAGCCAGCAGGCAGGCACCGGTGACGTCAACCTCAATGCTATCGCGGCAGCGGTTATCGGCGGTACCAGCCTATTCGGCGGGCGCGGCAGCGCGTGGTCGGCCCTGCTCGGTATTATCGTCATCCAGTCGATTGCGAGCGGTTTGACGCTTCTCGATCTGTCGTCTTCGCTTCGCTACATGATTACGGGTGCAGTGCTTGCCATCGCCGTGATTGTCGATTCCCTTGCCCGCCGTTCGCGCCAGTCGCACGGCCGCGCCTAGGCTGTAGAGACGAATTAACTTATGGTTCGGCATGAACGAAAATGGTTCAGCTTTAGGAGTAAAACCGAAGATGGGGGGCAATCCATTGGCAAGGTTTTGCGACGCCAAGATGGGGCATTTTCGTCATATCGCGCAGCGACGTGGTGTATTTTTCTGCTGCACGCGTCGAAACTCCGTTAAAGGGGAACAATTCCATGCGGTCGTTTCTTCCGTTCAGCCGAAAAATACCCTCACGCCGAACCGTAACTTAATTCGTCACCACAGCCTAAACTTGTAAGGACTGAAAAATGGCTCAGGATCTCAATGGAAGAGTTGCAGCTGTAACGGGTGCTGCCTCCGGTATCGGCTTTGAATGTGCAAAGCATATGATTGGGGCGGGCATAACCGTGTTTCTTGTCGACCGCGACGAGAACGCGCTTGCGGAAAAGTGCGTTGAGCTTGGCGACAAGGCCAAACCGCTGGTCGTCGATCTGCTCGATCCGGCATCCGTCGCCACCATGATGCCGCAGATTCTTGAACAAGCAGGCCAGCTCGATATTTTCCACGCCAATGCCGGCTCCTATATTGGCGGGCCGCTCTGGGAGGGCGATCCGGATGCATGGGATCGCATGTTGAACCTCAATATTAATGCGGCTTTCCGTACCGTCCATGCCGTTCTGCCGCATATGATGGAACGCAAGACTGGCGACATCATCATGACCAGCTCTGTTGCTGGCGTCGTGCCGGTGATATGGGAACCGATTTATACGGCGTCCAAACATGCCGTGCAGGCTTTCGTGCACACGGTTCGCCGTCAGGTCGCCCCGCATGGTATTCGCGTTGGCGGTGTTCTGCCGGGCCCGGTCGTCACTGCGCTCATCAGCGACTGGCCGCAAGCCAAGCTCGATGAGGCGCTGGCGGCAGGCAGCCTGATGGAGCCGAAAGAGGTTGCGGAATCCGTGATGTTCATGCTGACACGCCCGCGCAATATCACCATCCGCGATCTGGTTATTCTTCCGCAAAGTCTCGATCTCTAAATGGGAGCGACCATGACCAACTATTATCTGGGCGTCGATGTCGGCACCGGAAGCGCCCGGGCCGGGCTGTTCGACGCGGGTGGCACCATGCTTGCATCGGCCAGGCGCGATATCGCCATATGGCGCGAGGCGGGCGGTATTGTCGAGCAGTCGAGCGACGATATATGGCAGGCCGTTTGTGAAAGTGTTCGCGAAGTGGTCAGGGTTGCTGGCGTCGATCCCGCAGCCGTTGCCGGCATCGGCTATGATGCCACCTGTTCATTGGTCGTGCTGGGCGAGGGCGGCAAGCCGCTTGCCGTTGGTCCTTCCAACGATCGGGCGCGCAACATCATCGTCTGGATGGATCATCGCGCAGGTGAGCAGGCAGAGCGTATCAATACCACCAAAGCGGATGTGCTGGGTTATGTCGGCGGCGCGATTTCGCCGGAAATGGAAACTCCGAAACTGCTCTGGCTGAAAGAACACAAGCCGGAAACGTTTGCTGCCGCCTGGCAGTTTTTCGATCTGACCGATTTTCTCACATGGAAATCCTGTGGCAGTCTTGCCCGCTCGGCCTGTACCGTAACCTGCAAATGGACCTATCTCAGCCATGAAAAGCGTTGGGACGAGACCTATTTCCGCGCAGTCGGCCTTGGCGAACTCGCGGATGAAAGTTTCGTCCGCATCGGTACAGACGTTCGCGCCGGTGGCGAAAATCTTGGCGGCTTGAGCAAACAGGCCGCAGCCGAACTGGGCTTGAGGCCGGGTACGGCAATTGCCGCCGGTCTGATCGATGCACATGCGGGCGGTATCGGCACGGTGGGCGCGCGCGGTTCGGAAGGTCGGATATTGTCGCGTATGGCCTATGTGTTCGGCACATCGGCCTGCACCATGACCACCACTGAACAGCCTGTTTTCGTGGATGGTGTCTGGGGGCCTTATTTCTCGGCCATGGTGCCGGGGCTGTGGTTGAACGAAGGCGGACAATCGGCTGCGGGTGCCGCTATTGATCATCTGATTCACATGCATCCCTTCGCGGCGGAAGCCGAAAAGGCAGCGGCGGATCAAGGCAAGGGGCTGGCAGACAGCCTCGCTGCCGAAGTTGAAGCTAGAGGTGGTCCTGAAAAAACGGCCATGATCGTTGGCGACATTCATGTCGTGCCGGAATTCCTCGGTAATCGTGCACCTTTCGCCGATCCTGATGCGCGTGCGGTTATTGCGGGGCTGGACCTTGATACAGGCATGGACAGTCTGGCGGCACTTTATCTCGCCGGGCTTTGCGGGCTTGGCTATGGTGTGCGGCAGATTATCGAAGCGCAGCGGGCCAAAGGTATTGTGACTGACACTATTGTTGTTTCGGGTGGCGCGGCGCGCTCAAATCTCGTGCGGCAGGTGCTCGCCGATGCGACCGGCCTCGTTGTTACCGCTTCGACATCGCCGGAGCCGGTTCTGCTCGGCTCGGCCATGTTAGGTGCGGTTGCGTCCGGTGCTTATCCCGATCTTGTGACGGCTATGCAAGTCATGTCGGAATTAGGCGCACGCAACAGGCCGGACGCCAGGCGTGCAAAATGGCATGACCACCGTTTTGAGGCGTTCATGTTGCTTCAGGCGACTGCCCGCAAGATCCGCTATCTCTAAGCTGTAGAGACCGTCGAATATTGGCGTGGCCACTGGCTATGAAGGCCTGGTCGCGCCATTTGCCAGACTGCTTCGTCATTAGGGCCAGTCCCGCAAGGGCTGCGGCCTGATTTGTTTCAAGTTTCCCCAGTTCAGTTCAGGCAGGAAGTTTGCGCGCTTCGATACGGCGGGAAGAGGCTTCGACTGTGATTTCGTAATGGTCGGCCTGGGTGACTTCCAGTATCCGGCTTGGCCGGAATGCAACCGCATTGATGCCACCTTCATGGCGCAGGCTGTCGAAGAGAATGCCGGTTTCGCCGGTGGCGCGCATTTCCTCACCGAAACGCTGCGAGGCGGCATAGCTCGTGTGATCGTAAATATCCGCCATTGTTTCTTTTTCGCCGCTAATATCCACGAACGAACCTTCAAGCCGCGCCGTATAGGTGCGGAAGGTGCGGGCAAGCCGCGCAATACCCGTCGCCACCGCCTCACGGCGCATATGGTGGGCCACTTCTATGATCGCGGTCGTGAGCTTTGCCGCAGAATACCATGCGCCAAGCTCGGACCCGTTGAAACGCATTCCGCCCGGCGCGACATGGAGAAAGCTGGCCATGACAATGCTGGAATTGGTCCGGCCGAACACCCATTCCGTACGGGCCAGACGGTAGAGGCGCTCTTCCACCAGCCGGTCGTTGGTCCAGCCCGCAAGTTCCATGACGGCTTCCAGATCGGCAGCGGTTGCCACCGTGTCGAACAGGCCGATTGGCGGAAAACACGAAGGAATAAGCCTGTAACTCGGCTGCGGTGCAGGGGCGCGCCTCACGAGAACACCACGTCTTCGTCGTGGTAGGGATGAAATGCGCGATCGAGCGCCTTCGGCTCCATATAAAGCCCGCCGCGCGCCGCATCCAGAAAGCGGCGTACCGCCATGAGGCCATCCTGCGTGCCGCTGGCGACAAGCTGGAGCGGCGGTTGTCCGCCGAACAGAGACGCCCCGTTTGGCGTATGCAGCCATTTTCTGCCTGCCGCTTCGCCGGGATAAAGTACGCCCAGCGCCTGATGAATGCCGAGCACAGCAGAAAGCCGCATCAACACATCCACATCCAGCGTGATGTCCCGGTGCTCGCGCACCGCCTTCACCCAGTTGTAATAGGTGGAACGCGATGGCAGGCCCAGGACCAGAAGGCGCTGCTGCTCATCAAGCTTCCATAGATCGGCAATGGCAAGGAACGTCCGAAGGCCGGGTGCACTCAGCCGCTTGCGGGAGGCAGGCGTGAAGCGCCGGGCATCGAGCATGTCCGGCCCCTTGCTGATTACAGGCTTCATCGCTGCGCTGTTTGTGGCCATGATCGCCTCCATCTTGTCTAAATTGGAATATAGTCCAATTTTAGACTTTTGCAACCGTGGATATCCTGACATGAAATGTCGGTTGTGAAAGAAGGCTTATTCGGCTGCGATAAGCGACACTGCGGGTTCCGCATCCGGGGCGGCCGCGAAATGGGCGGGGATGAGCGAAACATAGCCATTGGCGATATCCAGCACATGAGAGAAGATGCTTTCGCCGCTTTCGAGCGTGGGCAGCTTTTCCTCATGCATGATGCTGACGACGATGGCGTCCGGGCAGCGGGTTTTAAGTGCCGTATGGAAACGCAGTTTGGAAGCGGGATCGAGCGCGCCGGTTGCCTCGTCCAGGAAGATGATAGACGGTTTGTGTAGCAGGATGCGTGCAAGCATGACTTTCTGCTTCTGTCCGCCCGAAAGCACCATATCCCATGGCGAATTGCCCGCATCGGCATCCTTCATGCGTTCGATAAATTCGCCAAGCCCTGCCTCATGCAGCACGGCTGCGACGGCCAGGTCGTTGAAGTCGCCTTCGTCTCTCGGCAGCGCGACGAGCTGTTTCAGCGAAACGGAAGGAAATTTCGCCTCCTGTGGCACATAGAGCGAGTTTGCGCCCTGCGGATAGATGATGTTGCCGGTGCCATAAGGCCACAGACCATTCAGCGCCTTGATGAAGGAGGTTTTGCCGGAGCCGGATTCGCCACGCATATAAATCCAGTCGCCAGCGCGCATATTGATGACGCCTGAACGCAGGAACGGCGTTTCGCTTGCCGGGCCCTGCATGAGTGTGAGGTTGCGCACCGAAAGGCCGAAGCGCGGATGCTGGTGGGTGAAGGCAAAGCGGTTGACGCCGCTGCGCGCATAGAATTCCGCAGGTTCCTGCACGCTTTCGATAGATTGGGCGAGGCCGATCACGCGGCCCGCATTGGCGCGCAGATTGGCGATTGCCGGCATGACCTGAATGAACCAGGAGCAATCATTGATCATGGCCGCTACAAGCTCTGCGCCGGTCACGTAATTGCGGAAGTTCACCGCGCCGCTCATATAGGGCAGGAAGCCCGGAATATAGGCCACGATGCGGAGGGAAAGGAAGCCATAGGCCTGCGAGAAGGCGAGATAGGCAGCATCGAAACGGTTGAGCTTGTCCCACGTCCCGTCCACTTCCCGGTAGAGCCGGTTGTTGACCGTGCGTTGCACATTCTCGCCTTCGGAAGCGGAAATCTGGAAACTGCGGCGCAAAAGCGTGGTCCATTCGCCACGATAGGAGCCTTCCGCCTTTTGCATGCCGAGATTGAGACGTTCCAGCCGTTTGCCGATCTTGATCGCGATCAGCGTGCCGAGCGGCACATAGAGAAGAATGACCGCCAAAGCGAGCAGCGCACCGCCATAGGAGCCAAGGAATTCAAGGCCGTGCACTTCGGTGGAGATTTCCAGCAGTTTCTGCCCGACGAAGAAGGCGGAAAGAACGACGCCGACAATGCCCATCACCAGCCCGATTGCGCCGCCTGTCATGCCCTTGATGGATTCCTGCACGCGCTGGTCCACATTATCCGGCAGATGCGCGCCATTGCCCTGTTGCAGATGGAAATGGGTGTGATTGCGGTCGAGAAGCGCGTCGGAAAAACTGTCGTTCAGCCATTTGCGCCATTTGCGATGCAATGTCGTGGACAGCAGATGCCGGAAGCCAACGAGCAGCACATCTTTTGCCAGTATCAATATGATCAGAACGCCCGCATTGGTGACAACCGCTGCAAGCGGGCTTTGTACCGGAGCGGTGTTCACATTCACAATGGAATTCATCAGATGGCCGGAAGCTTCCGCCACCCAAACAGTCGTCTTGCTGATGAAAGCGGTGATAAGGAAAATCGCAGCGGTCAGCGCCCAGGCTTCCTTCCAGCGATCCGACACCCAATAGGCGCGCAACAGGCCCCAGAACGACGTCATCCGGGACACGGCAGACCTCTCCCTTGCCTGCAAGGCCTGTTGGGATATCTGCCGCTCATTGTTCAATCAACACATCGTTGCGCAATGCGCCTTGATAACGCTTTGTAACATATTGCAACAAACTGTGGTTAACGTAATGTTAATAGTCAATACAAAACGGGAGTAATTTTTGTTGAAGCATCGTTCATAATGGCTCAACAGGCTGGAATCACTTGGCTATCAGCCGCGCAGATTTTTCATGAAACGGCCTGTTTCTGACCAAAAAAGCAGGCATCCTTGCGGATTTTCCGGCTGATTCCGGTGAAAATGGAAAATCTGGTCACGGAAGGTTTCAAAGCTTCCCGGCGACGCCCGCATGGTTCTGGATGCTTCCGCCAAGCTGTGCTGCTGGCCAGTTGAATTTAGGTTCTCGTTCCAAGGTGCGCTGGAATGCCGCTTCCTGCCGGCGGGAGAAAGCCGGTTATCTTTGCGTCATATCAATATGGCCCCAATTTATGAGGGTAGTTTCCGCCTGAAAGATACGTCCGCTGCAAGCGGCGGAATGTAAAGCAGGTTGGAAGTGATACGAGCATTTTTCGGCAAGGGACGCGCCCCGTCTATCGAAGGTAATTTTTCCCGGTATCCCCACGTCAACCAGCGGTTTTTTCGACCTTTTCTCTTTATAATGGGCCAGTTGGGCCTTTTACTGTTTCTGGCCATGCTGGCCGTCGCGCCTGCGCGCGCGGCAGATATTGGAAAATATCTTCCTTCTCTTGATCCGCAGGTGCTGTTTCAGGGGGCTGACAGTATCGGCGAGCCACAGGGCGAGCCGCCGATCGCGCCGGTGAAGAAGGGGAACGAGCTTCTAGGCTATGCCTATCTGAACTCGGATTTCACAAACGCCACCGGCTATTCCGGCAAACCGATCCGTATCGTTGTGGGCATTGATACCAAGGGCGTCATTCGCGGCTTCAAGCTGGTGGACCACAAGGAGCCGATCGTGCTGATCGGCATTCCGGAACCCAAGGTCGTTGCTGCGCTCAACTCGCTGGTCAATAGCGACATGACTGCGGTGGCTGCGGGGCAGATCAAGCCGCCGCAGGTGGAAATCGTCAGCGGTGCGACCGTCACCGTGCTTGTGATGGGCGACAGTGTTGTGCGTTCTGCGGTGGGGCTCATCCGCAGCGGACGTCTCGGCAATGCGCCGGTGCAGGCAGTGGTTGCCGATGCGCCGCGCGCCGTCAACATGGATCTCGTTGAGGAAAAGGACTGGCAGACGCTGATAGGCGATGGCTCGGTGCGCAGTCTCAAGCTGACCGTTGGCGAGGTGACGCAGGCTTTCCGCGATGCCAAACATGACGAAGCTGCTGCAAATCCTGAAACTGCCGACCCGGAAGACGAATTCATCGAGCTTTACGTGGCTCCTGCCTCAGTCCCGTCTATCGGCATCAGCCTGCTCGGCAAGGAAGGCTATGAGCGGCTCAGGAAGCAGTTGAAGCCGGGCCAGCAGGCTATTCTTGTGGCGGGTGACGGAGCCTATTCCTTCAAGGGGTCCGGCTATGTGCGCGGCGGCATTTTTGATCGTATCGAACTGATGCAGGACGGTCAGGGTGTGCGTTTTCGCGACAAGAACCACACCCGTATTGGCGATCTTATGGCCGATGGAGCGCCAAGCTTGCGCGAGATTGCGCTGTTCCGCGTGCCGGAAGGCTTTGCCTTCGATGTGACCAGGCCGTGGGATATGCAGCTTCTGGTGCAGCGCGGTTTCGGTGCGCGCGACAAGGCCAATGTGAGCTATGATGTCGGTTACAACCTGCCGGAGCAATATATGCTCAAGCAGCCCGAACCTGCGCCTGCAAAGCCTGTGGCAACTGCCGATGCGCCGCGCCAGCCGCAGCCGGTGGGAGAGGCGACTGCCGCCGACATATTGGGCGAAAACAGCCCGCTCTGGGTGAAGATGTGGGAAATGAACCGCGTGAATGTGGTCATTGCCGGCATTTCCATTCTCATTCTCGTCGCGATTTTCTTCTTCCAGGACAGCCTTGTGCGGCATCCGCGCTTTTTCACATGGCTGCGGCGCGGCTATCTCCTGTTCATTCTCGTCTGGCTTGGTTTCTACAACCATGCGCAATTGTCGGTGGTCAACGTCCTGACCTTCACCAATTCGCTGATTACCGGCTTTAACTGGGAATTCTTTCTCACCTCGCCGCTGATCTTCATTCTGTGGGGGGCAACCGCTGCCGGGCTTTTGTTCTGGGGGCGTGGGCCGTTCTGCGGCTGGCTCTGCCCGTTCGGCGCCTTACAGGAGCTTACCAACAATCTGGCCCAATGGCTGAAGGTACCGCAGGTCAAGCTGCCCTGGGGGCTGCATGAACGCCTGTGGCCGCTGAAATACATCATCTTCCTCGGCCTGTTCGCCCTGTCGCTTTATTCGATGGCACTGGCGGAACTCTTTGCGGAAGTCGAGCCGTTCAAAACCTCGATCATCCTCAAATTCGCGCGTGACTGGCCATTTGTGATCTATGCGCTGACGTTGCTTGCCGTGGGCCTTTTCGTTGAGCGTTTCTACTGCCGCTATCTGTGCCCGCTCGGTGCCGCGCTCGCCATTCCCGGACGCATCCGCATGTTTGAATGGCTGAAGCGGTGGCAGGAATGCGGCTCGCCCTGCCAGCGTTGTGCCACGGAATGCCCGGTCGAAGCGATCCATCCTGAAGGGCAGATCAACGTCAATGAATGCATCTACTGCATGCATTACCAGGAGCTTTATCACGACGATCAGCGCTGCCCGCACATGATCCAGGTGCGTGTAAAGCGCGAAAAATTTGCAGCCCGCAATGCACCTCTCGCAGCGGCTGCCGAACGTGGCGGCGGTCCAGCCAGGCCTATCATCTCGGTCAAGGGAAAGCCGGTGGAAACACCCGTCAATCCCGGTCCCGCGGCCTGATTTTTTCAAAGGAGAAAAGTATGACTGAAGAAACCAGGAAATCGCAGCTCAGTCGAAGACAATTGCTCGGAACTTCGGCATTTGTCGCGGCAGCCGGTGCAAGCGGGCTCGGCGGGGCTCTGCTTGCCGGTTCCAGCGAAACTGCGCTTGCGGCTGGCGCCGCAAAGGGCGGCATGAGCCCCGAAGTCAAGCCGGGGGAACTGGACGAATATTACGTCTTCTTCTCCAGCGGCCAGTGTGGTGAAGTGCGTATTGTCGGCCTGCCGTCGATGCGTGAGCTGATGCGCATCCCGGTCTTCAACCGTGACAGCGCCACCGGTTGGGGCCTGACGAATGAAAGCCGCAAAGTGTTGACGGAAGGCCTGCTTCCGCAGGACCGTGAATTCCTCAAGGATCGCGGCGACATCTTCCTCAATGGCGACCTGCACCACCCGCATCCCTCTTTCACCGATGGAACCTATGACGGTCGTTATCTTTATGCCAACGACAAGGCCAATACGCGCGTCTGCCGTATCCGCCTCGACGTGATGAAGTGCGACAAGATCATTCAGTTGCCGAACCAGCATACGGTTCACGGCCTGCGTGTGCAGAAATATCCGAAGACCGGCTATGTCTTCTGTAATGGCGAAGACCGTGTACCGATCCCGAATGATGGCAGCCACCTGAATGACGTCAAGCAGTACCATGCCATCTTCACCGCCGTTGACGGTGAAACGATGAAGGTCGCCTGGCAGGTGATGGTCGATGGCAATCTCGACAATGTGGATTGCGACTATTAGGGCAAATATGCCTTCTCTACCTGCTATAATTCGGAAGAGGGGACGACCCTTGCCGAAATGATGTCGAGCGAGCAGGACTGGATTGTCGTCTTCAACCTGAAGCGTATCGAAGAAGCCGTCGCCAATGGCGATTTCAAGGAAATGAACGGTGTGCCGGTCATCGACGGTCGCCACGGCTCCAAATATACGCGCTATATTCCGGTGCCGAACAGCCCGCACGGTATCAACACCGCGCTGGACGGCATCCATGTGGTCGCCAATGGCAAGCTGTCGCCGACCGTGACGGTGTTCGATGTGCGCAAGTTCGACGACCTGTTCGACGACAAGATCAAGCCGCGCGACGCTGTTGTGGCCGAGCCGGAACTGGGGCTTGGACCATTGCACACGGCCTATGATGACAAGGGCAACGCCTATACGACGCTCTTCATCGACAGCCAGATCTGCAAATGGAACATTGAAGACGCCAAGCGCGCATTCAAGGGCGAAAAGGTCGATCCGATCCGTCAGAAGCTCGACGTTCATTATCAGCCGGGCCACAATCACAGCTCCATGGGCCAAACCAAGGAAGTTGATGGCAAGTGGCTGATTTCGCTGAACAAGTTCTCCAAGGACCGTTACCTCAATGTCGGCCCGCTCAAGCCTGAGAACGACCAGCTCATCGATATTTCCGGCGATAAGATGGTGATTGTTCACGACGGTCCGAGCTTTGCGGAACCGCATGATGCAACGATCGTTCACCGCTCCAAGATCAACCCTGTCAGCTTCTGGAGCCGTGAGGATCCATTTTTTGCCGATGCCGTGGCGCAGGCAAAGGCGGACGGTCTTGATCTGATGGAAGCCAATGAAGTGGTGCGTGACGGCAACAAGGTGCGTGTCTATATGACGTCTTCCGCGCCTGCCTTCGGCCTCACCGAATTCACTGTCCAGCAGGATGATGAAGTGACGGTTTATGTCACCAATATCGATGAGATCGAAGACCTGACCCATGGTTTCGCTATCGTCAATTACGGTGTGAACATGGAAGTCGCACCGCAGGCGACGGCTTCGGTCACGTTCAAGGCCTCCAAGCCGGGTGTGTGGTGGTATTACTGCTCGTGGTTCTGCCACGCCATGCATATGGAAATGCAGGGCCGTATGCTCGTCGAACCGAAAAAGGCCTGACGGACATGGTTCTCCCCCGCCTGTTCCGTACCGCTGGCATCATGAGCCTGCTTGCCGCCGCACTTTGCGCAGGCGCGCAGGCAAGGCAGATCGATGTTGCTGTCGGAGAAAGTGTACAGGCGGCTATTGAAAAAGCCGAGCCGGGCGATGTGGTCCGGCTCCGTGCCGGAAGGCATGAAGGCGCGGTCGTCATTGACCGCGCCATCGAACTGACCGGAGAGCCGGGCGCCGTCCTCGACGGCCTTGGCACCGGCAATGCGATCACGGTCAATGCGCCGAACGCCATTGTGCGCGGCCTGGAAGTCCACGGATCTGGCGACAACCTGCCTGATCTTCATTCGGGCATTTTTGTTTCCAGAACGGCCACCGGCGCGCGCGTGGAAAACAACCGGCTGATCGGCAATACCTATGGAATTTACCTGCATGGAGCGGCGGATTCGATTGCCATTGGCAATGAAGTGCTGGGCCGCCGCGGTGTGCGCATGGCCGAAACCGGCAGCGGCGTTTCAGTCTGGAATGCGCCCGGTGCGCAGGTCGTGGGCAACACGATCCGCTATGGCCGCGACGGCATCTATACCAATGCCAGCCGCAAGAATATTTTCCGCGACAATGTGATGGAGGATGTGCGCTTTGCCGTCCATTACATGTATACCGACGACAGTGCGGTGATCGGCAACGTCTCGCGCAACAATTCGGTCGGTTTCGCGATCATGTACACCAACCGGCTGAAGATCCTGAACAATGTGTCGGAGGGCGACCGCGATCACGGTCTTCTCCTGAACTACGCCAATAGCTCGATCATTACGGGCAATCGCGTCGTCGGGCGGATGCAGCCGATAGAACGCTGGCTGGAGGCGGGCCTTCAAAAGGGTGAACACGGTGTGCCGGGCGAGGAAAAGGTGGAAGCCTCAGCCGGCGAAACCGCGCGGCTCGGCCCTGAAAAATGCGTCTTCATCTATAACGCCAACAAGAACAAATTCAGCGAAAACAGCTTCGAGAATTGCAGCATCGGCATTCATTTCACGGCGGGTTCGGAAGGCAATGCCATGAGCGGCAATTCCTTCATCAACAACCGCAATCAGGTGAAATATGTCGGCACGCGCAATCTCGACTGGTCTGTCGATGGGCGCGGCAATTACTGGAGCGACAATCCCGCCTTTGATCTCGATGGCGACGGCATTGCGGATAGCCCCTATCGCCCGAATGATCTGATCGACCGGGTTCTGTGGACCGTGCCGCAGGCAAAAATCCTCATCAACAGCCCTGCTGTCGATACGATCCGCTGGGCGCAGACGCAGTTTCCCGCCCTTCTTCCCGGTGGTGTTGTGGACAGCCATCCCCTCATGAAGCCTCTTCTCAAGCCAACGGCCCAGCTTAAAGAAAGCAAGCACAATGACTGAGCATCGGAACGCAGAAAAGCGCCATTTGCAGACCGGCATGGCGACTTTTGGAACAGGCTCCGAGACTGTTGTTCTTGATAAGGTTACCAAGTCCTATGGCGGCTTTAACGCCATAAGCGATGCAAGTTTCCGGCTTATGGCGGGGGAAAATATTGCACTTGTCGGCCATAATGGCGCGGGCAAGACCACGATGATCAAGCTCATGCTTGGCCTGATCCGCCCCACCAAAGGCGCGGTGCGTGTGCTGGGTGAAGACCCTGCGGCGGGTGCCTTTGCCGCGCGGTTGCGGCTTGGCTACCTGCCCGAACATGTCTCGTTCAACATGGCGCTGACGGGCGCGGAGACACTTGGCTTCTATGCCCGGCTGAAACAGGTGCCCTTTGGCCAGGCGGATGCACTTCTGGAACGTGTCGGCCTTGCCCATGCTGCCCATCGTCGCGTCGGCACCTATTCCAAGGGGATGCGCCAACGCCTCGGACTTGCGCAGGCTTTGCTGGGGCAGCCCGCCGTTCTTTTGCTTGACGAACCGACCACGGGTCTCGATCCGGCCCTGCGCCAGAGTTTCTATGAAATTCTGGAAAGCTTGCGGCAGGAGGGCACGACCATTCTCATGTCCTCCCATGCGCTGACCGAGCTTGAAACCAAGGTCGGGCGCGTCATCATCGCCAATAAAGGTAAGGTGATCGCGGATGGTTCCATCGACGCGCTGCGCCGGATTTCACGCCTGCCGATGCGTACCCGTGTGGAGGTGAACGACGTTTCATGCCTGCCGGTCGAAACCGGCAACCTGCTGTTGCGCTGGCATCGGCTCGGTCCCGATCTTTACGAAACGGAAGCCCCGGCGGAGGGCAAGATGGAACTTGTACGCCGCATCGTGGCCATGAACGACAAGCTGAACGAACTCGATATCATCCCGCCCACGCTGGACGAGCTTTACGCGCATTTTCTCAATATGGGCGACATGGCGGTTCAGGAGGCGGCAGAATGAACAATATCGCCATCATCGCCACCAAGGAAATTCAGGAAGGCCTGCGCAACCGCTGGGTTCTGGCCACCACGCTTCTGCTGGCGGCACTTGCCCTCAGCATGACCTTTCTCGGCAGCGCCCCAACGGGCAGCTCTGTCGCAGCCAGCAAGCTTGATGTGGTGATCGTGAGCCTTTCCAGCCTCACCATCTTTCTCATCCCGCTGATTGCACTTTTGATTTCGCATGACGCAATCGTCGGCGAAATGGAGCGCGGCACGATGCTGCTTCTTCTAAGCTACCCATTGAGCCGCATTCAGGTGGTTCTGGGCAAGTTTATAGGGCAGCTTGCCATCCTCGCTTTCGCAACGCTGTTTGGATATGGCGTTGCGGCGCTGGCGCTGGCCGCTACCGGCACGGGTGTGGACGCAGCAAGCTGGATTTCGTTTCTGAAACTTATCGGCTCATCGATTCTGCTTGGCGCGGTCTTCATTGCGATCGGCTTTCTCGCGAGCACGCTGGTGCGCGAGCGCAGCACGGCGGCAGGCATCGCCATCGGCGTCTGGCTGTTCTTTGTGCTGATCTATGATGCGGCCCTTCTGGTTTTCGATCAGGGACAGACTATCGGCAGTGCGGCGCTCAATGCCCTGCTTCTGCTCAATCCCGCCGATTCCTATCGTCTTCTCAATTTTGGCACCGGACAAGCCGGTGCCCTGACCGGCATGGGAGGCATGGCAGGCAATGCCACGCTTTCTGCCCCCGCATTGGCGCTGGCGCTCGGCCTTTGGGCCGTATTGCCGCTATCGCTTTCCATGCTGGTCTTTTCGAGGAAAGAACTATGAAACGCGCTCTGTTTCTTGCCCCCTTCTTCTTCGCCCTGCTTGCCGGTTGCTCGCCTGCGGAAAAGCAGGAACCCGCCACACCTTTCGCACTGACGGAAAATGCCATGGGGCGCTATTGCGGGATGAACGTGCTGGAACATCCAGGCCCCAAGGGGCAGATCATCCTGCGGCCGACCAACGAGCCGATCTGGTTCTCGTCTGCACGCGACACGCTCGCCTTCACCATGCTGCCGGAAGAGCCGAAGAATATCGCCGCCATCTATGTGTCCGATATGGCAAAGGCGCCCAACTGGGACGAGCCGGGTGCGAATAACTGGATCGATGCACACAAGGCTTTCTTTGTGATCGAAAGCGGGGCCGTGGGCGGCATGGGCGCGAAAGAAGCCGTGCCGTTCTCTGACCGCGCCGCTGCTGAACGGTTTACAGCCGATAATGGCGGCCGGATCGTCAGCTTCGATGAGATGCCGAGGGATTACGTGCTGGGCGAGCAGACGGCCCAGCATGTGGAACCGGACGGCGAAAGCCATATGCATTGAAAGAAACCATCATGTCGATCACCCGACGCCGTGTCCTTGTCGGTGGCGCTGTCGCCGCAACGTTTTCCATGTTTCCCCGGTTCGCCTTTGCGCAAGGCGAGCAGCAACCGGTCATCTGGCAGGGGCAGGCCTTGGGCGCTCCGGCCAAGATCATCTTCTATCATCCCGACCGCAAGGTGGCGGAGCGGCTTGTCGGTGAAAGCGCAGGAAGCGGAAAGGCTTGAGAATATCTTCAGCCTCTATCGCCCGGATTCCGAAATTGTGCGGCTGAACCATACGGGCGCATTGGCTTCGCCTGCGCCGGAAATGGTGGAATTGCTTGGCATTTGCCGCACCTGCTGGCAACTCAGCGACGGGCTGTTCGATCCAACTGTTCAGCCCTTGTGGCAATGCCTGAGAAAGCACTTCTCGCAGGCAAATCCCGCACCTGAAGGCCCTTCGCGGGCGGAGTGGGATGCGGCGCTTGCAAAGATAGGCTTCGATCATGTGCTCTTCAACGCGGAGCGCATCGCCTTTACCAAGCCCGGAATGGCGCTGACACTGAACGGCATTGCGCAGGGCTATGTGACTGATCGCGTCGTGGGCCTTCTGCGAGATGCAGGCGTGAGCGAGGCACTTGTCGATATGGGCGAATATCGCGCTATCGGCGGGCAGCCGGATGGCAAGCCCTGGCGTATCGGCATCGCCGATCTTGAGGCGGGGGCCGCGCCGGAAGAATTTATCGACATCATGGATCAGGCGCTTGCCACCTCCAGCTTTGCGGGTTTCCAGTTTGAGAAAAGCGGGCGTTTCAACCATCTGCGCAATCCGAAAACCGGCTATTCGGCGGCCCTTTACCGGCGTGTGACGGTGGTTGCGCCAGATACGGCGATGGCCGATGCGCTTGCTACGGCTTTCAGCCTGATGGAACCGGCACAAATAAAGGAAACGCTTAAAAAACTGCCCGGCATTTTCGCTTATACCGTCAGCCGCGATGGCGAAAAGCGCCGCTTTGGGGCCTGATCGGTCAAAATTGGTTTCTTTTTGAGGATCGGTCTGATAGCGAACCCTTTGCACCCCCCATGCACCAGTGACGGCGCTCCCCGCGCTGGCGCTTGGGGTATTGGAGAGGGAAACATGGCGGCAATAATCGACTGGGCTCTCGTTAGAAGCCTGCCCGTCTTTTCGGGAATGGATGATGCTGCCTTTGAACAGCTCATGGGGCTGGCCATGCCGCGGGCGGTTCCCAAGGGAAGCGCCGTTTTCAAACAGGGCGAAGAGGCCAGGCTTTTCTATCTTCTGGTGCAGGGGCGGCTGAAGGTCATGCAGGTGACGGCGGACGGCCAGCAGCTTATTGTGCGTGTGGTCAACCCCGGCGATTTTTCGGCTTCGCCATGGCGCTGGGGCGCGAGGACTATCCCGGTACGCCGCTTGCGGTGGTGGATTGCAGCGTTATTGCCTGGCCGATGGAAATGATGACGGCTTTCATGGCAAGCAATCCTGCGCTTGCCGTCAATACCATGCAGATGATCGGGCGCAGGCTGGATGCGGCGCATAGCCGGATACGCGAGATTTCGACGCAGGAAGTGGAGCAGCGCGTGGCCCATGCGGTGCTGCGGCTGGTGCGCGAGGCGGGCATCCAGGAAGATACGGGACTGCGCATCGATTTCCCGGTTTCACGGCAGGATATCGCCGAACTGACGGGGACGACACTGCACACGGTTTCACGCATCGTCAGCCAATGGCAGAGCAAGGGCTGGGTGGAGGGCGGCAGGCAATCCCTGCTCGTGCGCGACCTTCGCCGCTTGCGGCAAATTGCCGAAGGCGAAATCTGACTATCTTCCTCAACTACATGAATCCTGTTTGATTTTAATCAAAGATAGCCGTCATCGGGGGGGGGGGGGGGGATAAGCCTTTGTTTGCGCGGCTCATCCGGCACGATTTCGATGCCTTGGGCCTATCGATGGAGATCAAGATTAAAATGCGTAATACCGCAATCAAGTTCGCCGCCGCAGGTCTTTTTGCACTGCTGGCAGCCCCTGCTCTGGCTGAAAATATCGAAGTCCATATGCTCAACAAAGGCGCCGAAGGCGCAATGGTTTTCGAGCCTTCCTATATCAAGGCCAATGCCGGTGACACCATTACGTTCATTCCCATGGACAAAGGCCACAATGTTGAAACCGTCAAGGATATGATCCCGGACGGTGCCGAGAAGTTCAAGAGCAAGATCAACGAACATTATACCGTTACGGTCAATCAGCCGGGCGCTTATCTCATCAAGTGCACCCCGCATTATGCCATGAGCATGGTCGCACTCATTGCGGTTGGCGATAAGCCGGAAAACCTTGAAAAGATCGTTTCGGCCAAGAAGCCGAAGGTTGTGCAGGAGCGGCTGGACAAAATCCTTGCAGAAGTGAAGTAATTACAGACTCGATGGGCCGGTCTTGACCCGGCCTCATGCAGAGGACAAACATGACCACACAGCAAGGCCTGCAGGCCTCTCCTGCAACAATGCCGTCCGAACGCAAGGGCGGCATACCGCGCGGACTTAAAATGACCGGCCCGGTCATTTTAAGCTATGGTTTCAGACCGTTTTTTCTGGGCGGCGCCATATGGGCCGTCATGGCAATGCTGTTGTGGATCTTGTCCCTCACCATCGGCCTGCCGCTGGGGGGCTCCTATGGAGCCCTCAACTGGCATGCACATGAAATGGTGTTCGGCTTTTCGTCCGCCGTTCTGGCGGGGTTCCTGCTGACCGCCGTACCCAACTGGACCGGCAGGCTGCCGGTTTCGGGCGGGCCGCTTGCGGTGCTGTGCGGCGTGTGGCTTGCCGGGCGGCTCGCCTTTCTCGCGCCCGATCTCGTGCATATTGATGTGGCTGTCGCCATTGAAAGCCTGTTTCTGCCTTTCCTGCTGTTCATTGCAGCGCGCGAAATCATCGCGGGCCATCACTGGCGCAATCTGAAAGTGCTGGGTGGCATTGCCGGCGTCATGATCGCCAATTTCGCTTTCCATTATCTGGTGCTCACCGATGGCGATGTGACATTTGCCAACCGTATTGGCGTCAGTGCCTATGTGATTCTGGTCACGCTGATTGGCGGGCGCATCATCCCAAGCTTTACCCGCAACTGGCTGAACCGCATGGGCAAGACGCGGTTTCCCGTGCCCTTCAACCGCTACGATGCACTGACCCTCATTGTTGGTGTGGTTGCCTGCCTGAGCTGGATTTTCCTGCCGGAAAGCTCGCTGACGGCAGTGCTGGCACTCATCGCGGCGGCATTCCATCTGGTGCGGCTCTATCGCTGGCGCGGCTGGACCGTTGCGCGTGAAAAGCTGCTCGTCATCCTGCATGTGGCCTATCTGTTCGTGCCGGGCGGTTTCGTTGCCATCGCGCTCTCCGCGCTTGACCGGCTCAATCCCTTTTCGGCGCTACATGTGATGACAGTCGGTGCGATCGGCGCAATGATGCTTGCCGTCATGACCCGCGCCACGCGCGGCCATACCGGGCGCGAACTGGTCGCTTCACCCATGACGCAGATTGCCTATGTCTGCATCATCGCCGCCGCCGTGATCCGGCCTTTCGCAGAGATTATGCCGAATTTCTTCCACACATTGCTTGCCGCATCCGCGCTTTTATGGATGCTGGCTTTTGGCCTCTTTGTGGTGGAATATGGTCCCATGCTGTTGCGCAAACGCCGCTCGCGCATGGGCTGAATAATAAGACCCCGATAAAGAAAAGCCGCCCCGCAGAACGAGGCGGCTTTGCCGGTTTTGAAGCTGGACCGGATCAGGCCCGGGCTGCTTCCACGAAACGCGGATCGAAGGTCTGCGCGAAAGTGATATTGGCTCCGGCAAGCTCGGGGTCGAGCGTCTTGAGCATTTCAAACAGGCTCTTGAACCCGTCTTCGGCGATCAGGCCCTTTTGCGAATACATGGCGCGGGATTTTTCAAAGCCCGTTTTGTAAAGCGCGCGGTCGCCCAGCAGATATTCTTCCGGCACGGTATCGGCCACTTCGTCGGCGGATGCGTTGTGAATCCATTTCAGCGATTTCACGAAGGCATTGACCACGCGCTGCGTCGTGACCGGATTGGCATCGATGAAGCTCTGTTGCACATAGACGGTTGCTGCCGGATTGGTGCCGTCAAAAAGCTGGCGCGTCCCTTCCTCGGTGCGGGTATCCAGCAGAAGTGTGATATCGCCATCCACTTCCAGCCGCGTGATGACCTGATCGAGGTGGACGAGGGCGGCGATTTCACCCTTCTTGATCGCCGCCACGGCGCTTGCGCCGCCGCCGATACCGATGATCGAGGCTGCATCCGGCGAAAGGCCGTTCTTGATGAGTGCATATTGCAAAAGAAGCGAGGTGGAAGAGCCTGGCGCCGTTACGCCGACATTCTGGCCCTTCAGGTCGGCGATGGTCTTGATGTCGCCGGCCAGATCCTTGCGCACGCCGATGCAGATGCCGGGGAAACGGCCAAGTTCGCACACGGCCTTGATATCCTGGCCCCGGTTCTGCATACGGATCGTGTGTTCGTAAGCACCCGTCACCACATCGACGGAACCGCCAATCAGGGCTTGCAGCGACTTTGCGCCGCCGCCGAAATCGTTGATCGTGGCCTTGATGCCTTCTTCCTCGAAGAAGCCTTTGCGCTCTGCGATGGTGAGCGGCAAATAATAAAATAGCGGCTTGCCGCCCACGCCAAACATCAGTTCCAGCTTTTCAGGCGCGGGCGGATGCATCCTGCGCATAGGCGGGCAGACGCGTGGCGATGCTTGCCAGGCCGAAAGCCGCCGCGCCCAGCAATATGTCTCTACGGGTTGTTGTCATGGTTTCCTCCTACGATATTGTCGGTTCAGGCGCCGTTCTGACCGGCGGCCTTGGGCCGCCAGACCAGCAGGCGCTGCTCGATGATTGACACACCCCAATCGATCAGCAGGACGAAAGCGGTGAGAACGAGCATTCCGGCAAAAACGCCGGTCACGTCGAACACGCCCTCTGCTTGATGGATGAGATAGCCGAGCCCCGCCGAAGACCCCAGATATTCGCCCACCACCGCACCCACGACGGCAAAGCCGACGGCGGTATGAAGGCTTGAGAACATCCAGGAGAGGGCGGATGGCAGATAGACATTGCGCAGCAATTGCCGTTCGTTCATGCCCAGCATCCGCGCATTGGAAAGCACGGTCTGGTTCACTTCCTTCACGCCCTGATAGACATTGAAGAAGACGATGAAGAACACCAGCGACACGCCAAGCGCCACCTTGGACCAGATGCCAAGGCCAAGCCACAGCGCGAAGATTGGGGCCAGCACCACGCGCGGCAGCGAGTTCGCCGCCTTCACATAAGGGTCGAAAATCGCGGCAAGCAGCGGTTTGCGGGCGAACCAGAAGCCGATCAGCACGCCGCCAACCGCGCCGATGGCGAAGGCCAGCATGGCTTCGAGCAGGGTGATGCCCAGATGATACCAGATGGTTCCATCGACAAACCATTTATAGGTGCGCAGCGCCACGTCACCCGGCGTGGCGAAGAAAAACTGCGCCTTGGCCGGATTGCCGAAGAGATGGGTGGCGGTGAAGAGATGCCATACGAGAATAACGGCGACAGCAATGCCGAGCTGCGCCAGAAACAGCATGGGCTTTTTCATGAACGTTCTCCGCTTGTCTGCTGGTAACCTTTCAGCACTTCTTCTTTCAGTGCGCTCCAGATTTCGCGATGTATCTCATGGAACTGGTTGTCGAGCCGGATTTCGGAGATTTCGCGCGGGCGGGCAAGCGGAATGCGATATTCGGCCATGATGCGCGCACGCGGCCCCGCCGACATGATGACCACGCGATCGGCAAGCGCAATGGCTTCTTCCAGATCGTGGGTCACGAACATGACGGCCTTCTTGTCCTGTGACCACAGGTCGAGCAGCAGGTCACCCATGATGACACGGGTTTGCGCATCGAGCGGGCCGAAGGGCTCGTCCATGAGCAGATATTTCGGATTGCGGATCAGGACTTGTGCAAGGCCGACACGCTTGCGCTGACCACCGGAAAGCATGTGCGGATAGCGATCGCCAAAAGTGCCGAGGCCGACCTTGTTGAGCCATTCCCGCGCCTGTTCACGCGCCTTGGCCTTGGGCGTGCCGGCAATTTCAAGGCCGATCGCGACATTTTCCAGCACCGTCTTCCAGGGCATCAGCGCATCCTGCTGGAAGAGATAACCCGCCTTGCGGTTAAGGCCCTGAAGGCGCTGGCCGCTGATTTCCACCGTGCCGCTTGCAGGTGTCAGAAGTCCCGCCACGGCATTGAGCAGGGTGGATTTGCCGCATCCCGTCGGGCCGACGATGGCAACGAATTCGTTTTCGGCGACTGCGAGATTACTTTCCGCCACGGCATCGAACCGGCCGCCATCGGCGAGCCGGAATGAAATCTGCACGTCTTTCAGTTCAATGGCTGTAGGGTGGGGCTCGTTCGATTGAACCAGCTTGGGATAGGCGCTCATCCTCTTCCCCTTTCAAGGAACAGGTGATGCGCTTTGCCGCAATAATTCATTTGTATTCGCTCCTCCGAAGGCACGCCTTTGCCGAACAAGGCAGGGGGGTGGCTCCCGGCATTGCCTGGCTGCGAAGAAGACGCACCGGGATGGAAACCTTCCCTATACCTTTCTGGCAAGAAGATGCAATGTAAAGCAGAGATTGCTTTGCAAACCAACCACATAAATGTGTTGATGCGAAATATTATTGCAACGCCTTATCCGCAGCGCCCGCCGCCTTTTCCGGTTGCAAGGCAATATGACCGCGACTGCGAAGGGGCAAGCCGTTGTGAAGATTAGAGCGCATTCCGAAAAGTGTGAAACGGTTTTCGGAAAAGATGCGCGTCAAAACAAAGGATTAGAGCGCCGATCTGATTCAATCAGATCGAAACACGCTCTAATGCCCGGCTGCCATGCTGCGCTGACGGCTGACCCATGCCGCGCCGATGCCGCCATGCAGAAACCCGTTGGAGAGCGGTACAGCGGGATAGACTTCCTTGAGCCGTGCGACGCCTTCATCGGGGTCGATCTTTTCCAGAAGCACGTCTTCATGAATTTGCGCGACAGCCACCATGTCGCAAACCTGCGGCGAAAGGCGGAAACGGCTGACGCCTGCGGCTTTCAGTTCCGGCATGTCTTCCAGAAAAGCCTGACATGTATGGGACAGGGTCTGCACACCGTTCAGTGCAAGGAATGGCTGGCTGTCCAGCGTCTTGACCGGCAGGCCGTCCGGCTCCTCGCCGCAGACGAACTGGCAATTGTCCTTGATATGCCCCTTGGAGCGGGCATGGGCACAGCGCGCGGAGATGGCAAGCGGCACGCGCCCGAAGCTGAAGACCTCGAAGGCGATGTCCGGCGCACCCTTGACGATCTCGCGGATTGAAGCGAGCGGCAATTCCGGCGGCAGGCAGATGGACGTTGCGCCGCGCTCGGCCAGAACCTTGGCCGTGGCTGCATTATAGACATTGACGAGCGGGCTGACCGTGTGCGGCTTGCCGGAAAGAAGCCCCAGCGCGGAAAGATCGTTTGCTTCGACGGGCAGCGTGGCCTTCTCGATTGTCTGGCGCACCTGTTTTGCCTCGCGCTCCAGCATGACAAGGGCAAGCGAGCCGAGGCTCACCGTCTTGCCCGCCTGTTGCAGGCGCTCAATGACCGCTTCCATATAGGGATCGACGAAATGAAACCGTTTGGAACAGACGATTTCGCCAACGGTGACGTGGCTTACCGGCGCTTCGTCGGCGATGCGGAAATAGAAATCCCGCCATTTCGGCCCATCCCACAGAAAAAGAACAGGCCCCATGCTGAGGCTGGGGGTCGCATTCGTTGCCATGATTATCTCCAGCGTTTTTCGTAGGCGCCCGATGTGGTCTGCTGGCCTTCGCTGAGCGCGCGCAGGCGCGACAGGAGGGCAGCCCGTTTTTCCGGCCCGGCGGCAAGGGTCTGCCGCAGGGTGGAAACCACTTCGGCCACATAGGCCTTGCCGCGCTGGCGGCCTTCGATCTTGAGCGCGGAAACGCCGGCCGCGCGCAATTCGTCGATATGATCCATCACGTCGAGGGACACGGGGTCTTCAAAGGCATAGCCTTCCTCATCGCCGATGTTGAAGCGGCCCTTGCACAGCGTCGGATAGCCGGCGGCTTCGCCTGCCGGAAAGCGATTGATCGTATAATCGCCCAGTTCCGAAACGAGTTCCGAACCGTCATGGCGATAGCGCACATGGCTTGCGGGCGAACAGACGCCGTTCATGTTGGGCGATTTGCCGGTCGCGTAGGAGGAAAGCGAGCAGCGCCCCTCCGCCATCACGCAAAGCCCGCCGAAAACGAAGACCTCCATCTCGCAAGGGATCTTGCGGCCAAGCTTGGCGATATCGGCGATGGTGAGCACGCGCGGCAGCACCACGCGTTTTGCTTTGAAGGCGTCGATCAGGAAGCTGATTGCATCGGCGTTTGAAGCGGACGCCTGAACGGAAACATGCAGGCGCTGGTTCGGATGGCGCTCTGCCGTATAGGCCATCAGGCCGAAATCGGCAAGAATGACGGCATCCGCGCCAAGGGCTGCGGCATCGTCCACGGCCTTATACCAGATATGTTCGTCGCCTGCGCGCATGAATGTATTGATGGCGACAAAGACCTGGCAATTGCGCGCATGGGCAAAGCCGATTGCATCGCGCAATTCATCGCGGCTGAAATTCAGCCCCGGAAAATTACGCGCATTGGTCTCATCGCGAAAACCGCAATAAACGGCATCCGCGCCCGCCTGCACGGCTTCACGCAGTGCGGACGGCGTACCTGCCGGACAAATCAGTTCCATGAATGCGCCTCCCGATCGTGAGCGTCAGCGCCGAGTGCTTTTTCCCTTATATAGCCGGCTATGCTTCGCACGACAGGGCCGAAAGGTCCTGCACCGTTGCCGAGATCGGCAGGCAGGTCCACATTGCAATCGTCGAGCGCGTTTCGCAGCGCCAGCATGGCTTCCATATCGCCGGTGACGGTGATATCGCGCGAGAAGAACAGCGCATCTCCGTCAAGCTTGCCTTCCAGAAGGGCCAGCAGCATGACGAGCGGGCCTTCAATGGCCGCATCCGCCTCGAAGGCGGCATCCTGCCGGAAAACGGAAATACGCGGTTTGCCCGGCTCTACCAGAAAGGTGAAGGGCAGATCGGAAGGGCGGAAGCCGAAACGCTTGTTCACATGCTCGCCGAGCCGTTCAAACAGGCCGGGATGGGCACGGATCACCTGATGGAACACGCGCGATACCAGCGGGTTGAGGAGAAATGGCGGAACCAGCCGGGCTGGAGCAGCCACAGCTTGCGGAATTTTCATCATTGTCAGCTCCAGATCTGGCCGGGGGACGCTTCCGCAAGGATTATGCGATTCAACTCCAATTGAGTTTGATCCAAATCAAGGACGCATGAAGAATTGCATATTCAAAGTGGATCATGAAAAGCAGTTCCTCTTTACCTACTCACTATGATTGCCTGCAAAGCTTCCTGACGGAACTGGAAAAGCGTGGCGATCTTGTCCGTATTGCGCGTCCTGTATCCCTTGTGCATGAGGTGACGGAAATCCATCGCCGTGTGCTGGAAGCCGATGGCCCGGCGCTTCTGTTTGAAAACCCGGTTGACGCGGAAGGCAGAACCCAAACCATCCCGCTTCTCGCCAATCTTTTCGGGTCCGAGCGGCGTATCGCCTGGGGGCTTGGGCGTCTGCCGGAGGAATTGCCGCTTCTGGCTGAAATGCTGGCCGAATTGCGTGCGCCGAAGCCGCCGCGTTCGGCCGGTGAAATATGGGAAAAGCTGCCGATGGCCAAGGCAGCCCTCAACATGCGCCCGCGCCAGGTGAGCCGGGCGCCGGTTCATGGCCTTGTGATGGAAGGCGCATCGGTCAATCTCGACACGCTGCCGATCCAATGGTGCTGGCCGGGCGAGCCTGCGCCGCTCATCACCTGGCCGCTCGTTATCACACGCGCGCCGGACGATCCCTCCGATGTCAATGTCGGCATTTACCGGATGCAGAAACTGGGAGAGAACCGGCTTATCATGCGCTGGCTCGCGCATCGCGGCGGCGCGCGCCACCATCGCATGTGGCAAAAGCGCGGTGAGGACATGCCGGTTGCAATTGCCATCGGCGTTGACCCGGCGACCATTCTGGCCGCAGTTATGCCGCTGCCGGAAGGCATGAGCGAGCTTGCATTTTCCGGCCTTCTGGGCGGGCGCAGGCCGTGTGTCACGCAGGGGCGCACGGTGCCGCTGATGGTGCCCGCCAATGCAGAAATCGTTCTTGAAGGTCGGGTTTCCGCTACACAAACCGCGCCCGAAGGGCCTTATGGGGACCATACCGGCTATTATAACAGCGTGGAGGCGTTTCCCGTCATGCAGGTGACGGCGATCACCATGCGCAAGAAGCCGGTCTATCTTTCCACCTATACGGAGCGCCCGCCGGACGAGCCTTCGCGGCTTGGCGAGGTGATGAACCAGCTTTTCGTGCCTGTCGTGCGCAAGCAGTTTCCCGAGATAGCCGATCTCTGGCTGCCGCCTGCCGCCTGTTCCTACCGCGCCATGGTGGTTTCCATCGACAAGCGTTATCCGGGGCAGGCGCGGCGCGTGATGATGGGGCTTTGGTCCATGCTGCCGCAGTTCAGCTATACCAAGCTCATTATCGCCGTCGATCCCGATATCGATGTACACAACTGGGACGATGTGATGTGGGCGCTTGCCACCCGCTTTGATGCAAGCCGCGACGTGGTGACACTTTCCGACACGCCGGTCGATTATCTGGATTTCGCCTCGCCACGCTCCGGCCTTGGCGGAAAGCTCGGTCTTGACGCCACCAACAAGATCGGTCCTGAAACGGACCGCGAATGGGGCAAGGTTCTGGCCATGAATGAAGAAACCATCGCCCGTGTGGACGCGATCTGGGATGAACTCGGCCTCGACAGGGACAAACGGATATGAAGCGGATCGTCATCGGTGTTTCGGGTGCTTCGGGCTCCCTCATTCCTCTCAAGCTTCTTGAGCGGCTCGCGGTGATGGAGGAGGTGGAAACCCACCTTGTCATTTCCGATGCCGCGCAGCAGACCTTGCGCTACGAGCTTGGAGCGAACGGCTATTCCTTGCTGTACCGGCTGGCCGCGCGCACCTATGCGGTGGAGGATGTGGGGGCGGCGATTGCCAGCGGCTCGGTGCCGACGGCGGGGATGATTATTGCGCCCTGTTCCATGCGCACACTTTCAGCCATTGCCAATGGCTATAGCGACAGCCTGTTGACGCGGGCTGCGGATGTGCACCTCAAAGAGCGCCGCAAGCTCGTGCTGATCGCGCGCGAAACGCCGCTTCATCTGGTTCACCTGCGCAATATGTGCACGGTCACGGAAATGGGCGCAATCGTCATGCCGCCCGTGCCTGCCTTCTATCTTCAGCCGCAGACGGTGGAGGATGTAGCGAGCCAGGTCGCCGCGCGCGCCATTGATCTCATTGGCGTCGGCACACCGCAGGCGCAAAGCTGGAACCCGGAAGAAAAACCCCGCCGGAAGGCGGGGTGAAAAAGCCGTTCAGATTGCCGCGCGCAAAGGCGGGGCCATCACCGCATTGAACCAGTCGGTGACACTTTCGCTGTTGGGGGCAAGCAAGGTGCCGCAAGGGCCCGCAAAATCGCGCCAGCCGTCGATATAGGTTTCGCGCACGACAGTCAGCACCGGAATCTGGCGGGCATAGGCGGCTTCGATCACCGAGCGGAAGCCGTGGCCTTCGGTTTCTCCCTTGCCGAAACGGTTGAGGATCAGCAATTGCGCGCCCGCTTCCAGTTCGCCAAGCAGGGCGCCCGCGACATCGGCAAGGGCTGCCGGGTCGAGGCGGCAGCCGCGCGACCCGGTGCCGAGCGGCTGCGAGATGATCTGGGTTATGCCTGTGGCGATATGCTCGATCTCGATATCACGGCAACATTCTTCCGTATCCTTGCCGCGATGCTGGAAAAAGCCCGCAACCCGCAAGCCATCCTGCTTGCCCCGCGCGGCGATTTCCGCCAGCAGGGGGTCAACAGGCACGTCCTTGGCCGCATGGATTGCAGCGAGGATAGGGGCGGCTTTCATTCGCCGCCGTCCTCGCCGGACAGAAGGTCGATGCCGGTAATCTCAGCCTCGGCGGCAAGGATCGCGATATATTGCGACACTGCCTTCGACCAGGTGGAGGCTTCAAGCCAGCCCGCGATCTTGTCGGCCACATAATCGAAGGGAAGTTCCTCGCCTTCCACGCGCCGGTCCAGCCGGACGATGTGGTAGCCGAAACGGCTTTCGATGGGGTTGGCAGTGGTTTCGCCGGGTGTCATCCGCTCCAGCGCCCGCTCGAATTCCGGCACGGTGCTGCCGCGTGTGAGCTGGCCCAGATTGCCGCCCTGTGCGCCCGACGGGCAGGACGAATATTCCAGCGCGACGGAGGCAAAGGTTGCAGGCTCCGCAATGACGGCTGCGGCAAGCCGCGTGGCCGTCTGGCGGGCGGCGTCGCGCGTCTCCTGATCTGCCGGGTCGGCAGCAATCAGAATGTGGCTTGCTTCCAGAATGGGCGCGCTGGTGAAGCGATGGCGGTTGTTCTCATAGTAACGCTGGGCTTCATCGCGGGAGGCAGAAGGCACGTCCACTTCCCGTTCGATGACCATGCGCACAAGCGCATCCTCATCGGTTTCGGCGCGGCCTTCGGCGTCTTTCTCATGTTCCGGCTCGATGCCGATTTCCCTTGCGCGTTGCAGGAGAAGCTCGCGCACAGCAAGGGCGCGGGCCGCTGAAAGCAGCGCCGCGCCGGGGTTTTCCGCCGGGTGGTTCTGCGCTTCGGTCAGGATATCGGCTTCGTCAATCGTGACGCCATTGACCGAAACCGCATCGAAAACCGGGCGCGGCTTGGGCGGCACGCGCGTATCGGGTTCCTGTTAGGTGGTGTAGCCGGACTGGTGCTGGTGGCCGTGATGTCCGGCGGGGTTATCCCCCGCCGGTTGTCCACCTGCATTCTTCCGGTCGAAAAGTGTGACCATGAACCTTACTCCGCAGGAGCGCGCAGATGCGAAGGCGCGGCGGTGTGGTTGCGCTCACGCACCACCTGATAGCCCGGACGCCAGATATAACGCACCGGCGCACTCAGCATATGCACAAGACGGGTGAACGGGAACAGGATGAAGATCGTGAGCCCGAGGAAGATGTGCATCTTGAACACGATGGAAGCATCGGCAACATAGCTGGAGGCGGCCGGGTTGAAGGTGAAGATGCCCTGCGCCCAGTTCATGAACTTGACCATTTCGCCGCCATCGATGTGCTGGAGCGAAACCGGGATCGAACTCAGGCCGAGCAGAAGCTGCACCCACAACAAGATGATGATGAGTGTGTCGCTTGGGCGCGAGGAAGCGCGCACGCGCGGGTCGAACAGGCGGCGATGCACCAGCATGCTGGCGCCGATGATTGCCATCAGGCCGGCAATGCCGCCCGCGACGATGGCGAGGATCTGCTTTGCCTCATGGCTGATGCCGAGCGTGTCGAAGATCCAGATCGGGGTCAGAAGGCCCACAAAGTGGCCTGCGAAAATGACGAGAACGCCGAGATGGAACAGGACCGAGCCCCACATGAGCTGCCTGCGGCGCAGAAGCTGGCTGGAGCCGGAGCGCCAGGTATAGGGTTCGCGGTCGTAGCGGACGATCGAGCCGAGTGCGAGGACGCTCAGCGCGATATAGGGATAGATGCCGAACAGAAACGTGTTGAAATAGCTGGCCATCTTTCGTCTCCTAGATTTGTGTTGATGGCGAAGCGGGCTTGCGGTGTGCGGCGCGCATCTGCATGCGCAGCCGATCCGGCCCGCAGGCATTTTCGCCTGCATTGGCGCCGAAAGTCACAGCCTCTTCTTCCCAGATGCGGTCGAGTGCGGCGAGGTCGTCCGGGTCGTCTTCTTCCTGGCGAAGCAATTCTCCGACGAGTTTCTCGTCCGGCTTGGCATTGGCAAGATGAAGAAGCGCGGCGAAGGCCCCGGCATAGGGCGACTGGCGCTTGCGCAGGCGCTCGCCGATTGCCGCCGTGATGTGGCCCGTCTGGGTGAGGAGGTCGTGAATCTCTTCGGTCGAGCGCGTGGAGAGGAATTCGAGGAACAGCGGCAGATAGTCTGGCAGTTCCTTGGCGTCGATATCGAAGCCGTTATCCTCATACATCTGGCCGAGATCGACCATGGCCTGCCCGCGGTCGCGGCTTTCGCCATGGACATGCTCGAAAAGGTGCAGCGAAAGCGAGCGCGTGCGGTCAAAGAGATGCACGTAGCGTTCCTGCGCCTCGTAGAGATCGGCGGTGCAGATATAATCGACCAGCTTGTCGAGAAGCCTGCGCACGCCGGGGGAGAGATTTTTCTCCCCCTCAAGCGCCGCTTTCAGCTCTGCCCGCCCCGCCTGCAATTCAGGCGAGGGGTAGAAGAGGAGCAGCGAAATGATCTTCAGGGTTCGGTTCATCAGACCTGCTCCCTGAAAATATCCGTCGGGGTCTGCACGACTTTCTGGCGCTTGGCGCCGAACAGGTCTTCCGTGGACGTGCCGCCGGAGCAGCCATTGCCGAAGGTGAAGCCGCAGGAGCCGCGAACGTCATAGGCGTCCTCGGTGATCTCGCGGTGCGACGTCGGGATGACGAAGCGGTCTTCGTAATTGGCAATGGCCATGATGTTGTACATTTCCTCGATCATCGCGCCGCTCATGCCGACGCGGTCGGCAATTGCCTCGTCGATGACGCCATCGATGGTCTTGGCGCGCATATAGGCGCGCATGGCCAGCATACGTTCCAGCGCGGAAATGACCGGCTCTTCCTTGCCTGCGGTCAGCAGGTTGGCGAGGTAGCGGACCGGGATGCGCATGGAGCGCACATCCGGCAGCGGGCCGTCCATGCCCAGCTTGCCGGCCTGCGCGGCCGACTGAAGCGGGGAGAACGGCGGCACATACCAGACCATCGGCAGGGTGCGGTATTCAGGATGGAGCGGGAAGGCGATCTTCCAGTCCATGGCCATCTTGTAGACCGGCGAATGCTTGGCTGCTTCCAGCCATGCGTCCGGCACGCCGTCCTTGCGGGCCTGCTCGATGACCGCAGGATCGTTCGGATCGAGGAAGATGTTGAGCTGTTCCTGATAGAGATCCTGTTCGTTGGCCGTGGAAGCGGCTTCCGAAATGCGGTCGGCATCATAGAGCATCACGCCCAGATAGCGGATGCGGCCCACACAGGTTTCCGAGCAGACCGTCGGCTGGCCGCTTTCGATGCGCGGATAGCAGAAGATGCACTTCTCGGACTTGCCGGAGCTCCAGTTGTAGTAAATCTTCTTGTAGGGGCAGCCGGAAACGCACATGCGCCAGCCGCGGCATTTTTCCTGATCGATCAGGACGATGCCGTCATCTTCGCGCTTGTAGATCGCACCGGACGGGCAGGCCGCAACGCAGGTCGGGTTGAGGCAGTGCTCGCACAGGCGCGGCAGATACATCATGAAGGTGTTTTCAAACTGGCCGTAGATTTCCTTCTCCACGCCCTCAAAATTGTAGTCCTTCGAGCGCTTGGCGAATTCGCCGCCGAGAATTTCTTCCCAGTTCGGGCCCCATTCGATCTTCTCCATCCGCTCGCCGGAGATCAGCGAGCGCGGACGGGCGGTCGGCATGGTGCGGCTTTCGCCTGCCGTCTGGAGATGGCCGTAATCGAAATCGAACGGTTCGTAATAATCGTCGATTTCCGGCAGGTCGGGATTGGCGAAAATCTTGGCGAGGATGCGCCATTTTGCGCCCATCTTCGGCTCGATCTTGCCGTTCTTCTTGCGAACCCAGCCGCCGTTCCACTTCTTCTGGTTTTCCCATTCCTTGGGAAAACCGACGCCGGGCTTGGTCTCGACATTGTTGAACCAGGCATATTCGACGCCTTCACGATTGGTCCAGACGTTTTTGCACGTGATGGAGCAGGTGTGGCAGCCGATACACTTGTCGAGATTCAGCACCATTCCGATTTGAGCGCGAATTTTCATTCTGCTGCCTCCTTAACCTGGGACGACTTGTTGCCTTCTTCGAGCGGACCTTCCATCCAGTCCACCTTGTCCAGCTTGCGCACCACCACGAATTCGTCGCGGTTGGAGCCGACGGTCCCGTAATAGTTGAAGCCGTAAGCCTGATGGGCATAACCGCCAATCATGTGCGTAGGCTTGGTGATGACGCGGGTGACGGAGTTGTGAATGCCACCGCGTTGCCCGGTCAGGGGCGAGCCCGGCGTGTTCACGATCTTTTCCTGTGCGTGGTACATGAAGGTTGTTCCCTCCCTCATGCGCTGCGAAACTACGGCACGGGCCACGATGGCGCCGTTGGAGTTATAGATCTCCACCCAGTCATTATCGGCAATGCCGGCCCTGGCTGCATCCGGTTCCGCTATCCAGACAACCGGCCCGCCACGATTGAGCGTGAGCATCAACAGGTTGTCCGAATAGGTGGAGTGGATGCCCCATTTCTGGTGCGGGGTGATGAAGTTCAGCACCAGATGCGGCTGTCCATCCGTCTTGGCGCGAATGGCCGAGCTGACGGTCCGCGTATCGATCGGAGGGCGGTAGACGCAGAAGCCTTCGCCGAATGCGCGCATCCACAGGTGATCCTGATAGAGCTGTTGACGGCCGGTCAGCGTGCGCCACGGGATCAGTTCGTGAACGTTGGTGTAGCCCGCATTGTAGCACACGCTTTCCGATTCCAGGCCCGACCAGGTGGGCGAGGAGATGATCTTGCGCGGCTGTGCGACGATATCGCGGTAACGGATCTTCTCGTCTTCCTTCGGAATGGCGAGATGGGTGTGGTCGCGGCCCGTGAACTTGGACAGCGCAGCCCATGCCTTCACGGCCACTTCACCGTTGGTTTCCGGTGCCAGCGACAGGATGACTTCCGTGGCGTCGATATCGGTGTCGATGCGCGGACGGCCTTCGCTCGTACCCGGCTCGCCAACCTTGCCGTTGAGCTTGGCCAGCAGATCGACCTCATGCTGGGTGTTCCACGAAATGCCCTTGCCGCCATTGCCAAGCTTGTCGAGAAGCGGGCCAACGGAGGTGTAGCGCTTGTAGAGGTTCGGATAGTCGCGTTCGACGACGACGACCGATGGCATGGTCTTGCCGGGGATCGGTTCGACTTCGCCGCGCTTCCAGTCCAGAACGTCCTTGGGCTGTGCCAGCTCGCCTGCCGTATCGTGCAGGGTCGGCACGAGAACGACGTCCTTTTCTACGCCCAGCACTTCCGGTGCAACATCGGAGAACTTCTTGGCAATCCCCTTGAAGATTTCCCAGTCGCTGCGCGCTTCCCAGGCCGGATCGGCTGCACTCGACAGCGGATGGATGAAGGGATGCATGTCGGAAGTGTTGAGATCGTTCTTTTCGTACCAGGTTGCAGTCGGCAGAACGATATCGGAATAGACGCAGGTGGTGGACATGCGGAAGTCGAGCGTGACCAGAAGGTCCAGCTTTCCTTCCGGCGCATGTTCGTGCCACACGGCCTCGCGGCTTTCCTGTGCGCCTTCCTGACCGAGATCCTTGCCAAGCAGGCCGTTCGACGTGCCAAGCAGATGTTTCAGGAAATATTCATGGCCCTTGCCGGAAGAACCGAGCAGGTTGGAACGCCAGACGAACATGTTGCGCGGCCAGTTGGCCTCATGGTCCGGATCCTCGCAGGACATGGTGATCGAGCCGTTCTTCAGGGCGCCGGCAACGAAATCCTTCGCGTCCTTGCCGGATTCAGCCGCCTGTTTTGCGACCTCCAGCGGGTTTACCTGAAGCTGCGGCGCGGACGGGAGCCAGCCCATGCGCTCGGCGCGGATATTGTAATCCATCATCGTGCCGTCCCAGTTGCCTTCCGGCGCAGTCGGCGACAGGATATCCTGCACCTTGACGGTCTCGTAGCGCCACTGGTCGGTGTGCGCATAGAAGAACGATGTCGAGTTCATATGGCGCGGCGGGCGGGTCCAGTCGAGCGCGAAGGCAAGCGCCGTCCAGCCGGTCTGCGGGCGCAGCTTTTCCTGCCCGACATAATGGCTCCAGCCGCCGCCGGACTGCCCCACGCAACCGCACATCACCAGCATGTTGATGATGCCGCGATAGTTCATATCCATGTGGTACCAGTGATTGAGACCGGCGCCAACGATGACCATGGAACGGCCATTGGTCTTTTCGGCATTGGTCGCAAATTCACGGGCAACCGCAATGATCTGGGCGCGCGGAACGCCGGTGATCTTTTCGGCCCATGCCGGGGTGTAGGGCAGGCCGTCATCATAGCTCTTGGCGCAGTTTTCATCGCCAAGGCCGCGGTCGAGACCGTAATTGGCCGCAAAGAGATCGAAGACAGTGGCGACCATCACGTCGCCTTCCTTCAGCTTCAGCGTGCGGGCGGGAACCTTGCGCACGAGGATGCTGTCATGATCGGTGCCCTCGAAATGTTCATGGTCGAGATTGCCGAAATAAGGGAAGGCCACATCGGCAACGGCATCATGTGCGTCCTTGTCGATGAAGCTCTTGGCAAGTTCCACATCCTTGCCCTTGCCGTCCTTTTCTTCCAGGTTCCACTTGCCATCATCGCCCCAGCGGAAGCCGATGGAACCCTGTCGGAGCGACATAGGCGCCGGACTTGGTGTCGAAGCCGACCGTTTTCCAGTCCGGATTGTTGCCTTCGCCCAGATTGTCGGCGAAGTCGGATGCACGCACGAAACGGGCCCGGCACGTAGTGGCCGTCCTTCTTCGTGAGCATGACCAGCATCGGGAAGTCGGAATATTTGCGGCAATAATCCTCGAAATAGGGCACCTGCCGGTCGAGGTGATATTCGCGCAGCATGACATGGCCGAAAGCCATGGCAAGGGCGGCATCGGTGCCCTGCTTCGGGTGCAGCCAGAGATCGGAGAACTTGGCGGCTTCCGAATAGTCGGGGCAGACGACGACCGACTTTGCGCCCTTGTAGCGGGCTTCAGTATAGAAATGCGCGTCGGGCGTGCGGGTCTGCGGAACGTTGGAGCCCCACAGCATGAGGAAACCGGCATTGTACCAGTCTGCCGATTCCGGCACGTCTGTCTGCTCGCCCCAGGTCATGGGCGAAGCAGGCGGAAGATCGCAATACCAGTCGTAGAAGGACATGCAGACGCCGCCGAGCAGCGACAGATAACGCGAGCCCGCCGCATAGGAAACCATCGACATGGCCGGGATCGGCGAGAAGCCAACCACGCGGTCAGGGCCATAGGTCTTGGTCGTATAGGCGTTGGCGGCGGCGATGATCTCGTTGACCTCATCCCATGTCGCCCGCACAAAGCCGCCGAGGCCGCGCACCTTCATATAATCGGAACGCTTGGCCGGGTCCTGCTGGATGGCAGCCCATGCGGCCACCGGCGTCTTCACCGCGCGTTCCTTGCGCCACAGCTTCAGCAGGCGCGAGCGGATCAGCGGATATTTCACGCGGTTGGCCGAGTAGATGTACCAGCTATAGCTCGCCCCGCGCGGACAGCCGCGCGGTTCGTGGTTCGGCAGATCCGCGCGGGTGCGCGGATAGTCGGTCTGCTGGGTTTCCCAGGTGATGATGCCGCCCTTGACATAGATCTTCCACGAGCAGGAGCCGGTGCAGTTCACGCCATGGGTGGAGCGCACGATCTTGTCGTGCTGCCAGCGTTTGCGATAGGCGTCTTCCCAATCACGGCTTTCATTGGTGGTGACGCCGTGCCCTTCCGAGAAGGTGCCGACATTCCTGCGTGCCAGGAAGTTCAGGCGGTCGAGGAGTAGACTCATGATTATATCCTCTCAGTTTTTCTTCAAGCGGCGGCTGCGGCCGGCTTGAGGCGGCGCTCGACGTCGTAGAGCAGTCCAGCAGTCCGCCTTTTCGGGTATAGACGCCCCAGGTGATGATGAGGCAGGTCACGTAGAAGATCAGGAATGCCCACAGCGCCATTTCCGGTCCTCCGGTCAGGCTGATCGAGGTGCCGTATCCCTTGGGGATGAAGAAGGCGCCGAAGGCAGCGATGGCCGAGGTGAAGCCGGTGATGGCTGCGGATTCCTTGTCTGCCTGGCGGCGGCGTTCTTCTGCCGAAGCCATGGGCATCAGCCGTTCCATATCCTTCGCCATGATCGCCGGGATCATCTGGAAGGTGGAGGCATTGCCAATGCCGGTGGCGAAGAACAGCAGGATGAAGGCGGCGAAGAAGCCCCAGAAGGCATTCGGCTCATCCTTGATGCCGACGAAGTAGAGCACGCCTGCCACGCCAACCATCATCAGGATGAAAGCCCAGATGGTAACGCGACCGCCGCCGTATTTGTCTGCCAGCCAGCCGGAACCCGACCGCGACAATGCACCGACCAAAGGTCCGAGGAAGGCGAATTGCAGCGCATTGACCTCGGGGAACAGGATGTTGGTGAGCAGCGGGAAACCTGCCGAATAGCCGATGAACGAACCGAACGTACCGGTGTAAAGCCAGCACATGATCCAGTTATGCCTGCGGCGGAAGATGACGGCCTGATCGGCAAACGAAGCCTTGGCAGAGGCGATGTCGTTCATGCCGAACCAGTTGGCGAAAGCCGTGACGATGATGAACGGCACGAAGATGAAGCCGGCGTTCTGGAGCCAGAGCGGGGCTTCGCCAGCCGCGGTTGCGACCATTGCCGGGTTGCCGCCGAGCTTGCCGAAGATGCCTGCGGTGATGACCAGCGGAACGACGAACTGCACGACGCTGACGCCGAGATTGCCGAGGCCTGCGTTCAGTGCCGCCGCATTGCCCTTTTCCGTCTTCGGGAAGAAGAAGGAAATGTTGGACATGGAGGAGGCGAAGTTACCGCCGCCAAAGCCGCAGAAGAGTGCCAGAAGGAGGAAGATGAAGTAAGGCGTATCCGGATTCTGGACCGCATAGCCGATGCCGATGGCCGGAATGACGAGCGACCAGGTGGTAAGCGTCGTCCAAAGGCGGCCGCCAAAGATCGGGACCATGAAGGAATAGAAGATACGCAGGGTTGCGCCCGAAATGCCGGGCAGAGCGGCCAGCCAGAAGAGCTGGTCGGTCGTGAACTGATAGCCCACCAGCGGCAGTTTTGCCACCACGACGGACCAGACCTGCCAGATGGCGAAGGAGAGGAGAAGCGCCGGGATGGAGAGCCACAGATTGCGCTTGGCGATGCGCCTGCCTTTCTGTTCCCAGAAGGCCGGATCGTCAGGCCGCCAGTCGGTGAGGACGGATTCGCCCGTCGCAGGCTTGACCTCAGCCTTTTTCAGGCCCTGCAATTCGGCGAAGGCGGGAAGTTCTTCCGTAGCCTTGCCTTCGGCTGCGTGTTCCATCTGGCGAATGGAGACATGCATCCACACGAAGGACACGACGACGATGACGAAGAGCAGCATGAAGCAGCTCGTCCACAGGCCGGTCTGGTCCAGCAGCACGCCGAACAGGATCGGCAGGATGAAGCCGCCAAGGCCGCCGATCATGCCGACGAGACCGCCGACAGCGCCGACATTGCCGGGATAATAGACCGGGATATGCTTGAAGACGGCTGCCTTGCCCAGGGCCATGAAGAAGCCGAGGATGAAGACCGTTACCGTGAAACCGATTACGCCCATTTCGGCGTGGAAGGCCAGCGGGCCATTATCGCTCTGGATGACATAATCCGTTGGCGGATAAGACAGAATGAAGGTCGCCACCAGCGAGACGGCGAAGGTCCAGTACATGACCCTGCGCGCGCCGTAGACATCTGAAAGATGCCCGCCATAAGCGCGGAAAAGGCTGGCCGGGATGGAGAAGAATGCCGCGATGATGCCGGCAAAACGGATATCGACGCCATAGACATGGATCAGATATTGCGGCAGCCACAGGGAGAGCGCCACAAAGGCGCCGAACACGAAGAAGTAATAAAGCGAGAAACGCCAGACCTGAATGTTCTTGAGTGGTTCCAGCTCCATCAGCGTGCTGGTGGGCTTTTCACCCTTGCGACGGCGTTCGACCAGAACGGGATCGTCGTTGGTGGTGAAATAGAAGACCAGCGCCATGACAACCATTGCGGCCGCCCAGACTTCGGCAACCGTATGCCAGCCAAATGCAACCATGACCATCGGTGCAAAGAACTTCGTCACCGCCGCGCCGACATTGCCCGCGCCGAAAATGCCGAGCGCAACGCCCTGCTTTTCAGGTGGATACCAGCGCGAGACATAAGCGACGCCGACCGAGAACGACCCGCCCGCCACGCCGACGCCGAGGGCTGCGAGCAGCATTTGCGGATAGGTCGTGGCATAGGTCAGGAGATAGGTGGCGACAGCCGAAACCAGCATTGTGAGCGTGAAGATGGCACGGCCGCCATAGCGGTCCACCCATATGCCCAGAATGACGCGGATCAGCGATCCGGTCAGGATGGGCGTGCTAACAAGCAGGCCGAACTGTGTCTCAGTCAGGCCAAGCTCGGATCGAATTTCAATGCCGATGATAGCAAAGATGGTCCAGACCGCAAAACAGACTGTAAAAGCGGTCGCGCTCATCGCTAGCGCCGTAGTCTGCGCCCTGGGGTTTTCCCCTGCGACATGTTGCATAGGCGTACTCCGAATTGAATACCATGGGAGGTTTCGTTTGCACTTATGCGGCGGCTGTCAAATCGATACATTGATTAAGATCAATATCTCGAATCTGTTCAAGGAGATTTTAAAATAGAGGCAACTTAAAGCTCATAATAAACTTAATTACTCCCAAGTATTGATTGATGTATATTGACAAATTGATTTTTATCAATTACAATAACCCATTATAAGTAGACAAAAAAGTGAGGTTTAATGCGGCGAGACGATAAAATTGCATTGAAGAATCAGCCGCTCTTTGCGGATATGGCGGATGCTACTTTCGAGCGCATTATGCGCCCAAGTTTCGTGCAATCATTCCCTCCGCGAACCATGCTTTTGACGGAAAATGAACCGGCGGATTTCCTTTTTGCCGTTCTGGACGGGCTTGTGCTGATGTCGGCCAGCTCGCAGGATGGAGATACTGCGCTGGAGATTTTACGCCCCGGCGATGTCTTCATTCTCGCCGCCGTTCTCAATAATGATGTTTGCCTGCAATCGGCGCAGACGCTGACGGCAACCCGTGTGCTGATGGTGCCTGCCGAGCTTGTGCGCGAGCAGATGAGCGAAGACCCGGCTTTCATGCACGCGGTGGTTTTTGAACTTGCGCGGGCCTATCGCCGTCTTGTCAAGGAACTGAAAGCGCAGAAACTGCGAAGCTGTGCGCAGCGGCTTGCCAACTGGATTGTAAAGGAATCGCTCGCCAATGACGGTGCCGACGTTGTGTCGATCCCTTATGAAAAGCGAATACTTGCGGCTTATCTGGGCATGACGCCGGAAAATCTTTCGCGAAGCTTTGCTAATCTTGCCTCGCATGGTGTCCATGTTCAGGCTTCCGCGATCAGGATCACCGACAAGGCCGGGCTTCTTCAGTTTGCCGCGCCGTCCAGTCTCATCGACCAGGAAGAACCTACGCGCCCCGCTTAGAGCATTTCCAGTAAAACCGGGCTGCCATCTATTGATGGGCTATGGGTAGCAGGCTCATTCGGGAACTCGGGTGGCGGATTCGCGAAGGATCAGTTCAACCGGCCATAATTCATGGATTTCGGTGGGCGCGCGCCCATCGAGGATATCCATCAAAAGGTCGGCGCATCGCTTGCCAGCCGCGCGCATTGAAGAGCGTGTCGCAGTCAGCGACGGCACCATATTACCGGCGCTGAGGAACGAGATCACGTCGTCATGGGCGATGACGGAAATATCCTTGCCGATCGTAAGGCCGAAGGAGCGGGCGGCACGGTAGATGCCGAGCGCGGTCATCATGGAGCCTGCGACGAATGCCGTTGGACGTGGATTGCGTTCCAGAAGCTTGCGGGCGAGGCAATAGCCGATTTCATCGGTGAAATCGCCATGTTCCACCAGGTCGGGAGCAAAGTCGATTCCCCGGCTTTCAAGCGCCTTACGATAGCCAGCGTCGCGGTGCAGCGAGAAGGTGAAGCCATGGCGCCCGTTGATCATCGCAATCCGCTTGTGGCCAAGATCGAGCAGATGTGCGATGGAATGATAGACCGCGCTCTCATTGTCGATATCAAGCCATGCATGGGGAATGTCGATCTGCGAACGCCCGTGGACCAGAAACGGCATGCCGAGCTTGTGCAACATGCGGATGCGTTCATCATTCGGCCTGGGGGAAGTGACGATAACGGCATCCACCCGTCCGCTCGTTGCCAGCCGGTGACAAAGCTGCACCTCGTCGTCATTGCCGGTCGGCGAGGTGGGGCTGACGAGAATGTCCACTTCGTCCTGCCCCAGCCGTTCGGCCATGCCGCGCATGAATTCGGCAAAGTGAAACTCGCTGTTGCGGCCCATCACGACGCCGATTGCGCCCGCGCGGCCCGTTACCAGCCGCACCGCATTCACGTTGGGGCGATAGCCAAGACGGATGGCCTCTTCCATCACGCGCTTGCGCGTGCTTTCCGCCACTTCGGGATAGCCGCTCAGCGCCCGGCTGACGGTCGTGGCGGAAAGGCCCATATGTTTGGCGAATTCACGGAGTTTCATTTGGCTTTCAGACTGGGCAGGCGGGGCGGCGGATTATAGCCGCTTCCATGCATTTAACAATTGGGGCGGATGGTGTCTGTAATTTATGGTCATTCATTGTGCAATAAATCCAAACCGCTTTCAATCCTGTTTGAACCTGACCGTAATATCCGCCCCTTGGATATGCGTAATAAAAGATGCTGAAAGTATGATTTTACCGATCTTTGTTTCGATCTGACTGGGTTTTCGCCTCAAACAGTGTCTTGACAGAAGGGCGGCTGTCTGTAACCTTCCTCTACCCAAACCGTTTTCGATTTTGATAAGCTATCTGATTTTTACATGTTTATAAAATAGATGGGAGGAGGGAAATCATGAGGGTTTTGACAGGAGCACTGGTTGCTTGCGCTGCGTTCGGCTTTGCTACCGGATGGGCGCAGGCGGTGGAAATTTCGATTGCGGCCAATTCCACCGGCGACAATATCAAGTTTCTTCAGGAACAGGTTGCCAAATTCGAGAAGGATACCGGCAACAAGGTCAATATCATCTCGATGCCGTCATCGAGCAGCGAGCAGTTCAGCCAGTATCGCCTGTGGCTGGCCGCGGGCAATTCGGATGTGGATGTCTATCAGACCGACATTGTCTGGGCGCCGCAGTTGTCGGACCAGTTCATCGACCTCACGGAAGCGACAAAGGATGTGACGGACGCGCATTTTCCCTCGATCATCGCGTCCCAGACGGTGAACGGCAAGCTTGTGGCGCTGCCTTTCTATACGGATGCTCCGGCGCTGTTCTGTCGCAAGGATTTACTTGAAAAATATAACAAGCCTGTTCCCAAAACCTGGGATGAAATGGCTGCCACCGCCAAGGACATCATGGAAAAGGAGCGTGCCGACGGCAAGGCTGATCTCTGGGGCTTTGTCTTTCAGGGCAATGCCTATGAGGGGCTGACCTGCAATGCGCTGGAGTGGATCAAGTCTTCCGGCGGCGGGCAGATCGTCGAGCCTGACGGTGAAATTTCGGTCAATAATGAGAAGGCCGCTGCGGCGATCGACCGTGCCAGGGGCTGGATCGGCACGATCTCGCCGCAGGGCGTGCTTGGCTATCAGGAAGAGGAATCGCGCGGCGTCTGGCAGACCGGCAATGCCGTTTTCATGCGCAACTGGCCCTATGTCTATGCACTCAGCAACAGCGCGGATAGCGCCGTCAAGGGCAAGTTCGACGTTGCTCCGCTTCCCGCCATGGCCGAAGGCGAGCCACCTGCATCGGCACTCGGCGGCTGGAACCTTGCCGTTTCCAAATATTCCACCAAGCAGGATGCGGCCATCGCGCTGGTGAAATTCCTGGCCTCGCCAGAGGTGCAGAAGGCGGAAGCCGTGGAGCTTTCACGTCTTCCGACCATAGAGGCGCTCTATGACGACAAGGACGTGATCGCTGCCCAGCCGTTCATGGCCAACTGGAAGCCGATTTTCCAGAATGCCGTACCGCGCCCTTCGGCGGCGACCAAGGTGAAATATAACGAGGTTTCCTCGAAGTTCTGGACCGCCGTGCACAAGACCTTGGCAGGCAGCGGTACTGCGGCGGAAAACCTTGAACTGCTTGAGGTCGAGCTGACCGAGCTTAAAGGCTCGGGCTGGTAGAGCTGATCGAGCCGCGTTCGGGCTTTTCCCCAAGCGGCCCGAACGCCCTTCTCATCCGATGACCCGGAGCAGGATCATGACGGAGACTTCCCTTGATGCGTCGAGGAGCCTGCGGGTGCGGGCTCATTCCGACCTTGGCGCCCAGCGTATCCGTTCGGCATGGATATTTCTTGCGCCGACGCTGATCGTGCTGGCGATAGTGGCCGGCTGGCCGCTGCTGCGAACCGTCTATTTCAGCCTTACCAATGCTTCGCTGACAAACCTTGCCGGCGCTGAATTCGTGGGCTTCAAGAACTATTTCTCATGGGTCACGCTCAAGAGCGGCCGCACGGTTTATAGCGGTCTTCTTACCGATATGGCCTGGTGGCGGGCGGTGTGGAACACGATCCGGTTCACGCTGCTTTCGGTCAGCCTTGAAACCATATTCGGCCTTGTCGTGGCACTGGTGCTGAATGCGAATTTCCGCGGGCGCGGGCTGGTGCGTGCGGCGATCCTGATCCCGTGGGGCGATCCCGACCATCGTTTCGGCAAAAATGTGGGGCTGGATGCTCAACGACCAGTTCGGCATCCTGAACCATATCCTGCTCAATCTTGGCATCATCAGCCACAAGATTGCATGGACCGCCAATCCGGACACTGCAATGATCGCAATCCTGATTGTCGACGTCTGGAAAACGACACCCTTTATGGCGCTGCTCATCCTGGCGGGTCTGCAAATGGTGCCGTCCGATATTTATGAAGCGGCGAGGATCGACGGCGTGCATCCGCTGAAAGTGTTCTGGCGCGTGACACTGCCGCTGATCCGTCCGGCGCTGATGGTGGCGATCATCTTCCGTATGCTGGATGCCTTGCGCATTTTCGATCTCATCTATGTGCTGACGCCCAACAATGCGCAGACCAAGACCATGTCGGTTTATGCGCGCGAAAACCTCTTCGATTTCGACAAGTTCGCCTATGGCGCGGCGGCATCCACGATGCTGTTCCTCATCATCGCAGGCATTACCGTGCTCTACATGTTCTTCGGGCGCGTGAATATTGGCGGCAGGGGGGAATAGTCATGATGCGCGTTGTGAAACGTTCCGCCTTTTATCTGCTTGTGGCGCTCATCATTCTGGTTGCGGTGTTTCCGTTCTATTATGCGATCATCACAAGCTTTAAATCGGGAACCGCGCTGTTTCAGGTCGATTATTGGCCGAAAAGCCTCTCGCTCGACAATTATACCGGCGTGCTGACGCAGGGAAGCTTTGTGCGCAGCCTCGGCAATTCGCTTCTGGTGGCAATTTCGCTCCTGTTGGCCGTGACGGCTGCCTATGCGCTGGCGCGGGTGCGCTTTCGGGGCAGGGGGCTCTTGCTGCTCACCATTCTTTCGGTGTCCATGTTCCCGCAGATTGCGGTGCTGGCGGGCCTGTTCGAGCTGATCCGCTTCCTTGGCATCTTCAACACGCCGCTGGCGCTGATCTTTTCCTATATGATCTTCACGCTGCCATTCACGGTCTGGGTGCTGACCACCTTCATGCGTGACCTGCCGGTGGAGATCGAGGAGGCGGCCATCGTGGACGGCGCATCGCCATGGGTCATCATCACGCGGGTTTTCATGCCGCTCATGTGGCCCGCACTGGTGACGACGGGGCTTCTCGCCTTCATTTCAGCGTGGAACGAGTTCCTCTTCGCGCTCACCTTCACTTCGTCCGGCAGCCAGCGCACCGTGCCTGTCGCCATCGCGCTTCTTTCCGGCAGCAGTCAGTTTGAAATCCCCTGGGGCAACATCATGGCGGCTTCCGTTATCGTGACGGTCCCCCTCGTCATCCTCGTGCTCATCTTCCAGCGGCGGATCGTTTCCGGTCTGACGGCAGGCGGCGTAAAGGGTTAGGTATTCATGGCAGAGCTTCAATTGCGCGATGTGCGCAAGTCTTTCGGCAGTTTCGAGGTCATCAAGGGCGTGGATATGGATATCCGCCCCGGCGAGTTCATGGTTTTCGTCGGGCCTTCCGGCTGCGGAAAATCCACGCTCCTGCGCCTCATCGCAGGGCTTGAGGAAATCACCTCCGGCACGCTTTCCATCGACGGGACGGTGGTGAACAGCTTCAATCCGTCCAGGCGTGGCATTGCCATGGTGTTCCAGTCCTATGCGCTTTATCCGCATATGACGGTTTATGAGAACATGGCTTTCGGCATGCAGCTTGCAGGCAAAAGCAGGCAGGAATGCAAGGCCGCATTCATGCCGCCGCCGAAATGCTGCAGCTTACGCCTTATCTGGAGCGCCTGTCGCGCCAGCTTTCCGGCGGGCAGCGCCAGCGCGTCGCCATCGGCCGCGCCATTGTGCGTGATCCGAAGGTGTTCCTTTTCGATGAGCCCTTGTCCAATCTCGATGCGGCGCTGCGTGTGGCGACAAGGCTTGAGATCGCCAGGCTTCACCAGAGCATGGAAGACACCACCATGATCTATGTGACGCACGATCAGGTGGAGGCGATGACATTGGCAGACCGCATCTGCGTGCTGCGCGACGGGCGCGTGGAGCAGATCGGCACGCCGCTTGAGCTTTATGAAAAGCCCAATTCGCTTTTCGTCGCCGGGTTCATCGGATCGCCGAAGATGAACTTTCTGACCGGCCCCCATGCCGAGCCTTTCGGCGCCCATACGGTGGGGCTGCGTTCGGAGCATCTGGCCATTGTCCCTGAAAGGGGGCATTGGTCCGGGCAGGTGGTGCATACCGAAATTCTCGGTTCCGATACCTATGTTTATATCGATCTCGGCCTGGAAGAGCCGCTGGTGGTCCGCGAAAGCGGCGTGTCGGCACGCAAGCCCGGCGAGACGCTCTCGATTTCCCCGACAGGGGACCATGTTCATCGTTTTGATGAAAAAGGCCGCGCCGTTTGACGTCGACCTCCCAAGTTCAAAATGGATCGCGGGCTGAAATGCCCTCAACAAGGAGAATATTCATGCCTATTCGTACCATCGTCTGGGGTGAAAACATCCACGAACAGATCAATGAAACCGTGCGCTCAATCTATCCCGAAGGTATGCATAACACCATTGCCGGGGCGCTGAACGAGGATGGCGCCATTGAGGCGACCACGGCCACACTTCAGGAGCCCGAACACGGGCTACTGACAGAACGCCTCGCCCAAACGGACGTACTGGTCTGGTGGGGCCACAAGGATCATGGCGGGGTCAGCGATGACGTCGTGGAGCGCGTGGCGCGGCGTGTGTTCGAGGGAATGGGCCTGATTGTGCTTCATTCGGGTCATTTCTCCAAAATCTTCAAGCGCTTGATGGGCACGCCTTGCGCACTCAAATGGCGTGAGGCGGGCGAGCGCGAGCGCGTCTGGGTTGTCAATCGCGGCCATCCGATCGCGCAGGGGCTGGAGGAGACTTTCGTGCTCGAAAACGAGGAAATGTATGGCGAACAGTTCTCCGTCCCCGAACCGCTCGAAACCGTTTTCATCTCATGGTTTGCAGGCGGGGAGGTGTTTCGCTCCGGCATGACCTGGCGGCGCGGCGCGGGCAATGTGTTCTATTTCCGGCCCGGCCATGAGACTTACCCGACCTATCACGATGCGAATGTGCGCACGGTTCTGCGCAATGCGGTTAAATGGGCCTATAATCCGCAACCGGCCTGGACGGGCATTCACACCGCGCCGAACGTTCCCGTCGAAAAGGCGCTGGAGCCGGTCGTGGAGCGCGGGCCAAAATTGCACAAGGCCGGTGAAGCCGGTTATCGCTGAGGTACATCATGCGTCTTCTTATTCTTGGAACGGGCGGCATGGCGGAAAACCATGCGGAAGCCTTCAAGGCCATCGAGGGCGTGGAGGTTGTGGCGGCTTGCGACGTTTCGGCGGTGCGTGTCGATGCTTTTTCGGAAAACCACGACATTCACAACCGCTTCACACGGCTTGAGGATGCGCTGGCGTGGAACCGCTTCGATGCCGTTGCCAATGTGACGCCGGATGCGGTCCACCATCCCACCACGCTCGCGCTGGTTGGCGCGGGCAAGCATGTCTTCTGTGAGAAGCCGCTGGCTGAAAGCTATGAGAAAGCCGCCGAAATGGCGGATGCGGCCCAGCAGGCGGGCGTGGTCAATATGGTCAACCTCACCTATCGCAATGTCGCGCCCTTGCAGAAGGCGCGCGAGATGGTGATGGCGGGCGAGATCGGCCAGGTGCGCCACTTCGAGGCATCCTATCTGCAAAGCTGGCTGGTGTCGAAGGCGTGGGGCGACTGGAAGACGGAGAGCAAATGGCTTTGGCGGCTTTCCACCCGGCACGGGTCCAACGGCGTTCTGGGCGATGTGGGCATTCATATTCTCGACTTCGCAACCTATGCCATCGGCAGCGATGTGGAACGGGCTTCAGCACATCTCAAGACCTTCGAGAAGGCAGAGAACAACCATATCGGTGAATATGTGCTGGATGCCAACGACAGTTTCGTCATGATGGCGGAATATGCCAATGGGGCGCTTGGCGTCATCCATGCAAGCCGGTGGGCGACGGGACACCTGAATGAATTGCGCCTGCGCATCCATGGCGACAAGGGCGCGCTTGAAATCCTGCACACGCCCACCGGGTCGAGCCTGCGCGGTTCCATCGGAGAGGACATCGAAACGCCGGTCTGGCGCGATATCGATGCAGGCACGGTAGAGACGAACTATCAGCGGTTTGCCCGTGCGGTCGCTGATGGAACGGAACTGGAGCCAAGCTTCCGCCATGCCGCCAATCTCCAGCGCGTTCTTGACCATGCGATGCATGTGGACAAGCCATTGCCGGAAGTGGCGACCGGCTGAGCGGCTTCTTTTCCGTCGTCTGCGCGCGCCCATTTTAGGCAGTCTCCTCGCAGACAAGATTGCAAAACGCAGCTAGTTTATACCTGCCTTCAAGCCCCCGCAGAAGGCAGGCGCGGACCTCCTCCCGCGTCACCCTTAGGCCAGGCTAGATTGTTTATGGTGGCCAATCATAGCCTGGCCTATATTAGAGCGCATTTCGATCTGATTGAATCAGATCGGCGCTCTAATCCTTTGTTTTGACGCGCATCTTTTCCGAAAACCGTTTCACACTTTTCGGGATGCGCTCAAAATACTCTCCATTATTATTCCTCCGTGATCAAACTGGCCGTTTCAACGGCCTTTTTTGTTGTTCGCTTGTTTGTGCAAACGGCCTTGCAAATCAGGCGAATTGGTATTCTCTGAAGGCTCGCGAAAGCTGGAGCATGAGAATGAAATATACGAAGCCGGACATTATCCTCCAAAGTGTCACCAGACTTGAGGAGCAAAATGCTGGGAAATAAAGATGCGGGTGATTTTCCGAAATATCGGCTCGCATATCCTGACCCTGCCGATCCCTATGGAGAAAATTCTGGACGGGGGAGTGCGGCACACGCTCACAATGTCGGAAGCTGCCGATGAGGCGCAAAGGATCATTATTACCGATCTTCTGGCTACGGCTGCGCTGAACGCGGACTGGCTGGACGAAAATGTGCGTGCAGCCATCTATAATGCGTTTCCCAATGCAAGGCCTTGAAGCCTTTCCCCAAACCGTCCTGCACTTTTTGCAGGAGATGCTTTTTTCTTCGCAAACCGGATGGAATTCCTGCAGGCGTTCGCTGATTGCCGCCTTGTCCAGCCGGCTCGGACAGATGGCTCTCCACCCTTGATTTTCCGGCAGAGGCGATTTCGCCATTGAGGTTTTGCGGCGCCTCGATGGGGCCTTTTCGTCCTGTCGCGAAGCGGTAATGGCGAACCGTAAGGCAATTTACCCCTACACCATAGCCCCTTGTTCTATCGGGCAAATTCGCGTATCGCCTTGTGCAAGCGGATGAAAGGTAGGGCGTCCGGTGCCGCAAAGAGTTTCCCCCCTTGCGCCATTTCAGAACAAGACGTTCCGCGCGCTATGGTCGGCGACGCTGGTTTCCAATCTCGGAGGCCTGGTCCAGACTGTCGGCGCGGGCTGGATGATGGCCACCAGGCCTCCACCACGCTGCCGGTCATGATTTTCTCAGTCGCCGCAGGCGCGCTTGCCGATAATTTCGACCGCCGCCGCATCATGCTCGTTGCGCAGATATTGCTTCTCGGTATCTCGGTTATTCTGGCGGCCTGTGCTTATTTCAATGTGCTTACGCCGTGGATGCTCCTGAGCTTCACTTTTCTGATCGGGTGCGGCGGGGCGCTTCATAATCCTTCCTGGCAGGCGTCGATGGGCGATATCGTGCCGCGTCATGATCTTCCCGCCGCGGTTGCGCTGAACAGTATGAGCTTCAATCTCATGCGCAGCATCGGTCCCGCTATCGGCGGCCTGATCGTGGCTGCTGCCGGGGCGGCCTTTGCCTTTATCTTCAATGCCTTCAGCTATTGCGCGCTTATTCTCGCATTATGGCAATGGAAGCCGCAAACCGCGAAATCCACCCTCCCGCGTGAAAAATTCGGCGGGGCTATGGTGGCTGGCCTGCGCTATGTTTCCATGTCGCCGAACCTTCTGAAAGTCATGTTCCGTGGCTTCCTGTTCGGCCTTTCCGCCATCGTTATTCTTGCCCTCCTGCCGCTGGTGGCGCGTGATCTTGTGAAAGGGACGGCGCTTACCTACGGCATCATGCTCGGCTTCTTCGGCCTCGGTGCTATCGGCGGAGCGATTTTGAGCGCACGTCTGCGTGAGCTTATGGGCAATGAATGGCTGGTGCGCGGTTCCTTCGTCGCTTTTGCGGCAAGCTGTGTCCTGCTCTCGCTTAGCCGGCAGATGTGGCTAAGCTGCCTCTTTCTCCTGCCCGCAGGCGTCGCCTGGGTCCTGGCGCTCTCGCTGTTCAACGTAACGGTCCAGCTTTCCACGCCGCGCTGGGTGGTGGGGCGCGCTGGCTGACACATTCGGCGTGCCGAACGCGCTGCTGGTCTCGGCCGCCGTTTTGCTGTTTGGCGCACTCATCGGCCTGCTTCTGCCGCAGCCGGAATTCGAGTCGCTCAATCTCGATCCGCTCAACCGTTTCAGCGAGCCGCAATTGCGGCTCGATCTTCGTTCGCGAAGCGGCCCCATCATGATTATGGTGGATTACAAAATCGCGCAGGACGACGTGCCCGCCTTCCTCGCGGCCATGACCTTGCGGCGGCGCATCCGCATCCGCGACGGTGCGCGGCAATGGGCGCTGCTGCGCGATCTGGAAAATCCGGAATTGTGGACCGAAAGCTACCATGTACCGACATGGGTGGAATATGTGCGCCATAACCAGCGGCGCACACAGGCGGATGCGGAAGTTTCGGAACGCTTGCTCGCGTTGCATTGCGGGACAACGCCGCCGGTCGTACATCGCATGATCGAGCGCCAGACCGTGCCGGTGCACGACGACATGCCGCTCAAAACCCACCTTGATCTTACCTGACAAGGCAAGTTTTCTCTGCTCCTTATCCTTGCAATTCACAGGCTCTGGCAAAGCCCTGCCTGAATTTTCGCTTTTTCCTATCTATCTGTTGACGGGAAATCAACTTCATCTACCATATCTTGTGTTCGAGGTTCTTTCGATTCGACGAGTCGGGAGCTAAGACGGGAATCCGGTGCGCTTGCCCATGGTGGGCGGGCAATGCCGGAGCTGCCCCCGCAACTGTAAGCGGCGAGCTTTGCGCCCCATGCCACTGGCGAAAGCCGGGAAGGCGGGTGGAAGCGTTGAGCCGTGAGCCAGGAGACCTGCCTTGAGCGTGAACGTCCACGGGCGGGGTGTCCGGTCGGCGAGCAATTTTCCGGTTTGGCATTTCTTGTCCGCCGGTTTTGCTGCCCCGAATTCCCGCTCAAAAGCTTCGGGGTGAAGAATATGTCCAGTCAGTTTAGTTCCACCAGTTCCAGTCCGCCTTTCAAGGTTTAGTTTCATGCGGTCAGGCGGCGGGTGCCGCTTTTGACCGATCGGCTATCTCATATTTTTTGGCGCGCATCCTGCGGTGCGCGAATGTCCTTGGTGCGTCCGAAAGGTCGCATGGTGCTCCATGCGCTGTTTTCCAGCAGCGCATCGCTGCATCCCCATCATCGTGCAGTCCCATATCTTGATCCATTTCATGAGGAAGACAATGAACGTCACCGTCTATAGCAAGCCTGCCTGCGTGCAATGCACTGCCACAACGCGCGCACTCGACCGCCAGGGCATCGACTATAAAGTCATCGATATTTCTGCCGATGCCAATGCCTTCGATCTCGTTCAGGGCATGGGCTATCGCCAGGTGCCGGTGGTGGTTGCCGGTGAAAATCATTGGGCGGGTTTTCGGCCGGATATGATCAGTTCGCTGGCCTGAGGACCATTCCGCAATGAGCCTGATCGTCTATTTTTCCAGCCGTTCCGGCAATACGCACCGCTTTGTCGAGCGGCTGGGGGTGCGCTCAAGCCGCATTCCGCTTGAGGCTTCAGGCGCGTTGCAGGTGCGTGAACCTTTCGTGCTGGTCACACCGACCTATGGCGGCGGCAGCACGAAAGGCGCGGTGCCGAATCCGGTGATCCGCTTTCTTAATGATGCAGATAATCGAGCTCTGATCCGCGGTGTGATCGCGGCAGGCAACAGCAATTTCGGCGAGGCTTTCTGCATCGCCGGCAACATTATTTCCGCCAAATGCGGGGTTCCCTATCTTTACCGCTTTGAACTTCTGGGAACCGCCGAGGACGTTGGCAATGTCAGAAACGGGATGGAACAATTTTGGACACGCCAGACACAAGCCTGATCCGGGAACGCGAGGCAGAGGCGGTGCAGGGCGCACCGGAGCCGGTGGCAATGACCGCCGGAAAGCCTGCCAAGTCTTCGGACGGGCTGGACTACCATGCGCTCAACGCCATGCTGAATCTCTATGATGAGGACGGTAAAATTCAGCTCGACTGCGACCGCCAGGCCGCACGGCAATATTTCCTCCAGCATGTGAACCAGAATACGGTCTTCTTCCATAACCTCAGGGAGAAGCTCGATTATCTGGTGGCGGAAGGCTATTACGAACAGACGGTGCTGGATCAATATTCCTTCAATTTCGTGCGCGATCTTTTCGATGAAGCCTATGCGAGGAAATTCCGCTTTCCGACCTTTCTCGGCGCCTTCAAATATTACACCAGCTACACGCTGAAAACCTTCGATGGAAAGCGTTATCTGGAGCGTTATGAGGATCGTGTCTGCATGGTGGCGCTGACGCTTGCGCGCGGTGACGAGCAGCTTGCGCGCGACCTTGTGGAAGAGATTATTTCAGGGCGCTACCAGCCCGCGACGCCCACTTTCCTCAATGCCGGCAAGAAGCAGCGCGGCGAACTGGTATCCTGTTTTCTGCTGCGTGTTGAAGACAATATGGAATCCATCGGACGGTCCATCAATTCCGCGCTGCAATTGTCGAAGCGCGGTGGCGGCGTGGCGCTCTGCCTCACCAATCTTCGGGAAGCCGGTGCGCCGATCAAGCAGATCGAGAACCAGTCTTCCGGCATTATTCCGGTGATGAAATTGCTGGAGGATTCCTTTTCCTATGCCAACCAGCTTGGCGCACGGCAGGGGGCTGGCGCGGTCTACCTCCATGCGCATCACCCGGATATCATGCGTTTTCTCGATACCAAACGCGAAAATGCGGATGAAAAGATCCGCATCAAGACCCTTTCACTTGGCGTTGTCATTCCCGACATTACTTTCGAGCTCGCCCGCAACAACGAGGATATGTATCTCTTTTCACCTTACGATGTGCAGCGGGTTTACGGTGTTCCGCTGACCGAAATTTCGGTGACGGAAAAGTATCGTGAGATGGTCAATGATGCGCAGATTGCCAAAAAGAAGATCAATGCGCGCGAATTCTTTCAGGTTCTGGCCGAAATTCAGTTTGAATCCGGTTATCCTTACATCATGTTCGAGGATACGGTGAACCGCGCCAACCCGATCGATGGGCGCATCACCATGAGCAATCTCTGTTCGGAAATTCTTCAGGTGAGCGAGGCGAGCCTCTTCCATGAAGACCTTTCCTATGAGTATCTCGGCAAGGATATTTCGTGCAATCTGGGTTCGCTGAACATTGCCGCCGCGATGGATGCGCCTGATTTCGGCAAGACCATTGAAACATCCATTCGCGCCCTGACGGCTGTCAGCGACATGAGCCATATTGGTTGCGTGCCATCGGTTGCGCGCGGCAATGCTGAAAGCCACGCCATTGGCCTTGGCCAGATGAACCTGCATGGCTATCTTGCCCGCGAGCGGATTTTCTACGGTTCCGAAGAAGGCGTCGATTTCACGAATATCTATTTCTATACCGTGGCTTACCATGCGGTGCGCGCTTCAAACCGCATTGCGGTCGAAACCGGAAAATCCTTCAAGGGATTTGAAAAATCCAAATATGCCTCGGGTGAATATTTCGACAAATATACAGATCAGGCATGGGCTCCGGCCACGGAAAAGGTGCGCCGGATATTCGAGGATGCCGGCATTGCGATCCCGACCCAGGATGACTGGTGCGCGTTGAAAAAGGCTGTGATGGAAGGCGGGCTTTATAACCAGAACCTTCAGGCTGTGCCGCCGACCGGATCGATCTCCTACATCAATCATTCGACCTCCTCAATCCACCCCATCGTGTCGAAGATCGAAATCCGCAAGGAGGGCAAGATCGGCCGTGTCTATTACCCGGCGGCCTTCATGACCAACGATAATCTTGAATATTATCAGGATGCCTATGAGATTGGGCCGGAGAAGATCATCGACACCTATGCGGCGGCAACCCAGCATGTCGATCAGGGTCTGTCGCTGACCCTGTTCTTCCGCGATACCGCAACCACCCGCGATATCAACCGCGCCCAGATCTATGCGTGGAAAAAAGGCATCAAGACCATCTACTACATTCGCCTGCGCCAGATGGCGCTTGAAGGAACGCAGGTGCAAGGCTGCGTTTCCTGCGCGCTGTGACCGAGGAAAGTTTCATGAATATGCAACATAAAACCGCGACCAAAGGCAGGCCCGCTTCCGTGCGCGCCATCAACTGGAACCGCATCGAGGATGATAAGGATCTGGAAGTCTGGAACCGGCTCACAGGCAATTTCTGGCTGCCGGAAAAAGTGCCGCTTTCCAACGACATCCAATCGTGGGAAACGCTGAAACCGCAGGAAAAGCAATTGACGACCCGTGTTTTTACCGGGTTGACGCTTCTCGATACGATCCAGAATGCGGTGGGTGCGGTGAAGCTGATGGACGATGCGCTGACACCGCATGAGGAAGCCGTGCTTTCCAATATTTCCTTCATGGAAGCCGTGCATGCGCGGTCATATTCGTCTATTTTTTCAACGCTTTGCCTGACGCCGGACGTGGACGATGCCTATCGCTGGTCGGAGGAAAACGAATTCCTGCAAAGAAAATCCACTTTGATCCTCGACCAGTATCACGCAGACGATCCCTTGAAAAAGAAGATCGCCAGCGTGTTTCTGGAAAGCTTCCTGTTCTATTCGGGCTTCTATCTGCCGATGTATTGGTCAAGCAGGGCAAAGCTTACCAACACGGCCGATCTCATCCGCCTTATCATCCGCGATGAAGCCGTGCATGGCTATTATATCGGATATAAGTTCCAGCGTGCGCTGGAGGTTCTGTCCGAGGAGAAAAGGCAGGAAATAAAGGATTTCGCCTTTGAGCTTCTGCTGGAACTCTATGACAATGAGGTGCGCTATACCGAGGCTCTCTACGATGGCGTGGGGCTGACGGAGGACGTCAAAAAATTCCTGCATTACAATGCCAACAAGGCGCTTATGAACCTTGGATATGAGGCGCTTTTCCCGGCTGAAGCCTGCAAGGTCAACCCGGCGATCCTTTCGGCACTTTCACCGAATGCTGATGAAAATCATGATTTCTTCTCAGGCTCCGGTTCATCCTATGTGATAGGCAAGGCGGTCGCCACGGAAGACGAAGACTGGGCTTTCTGATCCCGCTTCGATGCGTCGGATTATGCTCTAAAATAAGAACCGCCTCGCGATTGGGCGGGGGGCTTGCTTGGGGCGCGAGGCGGGCGGGCCATTGGAGAATGTGCACGCCCGATAAAAATGAATGCTCAAGGCAGATTCGGAAACCAACAAACCGTTTCAAGGTGAAAATTTAAGTTATTTGTGCAGTAAAATGATGAGAAAACAGTAAGTCTTTTAATTTTAACCGATTGAAAAACAATGGGAATAATATTCTAATACGTGAAAAATTATTTTTACTGGAATAGGTTTCTGGCATTGAGACACGACCGCCCCAGCGGCGATCGAACGCGCTGAGGCGGCGAATCCCCCTCAAAGCCCCCAGTGAGAGAGATGGCGGAAGTATAGCAACGTGCACGTATAAGTAAAGTGAGACGAAGGTTGCAACTGGCGTCGTTTCGCCGCGGCTTGCGTGGGGGAAATAAATATCGAAGCCTTTACTCAGCCGTAGAGTTACGAATCTGCTTTAATTTCAGGTCAGACATTCCAGAGTGCTCAAAAAGGCGTTTCTGGAACATGATCCAGGCGGAATGAACGAGTATTGGCAGGATTATAATTTCATTAGGATGTGCTTATATTGCTGATCCCGTTCATTTGGATCGAAGCGCGCTCCAATAGGCAATATTGTCTGTGGACATCGTGGAATTTGCGCGGTGTCTCCTCATTTATTGCCCAATCTGCCCCTTTTTATCGTGAATAATCCCTTAAAGTGGGAATCATATGGAGGTCTGGAGCATACCCATCGCAGGGGTGCTCTCCGGCCGGTTTCATCGGTTGATATTGGTGAAATTAACCTTCCGTTAACCATTCCGCCCTTAGACCTCTTAACTTGCCGTTAACCAAGATGAATCAAGTGCTAACAGAAACTCGCCCGATCCGCCTTAAAGGGCGGTCCTTTCTTGCAATGGTGCTCTCGCCGGAACTTCCGCTCGACGGCTGGCTGGAGCGCCTGGACGATCTCGCCCGGCGTTCCTCCGGTTTTTTCCTCGGGCGCCCGGTTGTGCTCGATATGGAAAACCTTGCCATCGAACGTGCGCAGCTCGTCTATCTGTTGCAGGCGTTGAACGATCGCGGCGTCTGGATCATGGGCGTGGAAGGCGCGCGGCCTTCGCTTCTCGGGCCGGGAATGCCGCCTGCCATGCGCGGCGGCCAGCCCGCAGCCGATTTTGAAGCACCCGCTGGTGAGCCGCAGGCAAATCCTGGCGCGCCGGAACCGCAGATTTCGCAAGCCGTGCGTGCGCCAGGCCATGCCGTGCACGCCATGCCTTCGATGGTTATCACCGAGCCGGTCCGTTCCGGCCAGTCGGTCTATTTCCCGGAAGGGGATGTCACAATTGTCGGTTCGGTTGCTTCGGGTGCGGAAGTGGTCGCAGGCGGTTCGATCCATATTTACGGCACGCTGCGCGGGCGGGCGCTGGCGGGGACGGCGGGGAATACGAGTGCGCGAATTTTCTGTCGCAAGCTCGAAGCGGAATTGGTTGCCATCGATGGTCTCTACAAGACCGCCGAGGATCTGGAGCCGAGGTTCCGCGGACAGGCCGTCCAGCTCTGGCTCGACGGCGATTACATGATGATTGATACATTGAGCTGAAGTCGCCGGGGGCGTCAGGAGATGAATATGGGAAAAGTTATCGTAGTGACCTCTGGTAAAGGAGGTGTCGGCAAGACAACCTCCACAGCCGCGCTCGGCGCGGCCTTGGCCCAGAGGAATGAGAAGGTCGTGGTCGTCGATTTCGATGTAGGCCTGCGCAACCTCGACCTCGTCATAGGGGCCGAGCGGCGCGTGGTTTATGATTTCGTCAATGTCATTCAGGGTGATGCCAAGCTGACGCAGGCCCTGATCCGTGACAAGCGGCTGGAGACGCTTTATCTCCTTCCGGCTTCGCAGACCCGCGACAAGGACACGCTGACCGAAGAGGGCGTGGATCTTGTCATCGACCAGTTGAAGAAAAGCTTCGACTGGGTGATCTGCGACAGCCCTGCGGGGATCGAACGCGGCGCGACGCTGGCGATGCGCCATGCGGATGTGGCTGTGGTCGTCACCAATCCGGAAGTGTCTTCCGTGCGCGATTCCGACCGGATCATCGGCCTGCTCGATTCCAAGACGCTGAAGGCTGAACGCGGCGAGAAGATGGACAAGCATCTCCTGCTCACGCGCTACGACCCCAGCCGCGCCGAACGCGGCGACATGCTGAAGGTCGAGGATGTTCTGGAAATCCTGTCGATTCCGCTGCTCGGTATCATCCCGGAAAGCCAGGATGTGCTGCGCGCATCGAATGTCGGCTCGCCCGTGACGCTCGCCGACCAGCGCAGTGCACCGGCTATGGCCTATCTGGATGCTGCCCGCCGGCTTGCCGGTGAGGATGTTCCGATGAATGTGCCGTCTGAAAAGCGCGGCCTTCTGGGTAAACTCTTCGGAAGGAGAGCGGCATGAGCATATTTCGTTTTTTTACGAGACAGCAGGCTTCAGCGCCGCAGGCACGTGAGCGTTTGCAGGTACTGCTTGCCCATGAGCGCGCCTCCTATGGCGGCCAATCCGACCTCGTGGCCGTTCTGCGCGAAGAAATTCTTGCGGTCATCGCCAAGCATATCAAGGTCGATCGCGAGAAAGTCAGCGTCAAGATGGATCGCGGAGATCAGGTCTCGACGCTGGAGGTCGATATCGAACTTCCACTGACGGCGAAAAAGGGGCGCGCGGCGTGATTGCCGCGGCCCTTCAGTCGAAAACAGCAAGAAAGGACCAGCCATGAATCGCGGTACATTGCTTGCCAGACTGAGGGAACTTCAGGCGCTTCCCAAGTTTCAAAAGCGCGATATCTGTTCGATCAGTTCCTTCCTGTCGCTTGATGCGCTTGCAGAGCATGTCAGGGTTTGTGAAGAAGCTACGGGCGTTGCATCGGCAGCGCAGAGCTAGAGCCGTTCCGACGACTTTGTTTTAACTACGGCCGCGTCATGGTTCATGACGCGGCTTTGCTTTTCCGGCGTAATGACCGTCACCGAACTGTAAGCTGATTTTCTGGAAGTTTGAAATGGCGCGAGTGACGGGGCTCGAACCCGCGACCTCCGGCGTGACAGGCCGGCACTCTAACCAACTGAGCTACACCCGCGCATTTCACCTGCCGCGTTCGTCTGCGGCGTGAGCGGTCGTTTAAAGAAGGTTTTGGAAGCGGTCAAGATGCCAAATGCAAAAAATAATGAGCCGCCCACAGGGGCGGCTCCAAAAGATTGTATTTAAGGGGATTTTATAAGCCAGCAGGCAGTTTTCCGCCGCTATCCTTCAGTTTCTGGATCACCTGTTTGTGCAGCCAGACATTCATTGTCGCAGAATCATTGATGTCGCCGGTATAGCCAAGCTCCTGCGCCAGTTCCTTGCGGTGCTGGAGGCTGCTGTCGAGGCCGAGCGCCTTTATGAGATCGACGATGGAAGTCTTCCAGTTGAGTGCCTGGCCGCTTTTCTTGACGGCGGCATCAAGGATTGCACCGACATCGACACTGCCGCTGGCAGGCGCTGCGGAACCGGCTGCCGGCACGGGAGCAGCGGGCGTCGAAGGTGTTGCTGCTGGAGTTTCCGCAGTTGGCGTCGCAGCCTGTGCTTCTCCCCAAATGGCGTTTTTGATCTTGTCGAAAATGCCCATGTCAAACTCCAGTTGTTAAAATTATGCCCCCGACTGCCGATGGATTCGTGACTATCGCGTCGGGATCTGTAGTCACTATAAATAGAGTATAATTTTATGGCGGCAAGATTCACAACGAATTTTTTGATTACTTGTTTTGCGGGCAATGTTATGAATTGATAATTCATGCAGAAACCATGAAAAAACAACGGCATTTCGCGCGTTGTTATTGAGAAATAACTTAAAAATATTCATGGATATATGCTGTGAGTGAAGGCGTCGCGTTTGGCGAACCCTCAAGGCGCAATGGTTCTTGCCCGCACCATCCGATCACGTTAGCATGTGAGTAATTTCAAGAATGGCAGGATAAACCTGCCAATAAATGGGGAATGCTCTATGAAGTTTGCTCGCCTTGCCCTTATGGGCGGAATTTTCGCTACCGTTGCCTTCACCGTCGGCCCCGCCTTCGCGCGCGACCTTACCGTCGCGTCATGGGGCGGCAACTATCAGGATGCGCAGCGCGAAATCTATTTCAAACCTTTTGCGGAAAAGACCGGCAAGCCGCTGCTCGATGAATCATGGGATGGCGGTTACGGGGTCATCCAGTCAAAAGTGAAGGCCGGCTCGCCGAATTGGGACGTGGTTCAGGTCGAGGCGGAGGAGCTGGCGCTCGGTTGCGCCGATGGTCTTTATGAAAAGATCGACTGGGACAAGGTGGGCGGCAAGGACAAATTCCTCGACAGTGCGGTCAATGATTGCGGGGTTGGCGCCATCGTCTGGTCCACTGCCATAGCTTATAATGGCGACAAGCTGAAGGATGGGCCGAAATCCTGGGCGGATTTCTGGGATGTGAAGAAGTTTCCGGGCAAGCGATCGCTGCGCAAGAGTGCGAAATACACGCTGGAATTCGCGCTTATGGCTGATGGCGTCGACAAGGATGACGTTTATGACGTCCTTTCCACGCCGGAAGGCGTGGACCGCGCCTTCAAGAAGCTCGATGAGCTGAAGCCACATATCGTGTGGTGGGAAGCCGGTGCGCAGCCCTTGCAATTGCTGGCGTCGGACGAGGTGGTGATGGCATCGGCTTATAATGGCCGCATCACTGGCATCAACCGTTCCGAAGGCAAGAATTTCAAGGTCGTCTGGCCGGGCAGCATCTATGCGGTGGATAGCTGGGTGATTCTGAAGGGGGCTGAAAATAAGGATGCGGGCCTGGATTTCATTGCCTTTGCCAGTGAGCCCGAACATCAGGTCAAGCTGCCGAAATATGTTGCCTACGGCCTGCCGAACAAGGAAGCGGCAGCCAAGGTGCCGGAGGAATATGCAGCAGACCTGCCCACGGCCAAAGCAAACATGAAGGATGCCCTCGCGCTCGATGTTGATTTCTGGATCGACCATTCAGAAGAGCTGACGAAGCGTTTCAACGCCTGGCTGGCGCAATAATTTCCAGTCGCAGCCCCGTCTGCCCATCTTTGCGGGCGGGGCATTTCTGATTTCCGGAAGATGGAGTGATCTATTGACGGACTATCGCACCCGCTTTGAAAATATCAGTAAATCCTATGGCGATTTCAAAGTTATAGACGGCCTGAACCTCGATATCGAACGGGGCGAATTCGTAAGCCTGCTGGGGCCCTCGGGGTCGGGCAAGACCACCCTTTTGATGATGCTCGCCGGTTTTGAAAATCCAAGTAGCGGCACGATCCATGTGGACGGAAAGTCCATCAACTCCGTCCCTTCCTATAAGCGCAATATGGGCGTCGTTTTCCAGAATTATGCGCTGTTTCCACATATGACGGTGGCGGAAAACATTGCCTTTCCCTTGCAGATGCGGGGGGTGGGCAAGGCGCAAGCAGCTGAGAAGGTCGCGCGCGTGCTGGATATGGTGCAGCTTTCGGCCATGAGCGAGCGTAAACCATCGCAACTTTCGGGTGGTCAGCAACAGCGTGTCGCTTTGGCGCGTGCGCTGGTGTTCGAGCCGCATGTGGTGCTGATGGATGAGCCGCTCGGCGCGCTCGACAAGCAGTTGCGCGAGCAGATGCAGCTTGATATCCGCGCCCTGCACAACCGGCTTGGCCTCACCATCGTTTTCGTCACACATGACCAGAGCGAGGCACTCACCATGTCGGACCGCATCGCGGTCTTCAACAAGGGCAAGATCGAGCAGATCGGCTCGCCACGCGCTATTTATGACGAGCCGCAGACACGTTTCGTCGCCGAATTCATCGGCGAGACGAACCTGGCCGAAGGCACGGTGGAAAGCGTTGAAGGTTCAAGAATTCTTATCCGTTTGAAGGACGCCACCGCCATTGCCGCTTCATCCGCTTCCAGGCCCATCAGCGGCCAGAATGTGCTTCTTTCCATTCGCCCGGAGCGCATCGAGCTTGGAGAGGCGGATGGCGCGGAAAACCGGCTGGCGGCGCGCGTGATGGACAGTGTTTATCAGGGCGACCATCTGCGTATCCAGCTTGAGGCCAAGGCGCATAATTTTGTGGTTCGCCTTGATCGCAAGGCGCGCGAATGGCAGCCGGGTGCGGACGTGGCCGCAAGCTTCAAGGCCGCCGATTGCTGGACCATCCTCGTATGACGGCGCCCTCATCCAGAACGCTCCGCGCAGGGCTTTTGGTTACCCCATTGCTCATCTTCATCGTCGTGTTTTTCCTGTCGCCGCTTGGCGTGATGATGAAGCAGGCGGTATCCGACACGGCTGTCCTGCATGTGCTGCCGCAAACGGCGGAAGCCATCAGCCAATGGGATGGCCAGTCTGGTCCGACCCCGGCGATGAAAGAGGCGCTGGTGGCGGATTTGAAAGGCTCTTCCGATCAGCAGGCCATTGGTGACATGGTGCGCAGGCTCAACAGCGCCCAGGCGGGTTTCAGAACCTTGATGAGCAAGACCTTGAGAGCCATCGACAAGGAGGGGCCGCCGCCTGATCTGGAAGCGGTGGACAAGCGGTGGAGCAGGCCGGAGTTCTGGCTGGCTATTGCCAATGCCCTGTCACCCCTGACGGATCGCAATCTTCTGGCGGCGGTGGATATGGAGCGCGACACTTCCGGTGAAATCGTCTCCATGGCGCCCGGATCTTCGGCCAACCGCGCAATCATGATCCGCACATTCTGGATTGCAGCACTCGTCACGCTTGCTTGTGTGGCTATAGGCTATCCTTATGCCGTCCTGCTGGTTTCGTCCTCCGGATGGGTGAGAAACGTGCTTTTTGCCGCTGTTTTGTTGCCGCTCTGGACCTCGTTGCTGGTTAGAACCGCCGCCTGGTTCATTCTCTTGCAGGACAAGGGCCTCATCAATGACAGCCTGATCTGGCTCGGAATAACAGACAGGCCTTTTCCGCTCATCTTCAACCGGACGGGTGTTGTCATTGCCATGACGCATGTGCTTTTGCCCTTCATGGTGCTGCCGATCTATAGTGTGCTGGTTTCCATTCCCGGCAACCTCATGCCTGCGGCCGCGTCGCTTGGGGCGCCGCCATGGCGGGCTTTCCTGCGCGTCCTGCTGCCGCTCAGCATGCGCGGCATCCTGTCGGGTATGCTGCTCGTCTTCATGAGCGCCATCGGTTATTATATTACACCTGCGCTGATTGGCGGACCGGGCGACCAGATGATCAGCTCGATCATCGCCTATTATGCTACAGGTTCGGCGAACTGGGGCATGGCCGGTGCTTTGGGGCTTGTGCTGCTCGTCGCCTGTCTCATCCTTTATGCCGTTTACGGGACGCTTGACCGCCGATGACGAGGGGAGGGCGTGACAATGGGGCGTGTTGCAAAAATTCTTTTCGGTGTTGCGGCAGTCGTTTTTCTGGTCGCACCGCTTTTCGCCATCCTGCCGCTCGCCTTCACCTCCAGCGTGTTCCTGACCTATCCCGTTCCCGGCTGGTCGGTTCGCTGGTTCGAGGAATTGACAACGGCGGAGGTGTGGCGACGGGCAATCGTCAACAGCCTGATTATCGGTTTTGGAACCATGGCGCTTGCAACGGTTCTGGGCACGATGGCGGCACTTGGCCTGCGTACACGCGGGCTTTTCCTCTCAGGGCCAATCCGCACGCTCTTTCTTCTGCCAATGGTGGTTCCAGCGGTGGTGCTGGGCGTTGGCATGCAGCTTTTTTTCGTCCGTCTCGATATCGCCAATTCCTATTTCGGCGTTATCGTTGCGCATACGGTCGTGTCCATCCCCTTCGTGCTTGTCAGCGTGAGTGGTGCACTTGCCGGTATTGACAGGCGTTTGGAACTTGCAGCCGAAAGTCTTGGTGCTGCTCCGCTCACGGTCTTCCGCAAGATCACGCTGCCGCTCGCCATGCCCGGCATCGCATCAGGTGGGGTTCTGGCTTTTGCCACATCGCTTGATGAAGTGGTGCTGACCCTTTTCGTGGCAGGCCCCAACCAGCGTACATTGGCGCGGCAGATGTTCTCTACCATTCGCGAGAATATCAGTCCGGCCATTGCAGCTGCTGCATTCCTGTTTATCTCCGGTACGGTGCTGATCGGCCTTGCGGCCGTGCTTTTCAAAGGTCGCGCCAGCCCGCAATAAAGGGCGCCGCGTTTTATCATACGACATGCTCCAACTCACTTCGCGATTTGCTCCGGCATAGCCGGAGGCTTCGCGGAGTGCGTTAATTCGCCTCTACACTTAGGGCCTATAAAGCGGACGATGGCAGGCGAAAACTTCAAAGCTCGCCGCGAGGCCTTGCCTCGCGCGCGAAAAAGCCGGCCGGGAAATGTTGCTGTGTTTCGATGGGTAATATAGAAATAATTGGGATATAAATGAGTGATTTTAAGTATAATTATTTCAAATATGCCTATTTCCCATCTTCCCCTTCCGAGTGAAAAAGAAATGAAAATGTGCAGGCGGGGTCTCTGCGCGAAAGATTTCGATGTGGATTATCGATTATGATCGAATTACAGGTGTTTCATTTTGGAACTGCCATATTGTACTCGCAAGCTCCATCCAAATTCTGGGGTATTGAAATTTATATCTCTAAAATTGCTCACATAAATTTTATAAAACTCACTTTTTTGTGAGTGCCATGTTCAATAAGTTTCTAAACAAGACAGAATTGTCGTTTGAAACATATTGGAAGCTCGCTCTCATCGATGCGCCAGCCCTTCACCTGCTGTCAGGTGGGGTGCGTTATCGAATCTTGAGGGCGAGTTTGAAGCGTTGCTTTTCGTTCCGGTTTGTTCAGGCGGCGGTTCTGGTCAAGAAATTTATGTTCTGTAATGAGATTGCCCGTGTGAGATAGTGATACATATATCCTAGTCTAAACAGAGGAGGCTGCCGCGCGATGATGTATCAATATATGATATTAAATATTAATACATGTAACATTAAGTGAATATGTGTAATTTATATTATTTATTTAAAAATAATATTCGCAAAATATATTATCATAAATATAGTCGCTATTAAATTTATGATGGAGAAGAAGTGAAGGTGTGCCGATTGGTGCACTTGATTGGCTCTAGGAAGGAATGCGCTATGTCTGACCCATTTTATATGAATAATTTGTGTAATCTTGACACGCCAAAAGGTCGGGCGCATTCATATATAAATACCTATAATGTAGAGAGAGCCTTCAGAGACAATTATACGCGCTACGAATATTCATTTATTGAATTTTACGCCGAGCATCTTTGTGATCTCAGCCGGGCATTCAAGGGTGACATGCAGATGGTTCTCTTGCTGGCAACGGTCGCACAGGTGGCCTTGCGCGCAGACATGATCGTCGAGAATTCGGGCGGACGGGTACAGGAGCTTCCCCCTTCACGGCGTGGCATTACAACCTATCGCTTGGCGGACGTGACCGGAATTCCCAGAGAAACCACGCGCCGCAAGCTGACTGCCATGGAAAAGATGGGCTGGTTGACGCGTGAGAATAATTTCTGGTGTCTGGCCTATGAAGGAGATGACGCCAAGATTCATCAGGATCTGGCTGACGTGATTGACCGCTCATTTCGTCGGGCGGCGCGTTTTTATGTAGCCGTAACGCCGCTTGTCAACTCATAGAGCGTTTTCGAGCCAAAAGTGTAAACCGCTATAACCCTGCTTCGATGCGCTGAAAAATTGAAGAGACCGGAAATGCATGGAAGCATTTCCGGTCTCTTTTGTTTGTCGACCCTGATTTTGGATCAGGTTCTCAATGGGGGCTCAAGGGGTGGGAATTGCGTGCTGGAGTGCATTCAGCATCCAGTCGTCGCGGGAAATCTTCTTATCCTTAGCTGCACTGTCGATCTGGTCGAGCAGGTTCTGCGTGAGCGGCAAAGTCACCAGAACATCGAGTTCATCCGCGCTCGGTGCGGTATAGGCGAGTGCTGCGACGTCGGCTGCGAAGCGGCGAACATGTTCCGTTTTCTGTTTGTCGTTCAGGCTTTTATCAGCCGCGACTGAAGGACAATAAGCCCAGACGAAATGATCCACAATGAGAGCGGGCGGAACCTTGTCCGCCACGAGTTTCTGAACCATCTCAGCAAGGCGCTGGTGGAACATGGCGGGTGTAAGCCCGCCTTCGAGATATTTTATATCCGGTACATGTTTCATGTCGCCGGGCGCTTTCTTGTAGGCGCATTCAAATCCGGCGGCAGCAGCGGGGGCAGATGCAGCGGACAGCGCAATGCCCGCTAAAAACAGAGCGGTGATGAGTGTTTTCATGACAAACCCCTATCTTCAGGCTGGGTGGGGGGAACGGTTGGCCCGGATGCGTCCCCGTCCGCCTTCTCTTGTTTTTCTTCCTCATAAAGCGGCTTGCGCAATATGCGGGCGTGGCCCCATTCGCGCACGCGTTCCAGCACCACGTAGAGCATCGGAATGAGGAAAATACCGACAGCGGAAGCGGCGATCATGCCGCCGAAGACCGAGGTGCCGACAGCCCTTCGGCTGGCTGCTGCGGCGCCGACCGCGATGACAAGTGGCACGAGGCCCAGAATGAAAGCAAAGCTCGTCATCATCACCGGACGGAAACGCTGGCGGGCGCCGATAATGGCGGCCTGCTCAAGCGGCACGCCTTCCTCGCGGCGTTCCTTGGCGAATTCCACGATGAGAATGCCGTTCTTGCTGGCAAGCGCGATCAGCACAACGATGCCGATCTGGGCATAGATATCGTTGGAAAGCCCCGTAATCCAGAGCGCCAGCATCGCACCGGCAAGGCCCGCCGTCACCGACAGAAGCACGCCGACGGGGATGGTCCAGCTTTCATAAAGCGCGACAAGGAACAGATAGGCGAAGAGAACGGCCAGAGCGAGGATCATGCTCGTCTGCCCCGCAGCCTGCAATTCCTGCAACGCCGTTCCCGTCCATTCATAGCCATAGCCGGGGGGAAGCGTGGTCTTGGATACCTGCGCCATGGCGGCGAGCGCCTCACCGGAACTCACACCGGGTGCCGCATTGCCCTGGATGCTGGCGCTTCGGTAATTGTTGTAGCGGGTGATGTAGAGCGGCCCGAGACGCTCTTCCACGCTGACGAGCGAACGCAGCGGCACCATATCGCCATGCGAGGAACGCACATTGATGCGATAAATATCCTCAACCGTTTTGCGGTCCTGCTGCTCGCCCTGGATGATAACCTGCCAGGTACGGCCAAGCGTATTGAAGTTATTGACGAAATATCCGCCGAGCGTCGATTGTAGCGCCTGGATGATGTTGTTTGGCGAGACACCGAGGCTGAGCGCCTTCTGGCGGTCAATATTCAGGTTGAGCTGCGGCGTATCGGTGGCGAAAGTGGTAAAGACGCGCGACAGTTTCGGGTTCTGGTTTGCGGCCATGACGAGGCCTTGCGCGACCGACGCCAGTTGTTGCGGCGATTGTCCTTCCTGATCCTCAAGCTGATACTGAAAACCGCCCGATGACCCAAGACCGAGGATTGGCGGCAGATTCATGATGATCGCGACCGCGCTTGGAATGGCCGCCGTGCGGCGGTTCACTTCCGCGATCACGTCGAACACGGTGATATTGTCTTTCAGCCGTTCCTCGAAAGGTTTCAACGTCACGATCATCAGGCCGGCATTGGAAACTGCAAGCCCATCGATGAAGCTGAAGCCGGTCACACTGGTGACATCGGCAACGCCTGCCATCTTTGTGATATCGGCTTCGATTTCGGAGACGACCGCCGCCGTGCGGCTCTGTGAAGCTGCGGGCGGCAGGTTGACCTGCACGAAGAACAGGCCCTGATCTTCTTCCGGCAGGAAGCCGGTAGGCACAATCGTGTTGAGGAAATAGGCGCCCGCGCCAAGCCCGGCCACCAGCACGATCGAGAGGAAGGCCATGCGCACCAGCCGCCGCACGATATGGGCATAGCCGTCGCTGATCTTTTCGATGCCGGAGGAAAGCTTGTCCATCGTGCGGCCATAAAGGCTCTTCTTGCGGCCTTGATGCGGCTTCAGGAATACGCCGCAAAGCGCCGGGCTCAGCGTCAGCGCGTTGATTGCGGAAATGAGCATCGCCACCGAAACCGTCAGCGCGAACTGCGCATAGAGCGCGCCGGTAATGCCCGGAATGAACGCGACCGGAACGAACACCGACAGCAGCACGAGCGTGATGGCGATGATTGGCGCAGTTATTTCCTGCATCGCCTGTTTGGCGGCTTCCTTTGGCGGCAGGCCGGTTTCGGCCATCACACGCTCGACATTTTCCACCACGACGATGGCGTCATCGACCACGATGCCGATGGCCAGGATCATCGCGAAAAGCGATATGGTGTTGGCCGAAAAGCCGAGGACCAGAAGCACGGCGAAAGTACCGATCAGCGAAACCGGCACCGCAAGCGTTGGAATGAGGGTTGCCCGGAAATTGCCGAGGAAGATAAACACCACCACCACGACCAGCACAAAGGCTTTCCAGAAGTGTCTTGATGACTTCATGGATGGTGGAAGAAACGAAAACGGTCGTACCATAGGTGATCTTGTAATCAAGGCCCGCCGGAAAGCTCTGTTTCAGCTGTTCCATGACGTTGCGCACGCCTTCGGCTGCCGCCACCGCATTGGAGCCGGGGGCCTGATAGACGGCAATGACCGATGCGGGCTTGCCGTTTAGCCGGCCTATCGTGTCATAGGACTGCGCGGCAAGTTCGACGCGCGCGACATCCTTCAGCCGCACGGACGAACCGTCCGGGTTGGCGCGGATGATGATGTTCTCGAATTGCTTGGCGCCGGTGAGACGCCCCTGCGTCGTCAAGGTGAGCTGGATCTGCTGCTGGTCGGTCATCGGCGGCGCGCCAAGCCGCCCGACCGCTGCCTGCACATTCTGGCTGCTGATGGCGTTGACGATGTCGTTCGGCGTCAGGTTGAGGCTCGTCAGCGCATCCGTGTTGAACCAGATGCGCATACTGTAGTTGAAGGTGCCGAAGGACTGCGCCTGTCCCACACCTGGAACGCGCGCCAGCCGGTCCACCACATTGATGACGCCGTAATTGTTGAGAAACAGTTCGTCATAGCGGCTGTCTGGCGAAAAAAGCGTGATAATTTGCAGGAATGACGAGGACTGCTTCTTCACGGTAACGCCAAGCCGCGTCACTTCCTGCGGCAGGTTCGCTTCGGCAAGCCGCACGCGGTTCTGGACATTCACGGTGTTGAGGTTGGGGTCGCTGCCGACCTTGAAGGTGACGGTGAGCGTATAGGTGCCGTTATTGCCGCTGGTCGAGCTCATATAGATCATGTCATTGACGCCGTTCACCTGCGCCTCGATCGGCTGGGCGATGGCGGCTTCGACGGTTTCGGCGCTCGCGCCCGGATAGGTGGCGGTGACGGAGACCTGTGGCGGAACAATATCGGGAAATTGCGCGACGGGAATGCGTGTGACCGCGATCAGCCCTGCCAGCGTGATGACGATAGCGATCACAATGGCAAGGCGCGGCCTGTTAATGAAGACGGATGACAGCATGGATCAATTCCCCACCGACATGGCTTTCTGGGCGGGCGTGGTTGCATCGACGATCTGCGGATCGACCTTCTGGCCGGGCCGGATGCGCTGGAGGCCATCGACCACGACCTGATCGCCCACCGCGAGGCCGGACTTGACCACAACATTGCTGCCAAAGGTCGAACCTTGCGTGATCTGGCGCTGGATGACCTTGTTATCTTCACCGACGGCCAGAACGTAATTGCCGCTCTGGTCGGTCATGATTGCCTTTTGCGGGACGAGCAGGGCTTCAACGGGGTGTTTGCTCGTCGCCGTTACCTGAACATACTGCCCGTCGATCAGGACATTGTTCGGATTGGGAAACTGTGCCCGGACCATCAGCGTATCGGTATTGGGATTAATCTTGATCCCGGTAAAGTCGATGGCCCCCGTTTGCGGATATGTCATGCCGTTGGAGAGCGTCAGGCTGACGGCTACATTGCTGCGGTCTGTGGCCGTTCTCCCGCCTTCGGTTAAATCGAGAATGGTCTTGTCGCTGACGGGGAAGGTGACGTAAATCGGGTCCTGGCTGACGATCGTTGCCAGAGGGCCTGAGGACGGCCCGACAAGGGCGCCGACGCTGAAATTGGCCATGCCGATGCGTCCGGAAAAAGGCGCGCGTATATCGGTATAGCCGAGATTGATTTGCGCCCGTTCCAGCGAAGCCTGCGCCTGCTGCACGACGGCCAAAGCCTGCTTTTCCGCTGCCACACGATCATCAAGCATGGCTTGCGAAACGGTCTTCTGCTTGTAGAGCGAGCGGGCGCGCTCGGTCTGGAGTTTCAGGTTGTCGGCATCGGCCTGCGCTTTTGCAAGATTGGCCTGCGCCGCCTGAAGCGCATCCTTTTGCAGGACAAACAGCAAATCCCCGGTCTTTACGGCCTGACCTTCGGTGAAGGTGCGCTTGTCGAGAAAGCCATCGACGCGGGCTATCAGATCGACGCTATCGGTTGCCTCGACACGTCCGACGAAGGAGAGCTGGGGATGGGTGGGGCGCTCTGTTATCTTGATGACGCCGACAGGTATCGGGGGCAGGGGAGCGGCTTGCTGCGGAGCTGACTTGTCTTCGCTGCACGCTGCAAGCCCCAGAGCCAGAACGAGGAACCAGGGGCGCAGCCGGCGTGGTCCAGATGGCGCATTTTCGTCGCCGCGCTTCGCAAAAGGAAGGTGTTGGAACCAAGCGTTTCGGCACGTCCAAAAGGCAACCATCGTCAGCACTCCATGCATATCGACCCGTTCGTCAACAGGCCGGGTTATATTTCGCTCAGGCCCAGCTAAGCGCCGTGCGATTTTTGCAGGGCTGCCGGTTACGTAAAGTTCCGATGAAAATGCCGGAACCACTTGATATTTCGTGCACTTTGGGCGCGGCGAATAATTGCCGCGCCCATTTGAAATTATGCGCCGGAAGTACCCGTGGGTGCCGTTTGCGTGGCGCTGGACACAACATGTTCGGCAATGGCCTTGCGCAAGGCGTTTTCAGCCTTTTCGTCCAGCGACGTGCGGACAACCGTGCCGCCGATACCCTTGAGATCGGCCAGAACCTTGTCGGTCGTCATCTTGCGGATCAGCAGGAACAGGCCCGCGCTGCCCGGCTGTAGAACGCTGGCGGCATCCTTCATGAAATTATCATCGATGCCGACATCCGTCAGCTTGCCGCCGATAGCGCCGGTTGCCGCGCCGAGCGCAGTGCCAACCAGGGGCATGAAGAAAATAAAGCCGATAAGCGTTCCCCAGAGAGCGCCGGAAACAGCACCGGCAGCGGTCGAATTGACAAGCTGGTTGAGCTTCACACGGCCATCGCTATCCTTGACCACGACAACAGCATCGCCCAGTTCGATAAGATATTCACGCTGAAGTTCCAGAACCCGCTGGCGTACCTCTTCTGCCTTTTGTTCGTCGGGAAAAGCGATGAAAACCAGATCATTCATAGACCGTTCCTTAAAGCTTGGTTGGAGAAGAAATAATGTTGCGCCTTCTCGATGGAGGGAGATTTAGGGCGCCCTCATGAAATGGCAAAACTGTTTGTTGGAGAAATTTTATAAGGGGAGAAACGGCGCAAAGCGGTATGGATGTGGGTGCTCCATAGCTTGGCGTTTGACATTCCCCTGAAAACCCCATTTTCACCACGGCCTGCTGCTTTTTGATTCAGGCTCCAACATAAATCCGGCACGAACAATGCCGAGCTTATTGCGCTAATATCACGCCGGGACGCTTATCCTCAGTAAGAAATTCCGTGCGGTAAACAAAGTCAGTGCCCATTTTGGGCTTAATCTGTCGGGGCTGATCGAATATTGCCTGGAGAATTCTTCTGTATTTATAGGGTGTGGATATTGCGCTTTCCCGAAGAGTGGCCTGAGCGCGAAAACAACAGTTGTGAAAAAAAGACCCAATTTGGGCAGTCAACTGCATTTATCGTTGGAACCAAATTGAGACTTTCACATTTTAGTTCCCGTGAAAGCAACGGCACCCGCCCTGAACTTGGGTCGAGTGCCGTTGCCATATAGATAATATTATAGCGTCAGTTACGTATCGAAGATTAATGGATGCTGCCTGCCTCTGTTTCCATGGAGTTGCGGGGGTGGTCGTTTATGGCAAACAGTATTGAAAATTACCCTGGAGGTAATAATGACTGGTTCAAACTATCCGGCGCGGGATTTGATTGCCTCTGTTTTTGGCACCGAGGCTTTACAGGAAATTGCTGCTTCGCGTGGTTTTCGCGAAAAGGAAATGCAGGCGAACGCTGTTTACCAGATTATTCATGACGAACTGTTTCTCGATGGTAATGCCCGTCAGAATCTGGCGACCTTCTGTCAGACATGGGATGATGATTACGTCCACAAGCTGATGGACCTTTCGATCAACAAGAACTGGATCGACAAGGAGGAATATCCCCAGTCGGCGGCCATTGATCTGCGCTGTGTCAACATGGTCGCGGACCTCTGGAATGCACCCAAATTCGCCGATAATGCCACAGGCACCAATACGATCGGGTCCAGCGAGGCCTGTATGCTTGGTGGTATGGCCATGAAATGGCGCTGGCGCAAGAAGATGCAGGAAATGGGCAAGCCGACGGACAAGCCCAATTTCGTTTGTGGCCCGGTGTAGGTGTGTTGGCACAAATTCGCCCGGTACTGGGATGTCGAGATCCGGGAAATTCCGATGGAGCCTGGCCGCCTGTTCATGGGACCAGAACAAATGCTTGAAGCCGTTGATGAAAATACCATCGGCGTCGTGCCCACTTTCGGCGTGACCTATACCGGCAATTATGAATTTCCCGAACCGTTGCAGGATGCGCTGGACAAGCTGCAAAAGACCAAGGGTCTTGATATCGATATCCATGTCGATGCGGCAAGCGGCGGCTTTCTGGCACCATTTTGCGCGCCCGATATTCCGTGGGATTTCCGCCTGCCGCGCGTGAAGTCGATCAGCGCGTCAGGCCATAAATACGGTCTCGCACCGCTTGGCTGTGGCTGGGTTGTCTGGCGCGACAAAGAGGCCCTGCCGGAAGAGCTGATCTTCAATGTGGATTATCTCGGTGGACAGGTTGGCACTTTCGCAATCAATTTCTCGCGGCCTGCCGGTCAGGTCATTTCACAATATTACGAATTCATGCGTCTTGGCCGCGAAGGCTACACCAAGGTGCAGCAGGCGGCCTACCGCGTGGCGCAATATATAGCCAGGGAGATCGAGCCGCTTGGGCCTTATGAATTCATCTGCGCGGGCGAGGAGAAAGGCGGCATTCCCGCCGTCTGTTTCCGCATCCGTGAAGGCGAAGACCCCGGTTATTCGCTCTATGATCTGTCGGAACGGCTGCGTCTGACCGGATGGCAGGTTCCCGCTTTCGCTCTTTCGGGCAAGGCGTCGGATATCACTGTCATGCGCGTCATGTGCCGCCGCGGTTTCGAGATGGATCTGGCTGCACTCTTCATTCGGGATTTCAAGGCTGGGATCGAGTTCTTCAAATCGCATCCTTCACCGAAGATTACCCCGTCGATGGGAACCGGCTTTCACCACACATAATGATCGGCGTCTGGTCGCGGGAGCGACCATGCCGCCTGCTTGATTTCAGTTGTATTTTTTCAGGTGAATATAATGACAACACCAACCGCATCACCAGCAGCAGGCAAGCCTGCCGCTGTAACACCCGCCAGAATGGCGAAGCTTAGTGTGCTTACGCTTGCCATCATGAATGTGACGGCTGTGGTCAGCTTGCGCGGGCTACCGTCGGAAGCAACTTACGGCCTGACTTCGGTTTTTTATTATATCTTTGCAGCCGTTTTCTTTCTTATTCCCGTATCGATTGTCGCGGCCGAGCTTGCGACCGGCTGGCCGCAAAAAGGCGGCGTGTTCCGCTGGGTGGGTGAAGCCTTCGGCCCAAGATGGGGCTTTCTCGCGATCTTCCTTGTCTGGGTGGAATCCACCATCTGGTTCCCGACGGTTCTGACCTTCGGTGCGGTCGCAATTGCCTTCGCCGGGCCGGGGCAAAGATGGGATGAGGCGCTTGCCGCAAACAAGCTCTATACGATTGGCATCGTGCTCGTGGTCTATTGGGCCGCGACATGGGTGAGCCTGCACAGATTGAAATCCGCTGCGCGTATTGCAAAGTGGGGCGGCATGATCGGAACCATCATTCCGGCGGCAATCCTCATCGTTCTGGGCTTTACCTATTATTTTTCGGGCAACTATATCGAAGTGCAGCTTGCATGGCGCGATCTGATCCCGGATTTCACCAATTTCAACAATCTGGTTCTGGCGGCCGGTATTTTCCTGTTCTATGCGGGCATGGAAATGAACGCTATCCATGTGCGTGAAATCGATAATCCGGCCAGAAATTATCCGCTGGCCATCCTGATCTCTTCGCTTGTCACCGTTGCAATCTTCGTGTTGGGAACGCTGGCCATCGCCTTCATCATTCCCGCATCGCAGATCAATCTGGTCCAGAGCCTGCTGATCACCTACGACTCCTTTTTCAAGCTTTTCGGTATTGACTGGCTTTCTCCCGTCATGGCGATCGCTCTGGCTTTCGGTGTGCTGGGCGGTGTGACCGTCTGGGTTGCCGGTCCGTCGTCTGCTTTGTCGGTGGTTGGCCGGGCGGGCTATCTGCCGCCTTTCTTCCAGAAGGTGAATGCAAAGGGCGCGCCGAGCCATATTCTCATCGTGCAGGGCCTGATCGTCACATTTCTGGCCATCATGTTTGTGGTGCTGCCATCCGTTCAGGCGGCCTATCAGATACTGAGCCAGCTTACTGTGACGCTTTATCTGATCATGTATCTGCTGATGTTCGCGGCTGCCATTCATCTGCGCTACAGCGAGCCGAACACGCCGCGTCCATACCGGGTTCCATTCGGTGCCTTCGGTATGTGGCTCTTTGCCGGTGTGGGACTTGTCGGTTCGCTCATAGCCTTTGTTCTCAGCTTCGTGCCGCCGTCACAAATCGCTGTCGGCAGCCCCAGCGCCTATATCTGGATGCTGATTGCAGGCAATGTGATTTTCGTCGCTATCCCATTGATTACCTACGCAATTCGCAAGCCGCACTGGAAAACGCCGGAAGGGTCGGCCGATTTTGAGCCGTTCAACTGGGAAAAGGAAGGCCGGATGCCGGGTTCCCAGCAAGCCGCAGGCTGAAAAGCCCGTCCTGCAAAAGCTATGGAGACATCTTAATGTCAAGCTCATCAGATGCGATCAAAGCCGCTCTTGAGAAGGGACGCGCAGCAGGCCTTTCTGCAACCGGCGGCAAGAATGCCGACTATATTCCATTCCTGGCGTCGGTTCCGTCCGACCTGTTCGGTCTGGCCGTGGTGACGGCGGACGGCCAGACTTTTAAAACCGGCGATGCCGATATCGCCTTCGCTATCGAGTCGATTTCCAAGGTTTTCACCCTTGCCCTGGTTATGGAGGAGATTGGTCCCGATAGTGTGCGGGAAAAGGTCGGTGCTGACCCGACCGGGCTGCCGTTCAATTCTGTAATCGCGCTCGAACTCCATAACGGCAAGTCGCTTTCGCCGCTGGTCAATGCAGGCGCAATTGCAACTGCAAGCCTTGTTCCCGGCGATACGGCGGATGCCCGCTGGAACAATATTCTGGAATGCCAGTGCGGTTTTGCGGGCCGCCGGCTCAAGCTTAGCAACGAGGTCAACCAGTCGAACAGACGACCAATTTTCACAACCGCGCCATTGCCTGGCTGCTTTACAGTGCCGGTACTTGCTACAGCGATCCGATGGAGGCCGTGGATATTTATACGCGCCAATGTTCAACGCTTGTAACCGCGACCGACCTTGCCACGATGGGGGCAACCCTTGCCGCCGGCGGTGTTAATCCGATCAGCGGGAAGCGCATGGTTTCGGCAGGCAATGTTGCCCCAATTCTGGCCGAAATGACCATGGAAGGCCTTTATACGGCTTTAGGCGATTGGGCTTATACGGTCGGCCTACCCGGTAAAAGCGGTGTCGGTGGTGGCATCATGGCGGTAGTGCCGGGTGAGCTGGCAATTGCCGCGTTTTCACCGCCGCTTGATCCAGCCGGAAATAGTGTGAAAGCAATGGCTGCTGTTGCCGCAGTGGCAGATTCACTTGGCCATAATCTTTATACCACCAGAGGGAAAGTGTCATCCTGAGGAAGGTCTCGGGATGATATTAATATACATAGTGAAACTTGAAGTGATTATATAAAAACTATGTATATTAGAGGATTGTCATGGACAATCCTTGTAGGATAATATAGAAATGAGACGTGTTACTATATCTAAGCGAAGGAGAAGGAAATGATTAAGGCTCTCTTCAATAAGAATACTGCTCTTGCAGCCGTTGCCATTCTTGCTTTGTCGGGTGGTGCAATGGCAGAGAGCGCCAAGACCCATAAGACTGATATGGCAAAGAAGAAGGTGAGTGAACTCACCTGCGAAGACTTCAACGGGCTGGAAGAAAGCTTCAAGCCGACGGTCGTGGGTTGGGTCGTAGGCTTTAACAAGAAGGGCAAAGAAGAAGATGCCGTCATCGACGTTGATGGTATCGAAACCGTAACCCCTGCCATCATCGAAGCCTGCAAGCAGGAGCCGAAAGCATCGTTCTGGAAAAAGGCTGAAGCAGAACTCAAGAAAGTTTTCTGATCCTTCGCCGCTGCCTATCTCTCCCTCCCGAGGCAGCGGGCGGCTCCGGGGCTTTGTCTCCGGAGCCGCTATTCCATGAATGGATAGGCGATGGGCATGTGACGGATTGCGCGCCTTGGCCTTGAACTTCGGTGTTCAAAGGGGGGGCATTCGTTTGGCTGTATGCAAGGGGTCGAAAATGCATTCGGCCTGAGCTTGGTTATCCGTTATATTTACTATGGCTTGCGGTGCGATAAGCTTGTCATCTTGAAAAAATCATAAAGAGATGAAGTTTATCCTGCCATGGTAGAGTGGTCCTTGTTAAAACAGAATCGTCGGAACCGCTCTAAGTCTTTGTTTTATCGCATTTTCTAACGTATCGAAGCGGGATCGCAAATCAGTCCAACGGCTGGGTTTTCCCGCGTAGGTGCTTTGCACTTTTACTGGAAGGCTCTGATTGCCCCATAAGAAATATCTCATTAAACTGCAAAGAATAACGGTGTCTCGCAGATGGTGAGAATATCGACTGGTTTTGCAGCATCCGTGGGAAGCAAGTGGCGCGAATGTGATTTTTGCGCGAATGAAGAATTACAAGGCATATTGGCAGGAGGAGCAAATAATGCAGTTTTTAAATGATTACGCGGCATTCATTGATGTGGTGGCGCTGTTATGCCTTATTATTCTTGCTGTTGCGGGGGCGATCAGGCAAAAAAGCATCGGGCTGATTATTCTGGCACTCGCCGTTACCTTCTGGGCGCTCGTCCGTTTTTTCAAACTGATATAGGCCCGATAAAGTCGAGGTTATTTTATAACATAAGAAAGCCTGCTTGCAGGCTTTCCTGTTTTCCGGGCGGCTGGATTTATGCGTGCTTTTTTTTCCTGATGATGGCAGGCCCAGCGCCTTTGGTCGCTTTTTGTGCCTTATAGAATTCGATGAATTCCTGTGCGGGAAGCGGTGGGGAATAGAGCCAGCCCTGCCCAAATTGCACGCCATGCGCTATCAGATAATCGGCCTGTTCTTGCCGCTCGATGCCCTCGGCGACGATGATGAGATCGAGTGATTTCGCCATTGCAATAATATGCGCTGCGATTGGGCTGGTGGCGGAATCCGTTCCCAGAGTGCTGATGAAGGATTTATCGATCTTGAGGGTATCCACCGGCAACTCCTGCAAATAGTGCAGGCTGGAATAGCCGGTTCCAAAATCATCAATGGCGATGGAATGGCCAAGCTCCCGCGCCTTTTCTATGATCGTGCGGGTGCTCTTGGGATCCATGAAGCCGCGCTCGGTGGCTTCCAGCCAGATTTGTTCGGTGCGAATGCCCGTTCCGCGAATTGCGCGCTGCACGACAGTTAATATGCGGCCCTGGGCAAGGTCGTCGGCGGCCATATTGATGGCGACATGCAATGCTTCATCCGCGGCCAGAACGTCTCCCAGATCGCGCACGGTGTTTGCGACAACCTGCTCCGTGATCTGGGATATCATCTTGCTATTCTCGGCAATGGGAATGAATAGATCGGGCATTACCATCGCTCCATCCGGCCGCCGCCAGCGGACGAGTGCCTCCGCGCCCACACATATGCCGGTCTTCAGCTCAATGAGAGGCTGGTAGACAACAGTGAATTCCCGGCGGCGGATAGCGATTGCCAGTTCGCCGCGAAGCGACAGGCGGCGCCGGGAGAGCCAGATGGTGAGGATGACCATTCCCGTCGATATGACGCCAGCAATCGGCAGGAATACCAAAAGCTCTTCCTGCATGGATGTCCAGATCGAGGCGCGGGGGGTGATGGCGATCGCCGTCCAGTCGGAACCCCGGACAACGGCCCCGAGATAACGCGAAGGCGGTTTTGTGTCGGACGGCTTGAGAAACTGGCGGATCACAGCCGGATCCGGATGATTCAGTGCGGCAACCACCGTACCGTCAGGCGATGCGACAGCGATCTGAACGCCCTTGGGCACGATTTCATCGACGAACCATTTCGGATCAATCAGGATACAGTAAGCCCCGCGCTGAAGTCCGAGCATGTTGGCTGTGGTGGGGATCGATGCCGTCATGTTCAGGACGACTTTGACGCCATTGCGTGTGGTAAAAGCCGGTGTACCGGCAGCTACCCGCATTCCCGCCATGCCCCAACTTGTGCATTTCAGCAGGCCGTCGTCAAAATAGCCGATTTCGGTGATGGGGCGGGTTTCTATAGCTATGCGCTTGAGATCGTCCATGTGTTCCTTGGAACATGGCTTATCAGTCAGCATTTGTGTTTGCATGAGGGCCTGCGACACGCCACTGAACGTCGTGTCGGTGCGCTCAATGGCATATGTGGCAAACAGCGTAAGCTGGATCTGTTCCCTATGGGCTGCCACGACCGAGGATGTATAAATTGCCGCCAGGGCAGGGGCGATGATCGCGAAAACTATGCAGGCAAAGGTGGCGATAAGCCAGTGATGGCGCTTCATTTATGATTGTCCTGCACTTTTGATTGTACCCATTCGCGCCCAAGCCCGGTCTGGAAAGTTGGAAGCCGGCACAGTGCTTCCATCCATTATACGCTTTTGCGTTGTCGCAAAGAATACCTTGTTTGGGAGATGTTGCCCCACAATTTGCCGTGCCTTGCTGCGAATGGTGTTTTTCAACTCAGGCTCTAAATTTTGGTCTGCGGGCTGGGAATTTTCGAGATCGTTTCGATCTGACTGGATGAGGTTGGCGCTCTAAAACCTTCTATTTGAAGCATAATCTTGCTTGTCCCCATTTCACCCCGGTCGGATTATGCTCCAACGATGCTGCGGCGTGTTGCAATCGTACCCTGCGATTCGGCGCACAATTAATTGATCGGACGCGCCAAGCGGTGCGCGGTGACACACGCGCACTTCTCCGTTTACAGTGTTGCCTAAACGATAGGGCGGGTAAACAGGGTATGCGCCCATTCTGGTTTTGGCGATACTCAATATGAGCAATGCCGGACCGTCAAGAGTGTCGGGATGCGCCATTTTGGGCAAGAAAATTGTTCGGTGAGACAATTCGTGTCTATGGCGTGTTGCGCAAACTGCCGTAAGCTGTACTCTGAATAATACCTTGGCGGATCATCAGCAGAAGTGGAAACTGTCTGGCAATGAAAACGTAAATCCATAGCAATATGGCCGGTTTGATCTAAGCTGAAATGAACTGTTTTTTCGGTTGAGATAAAAGCTCATTTCTCGGTTTAACCCATTACACCACCTATATTCACTCTTGAAGGGCGCCTCCATTTGAGATTTAACCTGAGAGCTCTGCAGGCTTTTGAAGCCGTATCCAGGCATCTTTCCGTTCTAAAAGCTGCAGAAGAGCTAGGTATTACATCTAGCGCGGTCAGTCATCAGTTGCGGATTCTTACCGAAGATCTGGGTTATAACCTGATTGAGCGGGAAGGGCGGAATATTGTTCTGACGGAACGCGGCTTGCAGTTTGCAAGGCACTTGCAGGATGCTTTTCGCCATGTGCAACTGGCGATGGTGGAGGGGCGCAGTGTTCAGAATGATCGTGTGCGCATTGCTGCGTGCAGCAGTTTTTGTCAGGGTTTTCTGATCGATCTGGTAGCGGATACAATCGCGCAGGAAGGCGGATATGAGATTGATATGCGCATGTTGCCAATGATCCGCAGCTTGCGTCGGTCGTTGCGGATATTTTTGTTACTTCCGATGATATTCCTCACGGATACTGGGCGACAGATCTGTTTACCGAGCAACTGGTCGCTGTCTGCACGCCTGCCTGCCGGGATGAGGAACTGAAGACAAGATCGGTACCGTTTATCAAGAATGAAGCCCTGGAGCTGACAGGCGAATGTCGCTGGCTGCTCTATAAGCAGGAATTGCCTGAAACCGAACTGCCGGTTGAAAACCGGCTGATCCTGCGCACTTCCCATTTCATTCTGGCGCTGGAAATGGCCAATCGAGGGCTTGGCGTGGCGCTGGTACCCGACTTTCTGGCAAGAGCCGGGCTGCAATCGGGTGAATTGGTGCAGCTTTATCCGGCGGTCATTCCCTCCGGCCGGAAATACAAGATATGTTGCCGGTCATCGCTGCGGACGAAGCCACCTTATTCCCAGGCAATCCGGCAGATCATACTCGCCACATCGCCAGAGGCGCGATCAGCCTAAAGCTGTCCCCAAAAGTACGAAGCGGTTTTGGGTTAAGACGCGCGAAAAAACAAAGAGATAGAGCGTTTTAATCCCAATAGGCCGAATGCCAAAGCCGGTTCGCATTTGGCTGAATATGTTTCAAACGCGTCCGTAAACATCGTCATAGCGCACGATGTCGTCTTCACCGAGATATTCGCCGCTCTGCACCTCGATCAGGACGAGGGGCAAAATACCGGGATTTTCCAACCGGTGGCGGAAACCGCAGGGAATATAGGTTGACTGATTGGTGGTGAGCAGGATTTCCCGGTCGCCATTCGTCACCTTTGCCGTGCCGGACACCACGATCCAGTGTTCGGAGCGGTGGTGATGGGCCTGAAGGCTGAGGCGCCGCCCTGGCTTTACCTCGATCCGTTTGATCTTGAAGCCGTCGCCCTCTTCCAGCACGGTATAGGTGCCCCATGGGCGATGGGCTGTGCGGTGCAGCTTTGCAGCTTCATGACCTTGCTTGCGCAATTTGTTGAAAACGCTGCGTACTTCCTGCGCTTTGTCGCGATGAGCGACGAGAAGGGCGTCCGGCGTGTCAACCACGAGAAGATCATGCACACCGACAAGGCTCACCAGACGGGTTTCAGAAAGGACGAAACTGTTGGTCGTATCTTCCAGAACAGTTTCTCCGCGCAGGCGATTGCCGTTTTCATCGGGTGTCACGAGATCGGCCATCGCCGCCCATGAGCCGATATCCGACCAGCCGCAGGAAACGGGCACGCAGGCCATATTGTCCGCCTTTTCCATGACTGCGTAGTCGATGGAAATGGCAGGCGTTGCGGCAAACTCGTCCCTGGCGATTTCAAGGGTTTTGGTCTCGCCGTTATTGCCACGCCGGGCCTGGGCGAGGGCAGCCCTAGCGCCTGCCAGTACCTGCGGTGCGTAACGCTGCATGGCGTCGATCATGCTCAATGCCTTGAAGCAGAACATGCCGGAATTCCAGAAATAGCGTCCGCTTTCCACATAGGTCTGGGCGGTGGCCTCATCCGGCTTTTCGACAAATCGCTGAACATCCGTACCTTGCACTTCGATATAGCCGAAGCCGGTCTCGGGCCGATCCGGCACAATGCCGAAGGTGACGATGCGCCCTGCCTCGGCAAGCGCGCGCGCTTTCGCAACCGCTTCCGCGAAGGCTTGTTCATCCTCGATCAGGTGATCGGCCGGCATGACCAGAAGCGTGGCATCCGGCCCATAGGCTTCAGCGGCATGAAGGGCGGCAAGCGCCACTGCGGGCGCGGTGTCGCGGCCAAGCGGCTCCAGAAGGAAAGTGTTTTCCATCTGCGCGGCACCTGCCGCCGCATAAGCGTCGAGCGTCAGGAAAAGAAAATCGCGGTTCGTAACCGTAAGGATCTGTTCGGCGTTTACAAGGCGCGAAGCGCGCGCATAGGTCTTGCCGATGAGTGTTTCGCCATCCGGCAGTTTGATAAAGGGTTTTGGATGTGCATCCCGCGAAAGCGGCCAAAGCCTTGAACCCGATCCCCCGCTGATAATTACCGGTATGAAACTCATGGCCTCGTCGCATCCTTTAGTGCTTTGCGTGCGATTTCCAAGCCAAGCGCCTGAAGCTTGGCGGCTTGTGTGTCATCCGAAGATTCCACATAGCAGCGCAGTTCCGGCGCATTGCCCGATGCCCGATAATGAACCGCATTGCCTGATTGAAAGAAAAGCTTCACGCCGTCGATGGTTTCCACCCGCACGATTGCGTCGCCAGCAGGAAAGAGCGAGGCGCGTTTATCCGCATCCTCCAAGAGCGCGAGGAAGGCGGTGCTCGCCTCCTGCGGAATGTTTTGCAGCCGGTCGCTAAGCGCGACGCGGAAGCCATAGGACCGGGCGATTGTTGAAAGCGGCGTTTTCTTTTCGTGAACCGTGGCAAGGCAAGCCAGAATGGGCAACAAGGCGTCGCGCGTCGGCAGGGCCGTCAGGCTTCGTCCATTCCTCTCGACCGTGCTGCCAAGCAGAACGCCGCCATTGGCCTCAAACCCGATGACCGGGCCGGAATTGCCCGTGGATACCTGTGCCATGCTTGCGATGACATAAGGCGAACCGACGCGCGTTCTCAAAACCTTGGGAAAGCGGCTTTCCAATGCGGTGTTGGAGGTGACTGGCGTGACGAGCGTATCCGCCCCCACCCATGTGGCGGTGATGGCGCCAGCAAGATCGCCGCGAACGAATTGTCCATGCTCATCGGCAATCAGCGGGCGATCCGCGTCTCCGTCGGTGGAGACGATGGCATCAAGCCTGTCGCTTTTGCCCCATTGGGCAAGCAGCGCAATGTCTTCGGGGCGCAATGCCTCGGTATCGACCGGCACGAATATATCGGATCGTCCGAGCGCCACGGGTTCCACGCCGAGTGTCGTGAGCAGGTACATCAGAAGATCGCGCGCCACGGAAGAATGTTGATAAACGCCGACCCGCAGGCCATTCAGGCTCCCTTTCCCAAGAAAACCTGCATAGCGATCGGCATAAGCCTGCAAGGCCGCATCGGTTTCGGTGGAGCCGACATGTTTGCGGGCAGCGAGAATGGCAGGCAGCTTGCGATAGGCTGCACTGATTGCCGCCTCATCATCCTTGTCGATTTCACCGTCGCGGCGATAGAATTTCAGCCCGTTGCGATCATCTGGAATATGGCTTCCCGTGACCATGATGCTGGGTGCTTTCGCGCCCATCGCATAATAGCTCAGCGCAGGCGTGGGCAGGACGCCGCAATTGACCGGTGTGAAGCCGGCATCTTCGATGGCACCCATGGCAAGGGCTGCAATATCAGGGCTGGAGGGGCGCAAATCCCTGCCGACAAACACCTTGTCGCCCTTCTGCAACTGCCCTTTTGCAGCAAGCATCTGCACAAAGGCCATCGTATAGGCATAGGCGGGCAGGCCGTTCAGTTCTACCGCCAGCCCGCGAAGGCCGCTCGTGCCAAATTTGAGGGAATTGCTGCTCATGCTGCCATCGAACCTGTATCTGCCTGGAAATTGCGCTTCGCAAAATTGAAAATACTGCAAATTCAGCTTCTTATATCGCTTATATTGCAGGCCAGTTCAATCGTCGGCTGGGCGCGTGGTTATCGAGTGCTTTCCGCAATCATGTAATCCCGGTGGGCGGGCAGATTGAGATGGGGAAGGCTTTCTGCCTGGACGACGGCGCGGGCCACCGCGTCGGCCATAACGCTTGCGGCAATTGCCCCGATTGCGGTTACATCAGCTTGCCCATCCTTCGCCTTGCCGGTGGAAAGCGCAAAGATCGTATCGCCGTCCCACATTGTGTGGACCGGGTTGATGGTGCGGGCAAAGCCGTCATGCGCCATGCCAGCGATTTTTTTCAATTCCGCCTTGCCGAAAGGGGCATTGGTGGCGATGGCGCCGATGGTGGTGTTGGCCCCGCCGGATTTCACGACACCATGCCCCTGCATGATGGCGGCCATGGTATTGCGGAACCCTTTGCCGTCTTCGGTCCGCGCGCCTGCAAGAATCCGGTGCGAATTCGGAGCACGGACATCGCCCACCGCATTGACGGCGACAATAGCGCCTACGACGATTTCAGTTCCCGGCACTTTATAGCTTGCTGTGCCGAGCCCGCCCTTCATGGCGTAATCCATGCCGAACATCTTGCCGACGGTGGCGCCTGCGCCCGCGCCTATATTGCCTTCGCCAGATGGTGCCGCCGTGGCGGCCTTGCAGGCGAGATATCCCGCCTCCTCATCGGGGCGCACCGAAAAATCACCGACGCCGAGGTCCATCAGGATGGCGGCGGGCACGATGGGAACAACGCCCTTGCCGATCTCGAAGCCCAGATTGTTTTCCTCCAGATAGCGCATCACGCCGGTAGCCGCAGCAAGGCCATAGGCGCTGCCGCCGGAAAGCAGGATGGCCTGCACTTTCTGCACGAAATTAATCGGGTCGAGCAGATCGGTCTCGCGTGTGCCGGGGGCCGAGCCGCGCACATCGACGCCAGCGGTCGCACCTTCTTCACAAAGCAGGACGCTACAGCCGGTTGGGCGCCTTGTCAGCGTATGATGGCCGAGCTTGATCCCCGGCACATCCGTAATGCTTCCGCCCATCAGTTCCAGCATGGTTTTTCCTTCCTTCGCGGCCCCGGCCGATGCGGTATTGACGGCGAAGGGCATGGCTCCCAGCCCCGCAAGCGACTTGGCAAATGTTCTGCGGTCCATGAACGATCCTCCCCCGATCAAACTCACGTCAATTCCGGCTGTATTGTTTTCTCCCGTGCGCGGCGCTGGCGCAATATGTCCGCAACAAAAATACGCGATAGCGCATGATAAAGCGGCTCGTGCGAGATGAGCCGCGCCGTGCCATAGCCGAGCATGGAAGCGCACATCAGCGGAATGACATTGCTATGATTGCCGGTCATTTCCAGAATGATGACAAAGGCCGTCATCGGCGCCTGCACGGCACCGGCAAAATAGCCTGCCATGCCCAGAACCGCGGCAAGGCTGGCGCTTGTTCCCAGCAGCAGGCCTATCGTGCTGCCAAGGCCCGCGCCAACGGAAAGCGACGGCGCGAAAATGCCGCCGGGAATACCCGAAATCATGGAGAGCAAACCCACCGTGAATTTTTCCACGAAATAGAATGGCGGCAGGGTGGCGCCTTCAACGGCGCTGCGTGCCTGATCATAGCCTGCGCCGAAAGTCATGCCGCCGGAGGCAATACCGATCAGCGCAACAAGCAGGCCGCAAATTCCGGCAAAAATCACCATGTTGCGCAGAGGCGCTTTTTGGACACGCCGCCGCACGCGCCGCCCCATATTGAGCGCCAGCGCGCTGAATGCTGCACCGAATGCCCCGCCAAAAATGCCGCAGGCTATGGTCAGGATCCAATCCTTGCCGGTGGACGCCGTGACTGTCGTGAAGCCGAAATAATTGTAATTTCCGACAAGGCCGAGGGAAGCGAGGCCAGCCAGAATGACGGCCGAAAGTACGAGGCCATTGGTGCGCGCGGCATAGGCGCGCCCCATTTCCTCAATGGCGAAGACGATACCGGCAAGCGGGGTGTTGAATGCTGCCGCGATGCCCGCAGCCGAGCCTGCCAGAATGAGGCCGCGCGCTTTTTCCATCCCGCCGAAACGCGCTGCCTGTAGCATGATCGAAGCGCCGATCTGCACCGTCGGGCCTTCGCGCCCGATGGAGGCGCCGCAGAAAAGGCCGATGATGGTGAGCACGATCTTGCCGGTGGCGACGCGGATGGAGAGCAAAAGAGAGCGATCTTCATGATCGTTCAAATGCCGTGCCGCGATGGCCTGTGGAATGCCGCTGCCGCCTGAATTGGGAAACCAGACCAGGGCGACCCACGAGCAGAACATAAAGCCGAGCGGCGTGATGAGAAGGGGAAGCCATGCGCGCAAGGGGCTGCCACTTGTCAGTGAGTGGAACCAGTCCTGTGCTATGTCGGCGGCCTCGGCAAAGCCGACACTGATAATGCCGATGGCAAGCGCGCCACACCAGAAGACGAGCCGTGGTTTCCACACACGGGGCGACATCCACATGGCATGTGAGCGGCGAATAACCGGAACGCGTTTATATGACTTGCGCACTTGGCCCTCTTTTGGCTGTGTGTGCTTTACCATGCAAATCGTTATTCGCAACTGAATCTTATATCCAAAAGGCTTTCCATTTGGATATAACCGTGTTACCAGCCAGTGCCAATTCAACCCAGTAACCCTGAGGCGTCGCTGCTCCCGAACCGTTTTCCGGAGAGGCGGCTTTTCTTACTTCAAAGGAATTGGCAATGGCTAAAATCGTGGAATCGCCCACCGGCGCACTCGCTCTCACATTCGACGATGTGTTGTTGCAGCCGGGCCATTCCGAAGTGATGCCGGGGCAGGTTGATCTGCGCACCCGTATCGCCAAAGATATCGAACTCAATTTGCCGCTTCTCTCCGCCGCCATGGACACGGTGACGGAATCGCGTTTGGCCATAGCCATGGCGCAGGCGGGCGGCATTGGTGTCATCCACCGCAACCTTTCGCCGGAACGCCAGGCCGAAGAAGTGCGGCAGGTGAAGAAGTTTGAATCCGGCATGGTCGTGAACCCGGTTACTATCGGACCCGATGCCACGCTGGCCGATGCGCAGGCGCTGATGAAGGCACACGGCATTTCCGGCATTCCGGTGGTGGAAAATGCGACCAAGGGGCCGGGCCGTCTCGTCGGTATCCTGACCAACCGCGACGTGCGTTTTGCTTCCGATCCCAAGCAGAAAATCTATGAACTGATGACCCGTGAAAACCTGATTACGGTTCATGAAAACGTCAATCAGGACGAAGCCAAGCGCCTTCTTCATTCGCATCGTATCGAAAAACTGCTTGTCGTGGACGATAAGGACCGTTGCGTCGGTCTCGTCACGGTCAAGGATATTGAAAAATCACAGCTTAACCCGAATGCCGCCAAGGATGCGCAGGGCCGTCTGCGCGCCGCTGCGGCAACCAGCGTTGGCGCGGATGGCTTTGAGCGCGCCGAACGCCTGATTGATGCCGGTGTCGATCTGCTGGTTGTGGACACGGCGCATGGTCATTCCCAACGTGTTCTCGACGCTGTGGCGCGTATCAAGAAAGCCTATCCCAATGTCGCGGTTCTGGCTGGCAATGTGGCAACGACCGCCGGTACGCAGGCGCTGATCGATGTTGGTGCGGATGCCGTCAAGGTTGGCATCGGACCCGGCTCCATCTGCACCACGCGCATTGTGGCTGGCGTGGGCGTGCCGCAGCTTTCGGCCATCATGTCGGCTGTTGAAGCCGCGCAGAAGCAGAATATTCCGGTGATTGCCGATGGCGGCATCAAGTTCTCCGGCGATTTCGCAAAGGCACTTGCCGCAGGCGCGGTTGCGGCCATGGCCGGCTCGCTTCTGGCTGGCACGGAAGAAAGCCCCGGCGAGGTCTATCTGCATCAGGGCCGTTCCTTCAAGGCTTATCGCGGCATGGGTTCGGTTGGCGCAATGGCGCGCGGTTCGGCGGATCGTTATTTCCAGGCGGAAGTGCGCGACGAACTGAAACTTGTGCCGGAAGGCATTGAGGGGCAGGTCGCGTATAAGGGGCCGATCTCGGCGGTCCTGCATCAGCTTGCAGGCGGCTTGCGCGCCTCCATGGGCTATGTGGGCGCAAAGACGCTGGAAGAATTCCGCGAGAAGGCCACCTTCGTGCGCATTTCCAATGCGGGCCTGCGCGAAAGCCATTCGCATGGCGTTGCCATCACCCGTGAAAGCCCGAACTATCCGGGCGGTATGTAATACCGTACAACGGTTGAAGACGGACAGGGCGGCCCCAATGGAGCCGCCCTCTTTATTTTTAGAGTGGGATAGCTTTAAGCCAGGTCAGTATCCCGCTCTAAATCTTTGTTTAAGCGTGATCTTTTTCCGAAAACCGGTGACACTTTTCGGGATCATGCTCTAGTTAGTCGCGGTCTTGAGCTTTTTGATCTCGGCCCGGATTTCCTCGAAAGGGCCAACCTTGTGCACTTGCGCAGGAAAGCTGTCGGCATAGGGGCCGTAGCTCGCGTCTACGGGTTTTTCCAGCCGGTTCGGGAAGTCATTTTGCAGATTGGCTTTCGCCGGGCGCGGCTTTGACTGGAAGAAGGCAGCGATATCCCACGCATCTTCCGGTTCCAGTTGCGGCTCTTCCAGCGACACGCCATTGGGCATGTTGGCGTGGATGAAGTTTGCAGCCGAGATAAGCCGGTTCATGCCAGCGCCGTCGTTGAAGCTGTCCGGTCCCCAAAGCGGCGGAAACTCATAGCTCTTGGCGTCGCCGACGACGCCGGTGCGCTTGCCCTGACCGTCGGCGCCATGGCAGGCGGCGCAGATTTCGGCATAGAGTTTTTCACCGTGCACCGGGTCTGCCGCGCGTTTCAGTTCCGGCATTTTCCCTGAGCCGCGCCCCTTGGTCTCTTCACCCACGACCGTACCCGCCGATACATATTTGATATAGGCGACCATGGCCTTCATCTCTGCGGAATCGAGTGGCAGCGGCTCGCCGTTGAGACTTCTGGTCATGCAACCATTGATACGGTCTTCTATGGTGCCGATCTGACCCTCGCGGGAACGATATTGCGGAAAATCGCCGTAAACACCAACAAGCGGCAATCCATACTGCTTGGTTCCTGCCTCCAGATGGCAGTTCTGGCAGGACAGATTGTTACCGGCGAAGCGTTTGGCCTCATCGGCCACTTCCGGGCCGATATGTGCATAGGTTTCGGTAATCAGATCGCGGCCCTGCCGCACGATCTTTCCCCAGGCATTGTCGGGCAGCGTATCGGGATCAGCTATATCCCAGGCTGCCTGTTCGGGTTCTACTGCCTTTGCTGCTGGCGCCTTCTCCTTTTCCTTGTCCGCCACTGCCGCTGCATTTTGCGGTGCGGCCTTGGTGCTGTTTTCCGCAACGTTGCTGGCGTGCGGCCGTGCCGAAGCCGGTTTTGAGCGTGAACTGTCGCTCGTCGCCGCAAAATAGCCAAGGCTCAGGCAAAAGACGACACCATAGATCCCCACATCGGACCATCTCATTATTCCCTCCATATATGTGTTTTGGAATCAAAACATTTGGGGGCTATACTTTCAGGCTTAATGTAACATTAAGAATATGAAGGGGTAGAAGGGTTATCTAATAAAGTATCAATCTTGGAAGGATCTATCTTTAGTTTATTAGCACTTTCTGCAATACATTCGGCGAGCGCTCGAAAATCTTTCCCGCGCATGCTTTGCCGCCGCCAGAAAAGTGCAATCTCGCGCTTGGGTTGTTCCCCCTCGAAAGGCACGATGCGCATATGGTTGCTGCGCGCTTCGGCACGAACGGCAATTTCGGGGATCAGCGTCAGCCCCATGCCATGGCTGACCATCTGCAAAAGCGTGCTCATGCTGGTTGCGCCGTATTTCACCAGTTGCCGCTGGGAGGGCAGGGTGCAAACGGCGAGCGCCTGGTCGCGCATGCAATGGCCTTCCTCCAGCAGCAGAAGTCGTTCCAGCGCGGCATGGTTCTGCGTCATCGGCGAGGCGAGAACCGTATGGTCGTTGGTGGAGGTGGCGATGAGAAAACGGTCGTCGAAAAGCTTCTGGTGGCTAAGCTTCTCGTCATCGATCGGCAAGGCGGCAACAATGGCGTCCAGATCGCCAGCGTGCAGTTCTTCCAGCAATTTTGCCGTGACGTTCTCGCGCAACTGTAGGCGGAAAGATGGATGCTGTTCGTGCAGCAGGGGAATGAGAACCGGCACGAGATAGGGCGCGACGGTGGGAATGATCCCGAGCTTTATGCCCGTTTGCAGCAGGCCACGGCTTTGTGCGGCTATTTCCTCCAGCTTCTGTAATTCGCGCAGGATGGCCTTGATGCCAGGATAAAGGTGCTTTCCAAGCTCGGTCATGATAACCTGCCGCTGCGAGCGCTCGAAAAGCGGTGCACCGGCGATTGCCTCCATTTCTGCAATCTGGGCGGAGAGTGCTGGTTGTGAAACATGGGCCAGTTCGGCGGCCTTGCGAAAATGCAGGGTAGAGGCAAGCGCATCGAAATAGCGTATTTGACGGACTGTAAACATGATAGGAAAATCTTATCAATAATAACAAAAAAAGCAATTGGAGATTATTATTGGAATAGGTCTAATTGAGACAAATGGTTTCGCCCCGGTGTGATGTTTCCCCGTCGCCTCACGCCTTCGGTAGCGCGAATAGTAGTTTAAAACGATGAAATTGCAGGAGGATTATTCCATGACAGATCGCCCGATAATGACGACGAGTGCAGGCGCTCCGATACCGGACAACCAGAACTCGCTGACTGCCGGAGAGCGCGGTCCCATCCTGATGCAGGATTATCAGCTTATTGAAAAGCTCTCGCACCAGAACCGTGAGCGCATTCCCGAACGTGCGGTGCATGCCAAGGGCTGGGGTGCTTACGGCACGCTGACCATCACTGGCGATATTTCCAGATATACCAAAGCCAAGGTTTTGCAGCCGGGTGCGCAGACGCCGATGCTGGCCCGCTTTTCCACCGTTGCCGGCGAGCTGGGCGCTGCCGATGCCGAACGTGACGTGCGCGGCTTTGCCCTCAAATTCTACACGCAAGAAGGCAATTGGGATCTGGTTGGCAACAATACGCCGGTCTTCTTCGTGCGTGATCCGCTGAAGTTCCCGGATTTCATCCATACCCAGAAGCGCCACCCCAGGACCCATCTGCGTTCCGCAACCGCCATGTGGGATTTCTGGTCGCTGTCGCCGGAAAGCCTGCATCAGGTCACGATCCTGATGTCGGATCGCGGCCTGCCGACCGATGTGCGCCATATCAACGGTTACGGCTCGCACACCTATTCGTTCTGGAACGATGCCGGTGAGCGTTACTGGGTGAAGTTCCACTTCAAGACCATGCAGGGCCACAAGCACTGGACCAATGCGGAAGCCGAGCAGGTGATCGGCCGTACCCGTGAATCCACGCAGGAAGATCTGTTTTCGGCCATCGAGAACGGCGAATTCCCGAAGTGGAAGGTGCAGGTTCAGATCATGCCGGAACTCGACGCCGACAAGACGCCGTATAACCCCTTCGATCTTACCAAAGTATGGCCCCATGCCGACTATCCGCCGATCGATATTGGCGTGATGGAACTGAACCGCAACCCGGAAAACTATTTCACCGAGGTGGAGAATGCCGCCTTCTCGCCATCGAATATCGTTCCCGGCATCGGCTTTTCGCCGGACAAGATGCTCCAGGCGCGTATCTTCTCCTATGCGGACGCGCATCGCCATCGCCTCGGCACGCATTACGAAAGCATTCCGGTCAACCAGCCGAAATGCCCGGTGCATCACTATCATCGCGACGGTCAGATGAATGTCTATGGCGGCATCAAGACCGGCAATCCGGATGCCTATTACGAGCCGAATTCGTTCAATGGTCCGGTCGAACAGCCATCTGCCAAGGAGCCGCCGCTGTGCATCTCCGGCAATGCGGATCGCTACAACCACCGTATCGGCAATGACGATTATTCACAGCCGCGCGCGCTGTTCAATCTGTTCGATGCAGCGCAGAAGCAGCGCCTGTTCTCCAATATCGCGGCTGCGATGAAGGGCGTTCCAGGCTTTATCGTTGAGCGTCAGCTTGGCCATTTCAAGTTGATCCACCCGGAATATGAAGCCGGTGTGCGCAAGGCGCTCAAGGATGCCCATGGTTATGACGCCAACACAATTGCCTTGAACGAAAAAATTACTGCAGCGGAATAGTATATATATAATACAGTTATATTTAATATTGGTCGCCGGTTCATCCGGCGACTACTTTTTGTCTTGAATTTATATTTACCGCCTATACTGTAAGTTGTATTCTGCGTCAGAATCAGCGGGAGGAAGCGATATGATGCTGGCGATTTTTATATTCATGACAATTGCCATGTGGTTTTGCTGGTTTGGTCGGCTTTCCATCGCGCTCGTCTGCATGTTTCTTTGCCTTGCATTGGCAACGAAGGAATTTCTCTGGGAAATCCACAGCGCGGATTATGGTTACAGTATGCCGTGGGTGCAGCTTTGAAGGGATGTTTCAAATTTAGGGGGAATTCATGAATGTTGTAAACATGCATGAACCGGGTCTTTCAGCCAGCCGCCAGTCGGGCAATCTTTTTGCACCGCTCCAGTTTCTTTATCTGATCGCAATGTTGTTCGTTCTGGCGGGAATTCTGACGGCCGCCATGGTACTCCAGTATGGCGCCGGTGAAGTGCCATGTCCTTTGTGCCTTTTGCAGCGCATGGCCATGTTTGGCGTCTGCTTTGGCGTCATGTTGCAGCTTCGTTATGGTCCGTCTTTTCGCTTTTCCGGCATTGGTCTGCTTTTTGCGATTGTCCTTCTGATTATTTCTGTTCGCCAGACCCTGCTCGATATTTATCCGCGCCCCGGCCACGAATATATTGGCAGTACGGTTTTTGGTCTGCATATGCCCGTGTGGTCGATCCTGATTGCGCTCGCGCTGATTGCGGCCTTTGCGGTACAGATGATGGTCTGGGGCGGGCGTCATGGTCAGACAATTGCGCAAATAAAGAACCTCCGGTCATCAATGGTCTTGGCACTATACTGGCTCTTTATGTGCTGGCGGTTGCAACGATCAACATGGCTTCAGTCTTTGTGCAATGCGGTGTCGGCCAATGCCATACGATGGGCTATGCCCTGCTGGGCTATCCGGGGAAATGAAGCGCGACAAACAGTTTTCACAGCCTGCCATCCGTTTTTCACGCATTTCAAAATGGCAGCCTGTTTGAGACTTTTGGCTCGAAAATGCTTTGAACTATCATGAAACCTGCGCAATCCGGTTGCCTTTTCCCTGCAATGAAGGCTATGCCCTCATCTGCTGGATTTAAGGAGAAGCAATGCGGCTTGGCGGACGTTTACAGGCGGCGATCGAAGTTCTGGGCGAGATAGAAGCTGGCAAGCGCCCGGCTTCCGATGTGCTGAAAGAATGGGGTGCTGCTCATCGTTTCGCAGGCGCGGGCGATCGCGCGGTGATCGGTAACATTGTTTACGATGCGTTGCGGCGCAAGCTCTCCATCCTCTGGCGCATGGATGCCGACGACGCGCGCGCTCGCTTTTGGCGGATTGCTGGCCGATGATGGCATGGATATCGAGATGGTCGATGCGGCGCTTCACGGTGACAGGTTTGCGCCGGAAGGGCTGGATGCCGCCCGGCGCGCCGCCTGGCAGAGCCGCGACCTTGCAACCGCGCCCGCCCATATTCAAGCCGACGTGCCGGAATGGTGCATTCCCTCGCTGGAAGAGCTGTTCGGTGAACGCTGGGTATCGGAAGGCAAGGCGCTTGCCACGCGCCCGGCGGTGGACCTTCGTGTCAACAGCCTGAAAGCAACGCCGGAAAAGACTCTGGCCGCGCTGGAGAAGGCTGGAGCTGCCCCGGCGCCGTTTCTGGCGCAGGCATTGCGCATTCCGCCGATCGAGGCGCTTGGCCGCCACCCCAATGTGCAGGGCGAGCAGGCATTTCTCGACGGCTGGTTTGAGGTGCAGGATCTGGGTTCGCAACTGGCTGCTCTTTTTGCGGGCGTCAAGCCCGGCGAGCAGGTGCTGGATTATTGTGCTGGCGCTGGCGGCAAGACATTGGCGTTGGCCGCGGCCATGGGCAATAGTGGCCAAATCCATGCTTACGATGCGGAGCGCGCGCGTCTTTCGCCGATGCACGAACGCTTGCAGCGGGCAGGGGTTCGCAACACGCAGGTCTATGGCGGCCTCGATGAACTGGGCCCCCTTGCCGGCAAAATGGACCTTGTGCTGACCGATGCGCCCTGTACGGGCTCCGGCACATGGCGGCGCAGGCCGGATGCCAAATGGCGGCTCAACGAGCAGCAGCTTGAGCGGCGTGTTCAGGATCAGCAGGACGTGCTGGATTCTGCACGGCGGTTCGTCAAACCGGGCGGCAGGCTGGCCTATGTCACCTGTTCGCTTTTTGCTGAAGAAAACACACGCCAGGTTGCCCGCTTCCTTGGCGAAAATCCCGATTTCAAGGAGATTGCACCGCAAACGCTTTGGGGTACTGTGGTGCAGGATGACAGCGCGGGCAAGCCGGTGTTTCCATCGCATGGCAGCGTATTTTCGCCATTGTCCACCGGCACAGATGGATTTTATGTGAGCATATTGCAGAGGCAAAACTAGGCTGTAGAAACGAATTAACTTATGGTTCGGCATGAACGAAAATGGTTCAGCTTTAGGAGTAAAACCGAAGATGGGGGGCAATCCATTGGCAAGGTTTTGCGACGCCAAGATGGGGCATTTTCGTCATATCGCGCAGCGACGTGGTGTATTTTTCTGCTGCACGCGTCGAAACTCCGTTAAAGGGGAACAATTCCATGCGGTCGTTTCTTCCGTTCAGCCGAAAAATACCCTCACGCCGAACCGTAACTTAATTCGTCACCACAGCCTCATGGGGGAGCCGATGTCGGCACAGCGCATAGCGGAACCGGATTTCAAGGAGCGCGTCGAGGAAAGTTTCGGGCGGCAGGCCGCCATGAAGCTGATTGGCGCAGAGCTGACGCGCTGCGAACCGGGCATTGTGGAAGTGGAGATGCCCTTCCGTGAAGAATTGACCCAGCAACACGGCATTCTTCATGCCGGCATGATTTCCGCCGCGCTGGATTCAGCCTGCGGCTATGCGGCGCTGACCCTCATGCCCGCTGACGCCGCGGTGCTGACCATTGAATTCAAGGTTAACCTGCTTGCGCCCGGCAAGGGCGAGCGCTTCCTGTTTCGCGGTGAGGTTACCAAGCCGGGGCGCACCATCATGGTAAGCGATGGGCAGGCCTTTGCCGTTACCGATACGGAAGTGCGCCTCATCGCTACGATGACCGGCACGATGATGGTTGTTCAGGACAGGAAGGGTTTGCAGGGATGATGAAAACCGTTGCCGGAAAACGCCTTCTTTATGTCATGGCTGCGGATGCCGAATATGGGCGTCATCTGGCAAAGCTTTTCACCCCCCTGATGATCGGCGTTGGCCCGGTGGAGGCGGCGGTCAATCTCGCCTCAGCACTTGCACATTTGAAACTTGCGGGCGATATGCCCGATCTCGTAATTTCGCTTGGGTCGGCCGGTTCGGCAAAGCTTCCCCAGGCGGAAGTCTATCAGGTCTCTTCGGTCTCCTACCGTGACATGGATGCCTCGCCCATCGGCTTTGAAAAAGGCGTGACCCCTTTTCTCGATCTGCCGGAAACCGTTGAATTGCCTTTTCGTGTGGCGGGGATCGACACGGCGTCCCTTTCGACGGGCGGGAACATCGTTTCCGGTAAGGCTTACGAGAGGATCGAAGCCGATATGGTGGATATGGAGACATATGCCTGCCTGCGGGCCTGCCAGGCTGTCGGGGTTCCGCTTCTTGGCCTGCGTGGAATCTCTGATGGCGCAAGCGAGCTGAAGCATGTGGGCGATTGGACCCAACATCTCCATGTGATCGATGAAAAGCTGGCCGGTGCCGTTGCCCGCGTGGAGCGGGCGGTGGCGGATGGCCTTCTGTCCCCCTCCTGACAATGCTATGTCAGGATAGGCCGATTTTGGCTGCTTCTCCTGTTGAGCAACCCGCAGATAGGTCATATAGGCATTGCATCCCTGCTAGTTTTTAAATAGACGCTGCACATGAGCACCACGGCATATCCTGACACAATCCTTATCATCGACTTTGGCAGCCAGGTCACGCAGCTTATTGCGCGGCGTGTGCGCGAGGCCAATGTCTATTGCGAAATCGTTCCCTTCCAGTCTGCGGATGAGGCGTTCAAGCGGCTGCAGCCGAAGGGCGTGATCCTTTCCGGCAGCCCGCATTCAACGACCGATATCGGTTCGCCGCGTGCGCCGCAGGCTATTTTTGATGCGGGTATTCCGGTTCTCGGCATTTGTTATGGCGAGCAGACCATGTGCGCCCAGCTTGGCGGCAACGTGGAAAGCGGCCATGATCGCGAGTTCGGCCGTGCTTTTCTCGATGTGCAGGAAGACAGTCCGCTCTTTGCCGGCATATGGGCCAAGGGCACCCGCCATCAGGTCTGGATGAGCCATGGCGACCGTGTGACCTCGCTGCCGGATGGCTTCACCATCATCGGCACGTCGCCGAATGCGCCCTACGCGGTTATTGCGGATGAGAAGCGCAAATATTACGGCGTGCAGTTCCATCCGGAAGTTGTGCACACGCCGGACGGTGCAAAGCTGTTGCAGAATTTCGTTCATCGCATTGTCGGGGTGAAGCCAGGCTGGACGATGGGGGCCTATCGCGAACAGGCTGTCGAGGCGATCCGCAAACAGGTCGGCAGCGGCAAGGTTATCTGCGCGCTTTCAGGCGGCGTGGATTCTTCCGTGGCGGCACTTCTGGCTCATGAAGCTGTCGGCGATCAACTGACATGCATTCTCGTTGATCACGGCCTGATGCGCAAAGACGAAGTGCAACAGGTCGTGGAAATGTTCCGCGAGCATTACAATCTGCCGCTGATCCTGGTGGATGCTTCCGACCGCTTCATCGGCGCGCTTGAGGGCGAAAGTGACCCGGAAAAGAAGCGCAAGACCATCGGTCGCCTGTTTATCGAAGTGTTCGAGGAAGAAGCAAGGAAACTTGGCGGCGCGGATTTCCTCGTGCAGGGTACGCTTTATCCTGACGTGATCGAAAGTGTTTCCTTTACCGGCGGTCCTTCGGTCACGATCAAGTCGCACCATAATGTCGGCGGTTTGCCGGAGCGCATGAAGATGCAGCTTGTGGAGCCGCTGCGCGAGCTTTTCAAGGATGAGGTTCGTCTGCTCGGCAAGGAACTCGGTCTGCCGGACAGCTTCATCGGGCGTCATCCGTTCCCCGGTCCGGGTCTTGCGATCCGTTGTCCCGGCGGCGTCACGCGCGAGAAACTGGAAATCCTGCGCGAAGCGGACGCAATCTATCTGGATGAAATCCGCAAGGCTGGCCTCTATGATGCGATCTGGCAGGCTTTCGCGGTTCTGCTTCCGGTGCAGGACCGTGGGCGTGATGGGGGATGGCCGCACTTACGAATTCGTTTGCGCCTTGCGCGCGGTGACTTCGGTGGACGGCATGACGGCGGATTTCTACCACTACGACATGAATTTCCTCGGCAATGCGGCCACCCGCATCATCAACGAAGTCCGCGGCATCAACCGCGTTGTCTATGATGTGACCTCCAAGCCGCCCGGCACGATTGAGTGGGAATAATCCCGCATCCGGCATCAAAGAGCATTAAAACACCCATAAGCCCGCGTAACTGCGGGCTTTTTCTTGGTATGGGCATCTTCTCACCATGCAAATGTGCAGGCTGGGAGGTGTATATGAAAAAGCAGGTCGGGGCAGAACCTGTGAAAACGTGGTTCTCTGGTTCGATAGCCGTCCTGCAGGGCCTGGTATGCTGCCGGTGATGGATGAAACCCCACAATATACGGCGGGACAAAAATTGTTTAGAATTGATCTAAACTATTGTTTTTCTTAACTCTTGACCTCTTTTATGAGGAGGTATAAAAAATAAACGTGATTATTAGAGACAGGTATTCTGTTGGCCTTCTTGGGCTGCTCCGCAGCCGCCTTTGAAAGAGTGATCTTAATGAAAAATCTATTCAGAACCGCTGCGCTCATGGTGCCGCTCAGCCTCGCCCTTGCTTATGGTGCGCAAGCCAAGGAAATTCCCATCGGCAAGCCGCAATTGCTTGGGGGGATGGAGATCGCTGCGGTTTATCTCCAGCCCATCGAAATGGAGCCGGAAGGCATGATGCGCCCGGCAAAGGATTCGGACGTGCATCTGGAAGCCGATATCAAGGCGGCAAAGGACAACACCAATGGCTTTGCCGAAGGTGACTGGGTGCCTTATCTGGTCGTTTCCTATGAGCTGACTCATCTCGACAATGGCAAGGTTCAAAAGGGCGATTTCATGCCTATGGTGGCCAATGACGGGCCGCATTATGGCGACAACGTCAAGCTGGATGGTCCGGGCAAGTACAAGCTGAAGCTTTTCGTTTCACCGCCGTCGGCCAATCAACATGCGCATTTCGGCCGCCATGTCGACAAGGAAACCGGCGTCGGCCCGTGGTTCAAGCCTGTCACCGCCGAGTATGAATTCGTTTATGCGGGTACCGGCAAGAAGGGTGCCTATTGATCCATGGCGCGGCCTCTCACCCAAACAATGCTTCACCGAAGCTGTGACGGTTTTGCGAAATTTGCAAATGCCTTTCGGAAAGCCGTCTGGGGCGGGGTCGTCCTCCTTGCCGTCGCGTCATCTGTAGCATGGGCCGAGGAGCCAACGTTTCGCCTTGAGTTCAAGGAAGGGGTTATCACGCCGGACCGCCTGGAGGTTCCGGCGAATACCCGTTTCCGCATCGAGCTGGTTAATACGGGCTCAATGCCAGCGGAGTTTGAAAGCCTCGAACTGCGCAAGGAAAAAGTGATCGCCGCGCAATCGGAAACTGTTATGGTGATCCGTACGCTGGATCCGGGCGAATATCCGTTCTTCGATGATTTTCATCCCGGTGGTACCCCCGCCATACTGATCGCGAAGTGATCCATCATGAATGTGCAAGATTTCAACATTCTGTTTGTTATCTGGCGCGAATGTATCGAAGCCCTTCTGGTGGTCGGTATTCTGAATGCCTGGCTCAGCCACCGCCCGGCGCAGGAGCAGCGGACGGGCCGCATCTGGCTCTGGTCCGGTGTGGCTGCCGGGCTTGCCGGTGCGCTGGTGCTGGCATTCCTGCTTCTTACCGTTGGCGATATGCTGAGCGATGATGCGCAGGACTATTTCCAGACTGCAATCGTGCTTCTCGCTGCCGGGCTGATTGTCCAGATGGTGTTCTGGATGCGCAAGCATGGACGCACGCTGAAAAAGGAGTTGCACGCATCGCTCACCGATGTCGCCGACAAGGCGAACTGGCTCGGTGTCTTCGCTCTGGCCGCTTTGGCGGTGATGCGCGAAGGAAGTGAGGCGGCAGTTTTCCTTTATGGAACCATGGCAGGCATTTCAGCCTCCAATTATAATGCGCTGGTGGCAGCGCTGATTGGACTTGCAGCCGCACTAGGCACTTATTGGCTCTTGCAGCTTGGAAGCCGTGTCCTTTCGTGGAATGCATTTTTCCGCATTACCGAGGTCATGCTTCTGTTTCTCGCCGGTTCACTGCTTTTGACCGGCATCGACCATCTCATCTCGCTCGGCGTATTGCCGCCGCTTTCCGCACGGCTTTGGAATACGTCCGCCATTCTGTCTGACAATGGTATGTTGGGTGGGCTTGTTTCGGGCTTGACGGGATATCGCGCAAGGCCGGTTCTCATCGAAGTTCTTGTTTTCTTCGCCTATTGGACAATCGTATTATGGTTTCTGTCCCGGCCTCGCGCCCTGCAAACCGCCTGATTGCGGGAGAAGAAAAGCGCTTGCAGCGGGCTCTGGCCCGCACAGGCCTCTGGCTGCGCGATCATCAGCGCGCAATCCGCGCCATTCAGTGGGTGATTATCGGGGCCTATGCGGGATTGCTGATTATCCCGCTCATGACACCGATGCCCGATCGCCTGTCCCATATCTGGTCCAATGCGGTTCTGTTTGCCCAGTTCATGTTCTGGGGCATCTGGTGGCCTTTCGTACTGGTGTCCATGGTGCTGATGGGCCCGACATGGTGCGGCGTATCTCTGCCCGGAAGCGCTCTGGCGGAACGTGCCAGCCGCCACGGCTATGGTCGCGCCACCCCGCGCTGGATCAAATGGAAAGGCTGGCCCTTCGTCGCTTTTGCCTGCACCACGATCTATGGGCAGATGGTGAGCGTCTACCAATATCCAAAGCCGGTCATCATCGTGCTTGGCGGCTCCACGCTTGCTGCAATGGCTGTGGGCTTCCTTTATGGCCGTGAGAAGCGCGTCTGGTGCCGCTATCTCTGCCCGGTTAGTGGTGTGTTTGCCGTGCTGGCCAAGCTTGCTCCCGTATATTACCGGGTGGATCGCGAGACGTGGAACGATTGGGAGCGCAAACCGGGCACACCGATGCCGCATGTCAATTGCGCGCCGCTGGTGCCGATCAAGACAATGCGCGGGGCTTCCGCCTGCCACATGTGCGGGCGATGCGCGGGTTTCAAGGATGCTATCCAGCTTTCGGGTCGCTCACCTTCTTATGAAGTCGTCGAGGTTGCAGGGGATGCCCCCAAACCATGGGAAAGCCTGCTTATCATTTTTGGCATGATGGGCATAGCCGCTGGCGCGTTCCAGTGGGCATCCAGCCCTATCTATGTCGATGTCAAGCAATGGCTGGCCGAATGGCTGTTGGAGCACGGCGGCATCGCCATGATCCAGCCGCAGCTTCCCTGGTGGGTGCTGACCAATTATCCCGATCTCAACGACATGATGACACCGCTCGATGGTGGCTTGATGATCGCCTATATTCTCGCTGTCGCTTGCATTACCAGCATTGCGGTGGGTGGGCTTGTGGCAATCGCCAATTGGGCGCTTGGCGGCTGGAAGGCGGCGCGCTTCCACCATCTGGTGCAATGTCTTATCCCCATGGCGGGGTGCGGCGTGTTTCTCGGCCTGTCGGCCACGACCGTGACACTTTTGAAAGCGGAAGATGTGCCTCTGGCTTTTGTGAGCGACCTGCGCATTCTTCTGCTGTTGGGCGCCGTCGTCTGGTCGGCATGGCTCTTGTGGTCGGTCGCGCGCCGCTACACATCTTCGATGGCTCGCAGGCTTGTTGCGACCGCCATGGGGGCGCTTGCGACGGGTGTAGCCGCATTCAATTGGGTATTGTTGTTCTGGATCTGGTGATGGGGCTGCTGGCGCGGGCTGGCGAAGCCGCTTCATGCCACCTGTCAAATGAGAGAAGAAAACTGGAGCCGGTCACTGTACCGGCTCCAACGGTTCCGTCTTAACCGGAACCGTTCTAACTATTTGTTTTGTCGCATTATGCTACGCATCGAAGCGGAATCAGAAATCAGTCCAGTGGACTGATTTCCCCGCATATGTGCTTCGCACTTTTGGCTCGAAAATGCTCTAGGTGTTGGCTTGCAAAGTGCGCCTGACGCTTATCGCGGCCATGTCCATTTCCAGTCGCGGATTTCCGGCATGTCCTCACCATGCTGTCGGATATAGTCCTTATGCAGCGCAAGTTTCTCCGTGAAATTGTCGATCAGGGGTTTGGCAACGCTTTCGCCCAGCGGCAGGCGCTCGACGGCTTCCATCGCGAGGTGGAAACGATCCAGCTCGTTCAGCACGGTCATGTCGAAAGGCGTTGTGGTCGTTCCCTGCTCGATAAAACCACGAACGTGGAAATTGGAGTGGTTGGTGCGCTTATAGACCAGTCGATGGATGAGATAAGGATAGCCGTGATAGGCGAAGATGACGGGCCTGTTGGTGGTGAACATCCGGTCGAATTCCTCATCGGAAATGCCATGCGGGTGCTGATGCGGCGATTGCAGCACCATGAGGTCAACCACATTCACCACGCGAATGCGCAGATGCGGCAGGGACTGGCGCAGAAGATCAACCGCGGCAAGCGTTTCCATGGTCGGCACATCGCCCGCGCAGGCCATGACGATATCCGGCTCCAGCCCGTCTTCCGTGCCCGCCCATTCCCATATGCCGAGACCTGCTTCGCAATGTTTCTCAGCCTCCGCCATGGTCAGCCATTGCGGTTCCGGCTGCTTGCCCGCCACGATGACATTCACGCGGTTCCAGGTTTTCAGGCAGTGATCTCCCACCCACAAAAGGGTGTTGGCATCCGGCGGGAAATAGACACGCGCGATATCGGCGCTTTTGTTGGCGACGAGATCGACGAAGCCGGGATCCTGATGGGAGAAGCCGTTATGGTCCTGCCGCCAGACATGGGAGGTCAGCAGATAATTGAGCGATGAGATGGGCTTGCGCCATTCCAGTTCGCGCGCAACCTGCAACCATTTGGCATGTTGGTTGAACATGGAATCGATAATGTGGATGAAGGCTTCGTAGCAGGAAAAGAAGCCGTGCCGGCCACTGAGAAGATAGCCTTCAAGCCAGCCCTGGCAGAGATGTTCGCTGAGAACCTCCATTACACGCCCGTCGGCGGCGAGGTGGTCATCCATGTCCAGCGTTTCGGCCATCCAGACCCGGTTCGTCGCCTCTAATACGCTGCCGAGCCTGTTGGAGGCGGTTTCGTCGGGGCCGAAGATGCGGAAGTTCTTTTCCGTCTCGTTCAGTTTCATCACATCGCGCAGAAAATCGCCCAATATTTTGGTTGATTGCGCTTCTATCGCTCCCGGTTCGGTGACATTGACCGCATATTGGCGGAAATCCGGCATGTGAAGCTCTTTACGCAAGAGCCCGCCATTGGCATGCGGATTGGCCCCTATGCGCGCTTCACCCTTTGGCGCCAGCGCCCGCAATTCAGGCTTCAGCGCCCCTTTTTCGTCGAACAGATCGGACGGGTCGTAACTCTTCATCCAGTCTTCGAGGATTTTGCGATGGGCATCGTTTTCGCGGCAATTGGCAACCGGCACCTGATGGGCGCGCCAATAGTTTTCAACAACCAGACCGTCCACGGTTTTTGGGCCGGTCCAGCCCTTCGGGCTTCTGAGAATAATCATCGGCCAGCGCGGGCGCTCGGGCGAGTGCACATCGGCATTTTTCTTGATGTCCTGAATGCGCTGGAAAATCGTGTCCAGTGTTGCGGCCATCTTCTGGTGCATGTCGGCAGGCTCGCTGCCTTCAACAAAGAAAGGCTCATAACCGTAGCCACGGAAAAGATTGTCCAGATCATCATCCGAAAGGCGGGCCAGCACGGTGGGGTTGGCGATCTTGTAGCCATTGAGATGCAGGATCGGCAGAACCGCACCATCGCGCGCCGGATTGAGGAATTTGTTGGAGTGCCACGAAGTTGCAAGCGCGCCGGTTTCCGCTTCTCCGTCGCCCACGACGCAGGCCACCACCAGATCGGGATTGTCGAAGGCCGCACCATAGGCGTGGACGAGCGCATAACCCAGTTCGCCCCCTTCGTGGATAGAGCCCGGTGTTTCCGGCGCGGCATGGCTTGGTATTCCGCCGGGGAAGGAAAACTGGCGGAAGAGCCTTTCCATGCCCGCTTCATCTTCGCTGATTGCGGGATAGATTTCGGAATAGGTGCCCTCCAGATAGGTGTTGGCCACCATGCCCGGCCCGCCATGGCCGGGGCCGCAAATATAGATCACATTGGCGTTGCGCTGCTGAATAATGCGGTTGAGATGCGCATAGATGAAATTGAGGCCGGGTGTCGTGCCCCAATGGCCGAGAAGCCGCGGCTTGATGTGCTCAGGCTGGAGCGGTTCGCGCAACAGGGGATTTTTCATCAGATAAATCTGGCCGACGGAAAGATAATTCGCCGCGCGCCAGTAACGGTTGATGAGTGAAAGCTGTTGCGGTGTGAGAGGCCCTTTTGCTGGCACAGTGCTCATATAAGTCTCCTTGGCTGAATTTATGCGAACGCGCTTCTGGCGGTTGCTGGCATTTGCCGAATGATTTCAAATGTTTCCGAGGCGATGATCTGTTCTTCGTCGGTTGGCAGAACGAATGCGGCCGTGCGGCTTGTGCGGCTTGTGATGCAGAAAGCATTTTCATCATTTGCCGCAGGGTCCAGTTCGACGCCTTGCCAGGCGAGGCGCTGGCATATGGCGGCTCTTATCGCAGGCTGGTGTTCGCCTATGCCTGCGGTAAAAATCACGGCATCAAGGCCATTGAGCGTTGAGGCAAGGCGACAGATTTCCCCGGCAATGCGCAGCGCGAATATATCGAGCGCCGTGTGCGCCTGCGGCGCATCACTTTCGAGCAGATCCCGCGTGTCGCCGCTCAGGCCCGAAAGGCCAAGCAGGCCGGAACGGTGATAGAGAAGGTCGGCAAGCGCATCGGCCTCCATTTTCTCCTGTTGCAGCAAATGGAGAAGCACGCCGGGGTCCAGCGCCCCGCATCGTGTTGCCATGGGAATTCCATCAAGCGTGGAAAAGCTCATGCTGGTATCGAGACTTTTACGCTTGTGCATGGCGCAAAGGCTGGCGCCGCTTCCCAGATGTGCGGCAATGATCTTCCCTTCCGCAAGCTCCGGCGCGCGCTGCGAAAAATTGCCGATGACGGATTTATAGGAAAGCCCGTGAAAGCCGAACCGCTTGATGCCGCGATCATGCAGTTCCTGCGGAATGGCAAAGCGGCGCACGGTATCGGGGATGGTCTGGTGAAAGGCCGTGTCGAAGGATGCCGTCTGTGCAAGATGCGGGAATATCTTTCTGACGGCTTTTATGAGGGCGAGGCTCTTGGGCTGGTGCAGGGGCGCGAAAATCGACAGGCGTTCGATGGCCTCAAGATTGTCGTCGTCGATGAGCACGGCTTGCGCAAAATCGTCGCCGCCGAAAACGACACGGTGGCCAACAGCCAATATGCGTGACGGGTCGATATGTTCGGCAAGCTTGTCGAAAAGCTCACCCAATATGGTGGTGATCTCGTCCGCGCCGCTGGCTGACAAGACTATGTCCAGATTGCCATTTTCGCCACGCAGCCGGAATCGCAAGGGTGATCCCGTCAGGTCGATATCGCCTTTTGAAACCTTGCGGACCGCGTTTTCATCGCACTCGAATACGCCGATCTTTACCGTGGAAGAACCCGCATTGAAGGTAACAAGCTGCTTTTTCACCGGGGCAGCTCCTTTAGACCGCGTTTCTAAACTCTTCTATTTGAAGCATAATTTTTCGGTCCCCGTTTTTACTCGGACAGGATTATGCTCTTAACACGCAAGGTGAAATTCGGTTCCGAAATCAGGGCGGGCAGGGGGGGCAGGAGCCCATTTGGCTCTATGCGCTTTCATTTGGAAATTTCGGAAATTATCGAACATTAACATGAGCCTCATAAGTAAGATCGGGCCAATTTCACCGAATGGTGCACGTTCGCATTGTTCTCGATCAAAACCATATGGCCGGGCCGTGCATTCCTGGCATCCAGGGCACGACTTTCGACATCGGTTTCCCCAATCATAGGGGCGAATTCCCGGCCCTTTTTGCGCCAGCACAAGAAGCCTGCCCACCAAACTTCCTATAACCCGTCAAATTCCGGTTTTATTGCATGCGCGCAGGGGGAATTATGACATCGCCGACAGAACGGCCAAAGCAGGATTGGGATCCACGGTCGGAGGCCGTCCTTTCCGATCAGATCGGTGCCTATGACGCCATGCGCCATCAATGCCCGGTAGCCCACAGCGATTATCTGGGCTGGTCATTGTTTTCATATGACGATGTTGTGCGTGTTCTGGACGATCACGAGACTTTCAGCAGCGTCGTGTCGGCTCACCTCTCGGTGCCAAGCGGCATGGACCCACCGCAGCACACGGCTTTCCGACAATTGGTTGAACGTTATTTCGAGCCGGAGCGGATAAAAGCTTTCGAGCCGATCTGCCGTGAAATATCGAAGAAGCTTGTTTGCGAATTGCCGCGCGATGCTGAAATCGATCTGGTAACGCAGTTTGCGCAGCTTTATGCCGTGCGTATCCAGTGCGCCTTTCTGGGCTGGCCGGACAGTCTGCAGGGGCCTTTGCTCGATTGGGTTCACAAGAACCACGCGGCAACGCTTGCCCGTGATACAAAGGCAATGGCGGCGATTGCGCTTGAATTCGACGAATATATTCGCGATTTGCTGGATGAACGGCGCAAACTTGGCGCGGACGCGCCGGATGATGTGACCACGCGCCTCCTGCGGGACAGGATCGACAGGCGCAACCTTACCCATGAGGAAATCGTCAGCATCCTGCGCAACTGGACCGTGGGTGAGCTTGGAACCATCACCGCCTGTGTCGGTATCCTGTGTCATTACCTGGCGAAAAGCCAGCAGACGCAGGCCTTGATGCGAGGTGGACCGGATCTTCTGCCGGCAGCCATCGATGAGATATTGCGGTTACATGCGCCGCTGATTTCAAACCGCCGTGTCACGACCCGCGCGGTTGTCGTCGGGGGGCGGGAAATTCCCGCCGGAGAGAAAATTACCCTGATGTGGGCTTCGGCAAATCGCGATGAGGCCGTGTTTGACAAGCCCGACGAATTGCGCCTCAACCGCGACCCGGCACTCAATCTTCTCTACGGGCGTGGTATCCATGTTTGTCCGGGAGCGGAACTTGCGCGCGCGGGATTGCGCATCCTGATGGAGGAATTGCTGGGGCAGACCCGCAAGCTTGATCTGGTTCCGGGCTCTGTGCCGGCGCTTGCCGTCTACCCGGCAAGCGGTTTTTCGAGATTGCCCGCGCGTATTTCCTGACGCGCGGCCTCGACCCCGCGTGCTGGCACGCCCCTTTCATGAGGGTTTCGGTTTGCTCGTAAAGGCTGGTTCAATCTTTCACATGAGCCAGAAGCCCGGCGCCGCTCCCTTCAATGTCGCGGTTCAGTTCTTTATATGCCATATCGGGATCTCTAGCGCGGATGGCCTTGACGATGAGTACGTGGGGGTGGGGGTTCCAGTTGGCTGGAATGCCTGCGTCGTAAAGATGTGAGATCAGCGGTCCGCAGCGAACCCAAAGATTTGAAACCAACTCGTGCGTTACGGGCAGCCCGGCAATTTCGCACATCTTCAGATGAAACTTGGTATTGAAGCCGATGGCCGTAGGAAAATCACCTGCGTCCTGTGCAGTGATCAGTTCAAAGTGGATTTGTTCGAGTGCGTCCACTGCCTCTGGAGTGGCATTGAGAGTGGCTTCACGCGCGGCATTTCCTTCCAGAAAGCCACGCAATTTCCTCACTTCCAGAAGCTCGGCGCGTGTGAGATGTGGAACTGAAATTCGGCCGCGCGCGTCGATTTCCAGCGCATGTTCTGCAACCAGCCGCAACAGTGCCTCGCGCATGGGCGTCGCGCTGATTCCGAAACTGCGGGAAATGGGACGAAGCGGCAGGTCTTCACCTGGTTTCAGCCGACCCTCCATCAAGGCTTCACGCAGAGTTGTGTAAGCGAGTTCGCTCAAGTTCTGCCGTTGGATAGGCTTTATCCATTCATTTCCAGATGCTTCGGTCATTTTATTCGTTCCTGTCGACGCCGCCTGCGGATTCAAATTGACTTATTGTTATAACATGTGTCTTATAACGGAAAATGTGATGGCACGCTAGCGGTTGAGGAGCCGTGTGCCGGAGGAGGTCTAGTGTCACCGCTATATAAATGTCTACCCGCTCCTGTAGCGGGGCAGGTTGTATGCGTTCGATTGCGAGGTGTCTTCTTCGGAAAAGCGGTCGTCGACGTGACGTACCCCGACCATGTTGTCATGTTCCTGTTTTCCGAAAGTGTTCAGAATGCCTAAAGCGGTTTTGTCTGTCATTGCCACCCGCCCTGGTGGTCCTGAAGTTCTTGAGCTCGTTCCGCGTGAACTACCAGCGTTGAAGAGGGGTGAAATGCGCGTGCGTATCCACGCTGCTGGTGTCAACCGGCCCGATGCAATGCAGCGTGCCGGTCAATATCCGCCGCCGCCAGGCGTAACGGATGTCTTGGGGCTGGAGCTTTCCGGTGTTGTTCTGGAAATCGCGGAAGATGTAACCCGGTTTGGTCCGGGCGACCGCATCATGGCGCTTGTCGCGGGCGGTGCCTATTCTGAAGAAGCCATTGTGCAGGCTGATGTCTGCATTCCTGTGCCAGCAGGCCTCTCGATGGTCGAGGCCGCAGGTATCCCTGAAACCTATTTCACTGTCTGGAGCAATCTCTTTCAGCGCGCAGGCCTGCAACCCGGCGAAACCGTTCTTCTGCATGGGGGCACCTCAGGTATTGGCGTGACGGCGACGCTTCTGGCCAAGGCAATCGGTGCGCGCATGATCACCACATGCGGGTCCGATGATAAGTGCCGTGCCTCGGAGGCACTTGGCGCTATCGCTTCGATCAATTATCGCACCACGGATTTTGTCGAGGCAGGTCGGGCGCTGACCGAGGGACGGGGGCCAGAAGTCGTCATCGATATGGTGGGCGGCAGCTACATGCAGCGTAATCTGCAACTGGTTGCCGAGGATGGACGCATCGCACAGATCGCGTTCCAGCAGGGATCGGAGGCGCAGATGGATATGGGGCCATTGCTCTTCAAGCGCCTGACTCTGACGGGTTCAACGCTGCGGGCGCGGCCATTGGTGATGAAGGCCGCGTTGGCCAGATCGGTCGAAGCAGAGGTCTTACCGCTTGTTTTGAACAAGGGTGCGCGGCCCGTCATCGATTCCGTATTCGACCTCGCCGACGTGCAGGCCGCCCATGCGCATCTCGAAGCTTCGGCTCATACAGGCAAGATCATCCTTAAAACCGCGGCTTGTGATGCAGCGTGACGCGAGGTTGGGCGGGCTGCGCGCAATACGGCTCAATGCGGAAAGCGGCCCGAAACACAAATAATTCTTTGAGGGAGAAAAGAATGAGACTGTCCAGGCTCCTTATCGGCGCATCGCTCGGCGTTGCGCTTTCGTCCACTGTCTTCACCGCGGCACTCGCCGATGTGAAATTCGGCTCGCTTTATCCGATCAGCGGTTCGCTTGCGCTTCTGGGTGAAGAAAGCGCACGCGGTCTGGAACTTGCCGTAGACGAGGTCAATGCGGCTGGCGGCATCAAGGGTGAAAAAGTCGTGCTTGAGCGCGGCGATGCCGTTGACAACAACCAGGCTACCGGTGAGGCTCGCCGCCTGATCTCGCTTGTGGGTGTGAAGGCGATTTTCGGGACTTATTCTTCGGCGCGGGTTATTGCCGCCTCGCAGGTGAGCGAGCTTGCAGGCATACCCTATTTCGAAATGGGTGCCGTTGCCGACGAGGTGACGGGGCGTGGCTTGCAATATCTTTTCCGCACCAATCCGACCGCGGAAAACATGGCCAAGGACTCTGTAGATATGCTCATCAAGGGCATTGCTCCGGGCCTCGGCAAAGACCCCAAGGATATGAAAATCGGCATTATTTATGAGGACTCTTCCTATGGCACATCCGTTGCCGGGCATCAGGAAGATAACGCAAAGGCAGCCGGTCTCACTGTCGTTCTGAAATCCGGCTATCCATCCAACACAGTCGACATGTCTTCGCTGGTTCTGGAGCTGCGCGAGAAGGGTGCGGATGTCGTCATGCAGACGTCCTACCAGAACGATTCCGTCCTGTTCCTGCAACAGGCCAACGAAGCGGGCTATAAGCCCCTTGCCATCATCGGCGGTGGCGGCGGTTATTCCATGCAGCCAACGGCGGACGCCGTGGGACATGACCTGATCGACGGCGTTTTCGATGCCGACTATACGCAATATGCAGTCAACACCTCCGCCACGCCGGGCCTGACCGAATTTGTGGAAGCCTATAAGGCCAAATATGGCTCGCAACCGCGTTCCGGCCATTCGCTGACCAATTATGTCGGGGCGAAGGCGATTTTTCAGGCTTTGAACGCTGGGGAAGGCTTTGAACCGGACCAGATCGTAAGCGCAGTCAAGGCACTGGACATTCCGGACGGCCAGGCGGCAGCAGGCTATGGGGTCAAGTTTGGCAAGAACAACCAGAATGAGCGTGCGACGATGATGGGGATGCAGTGGCAGGATGGCAAGCTCGTTACCGTCTATCCGGAAAATGCCGCTATCGCCAAGATGCGCTTCAAGAAATGATCCTGTGTGGGCGGGCGGCCGTTGTGCTGCCCAGCTCGGGGAGCTGATATGACTACCTTTCTGCAAATTCTTCTGAACGGCCTGATGCTCGGCGGGCTATTCGCGATTGTCGCCGTCGGCCTGACGCTCATCTTCGGCATCGTCAAGGTCGTGAATTTCGCTCATGGCGAATTCCTGATGGCGGGCATGTTCGTGACGTGGCTGATAACCACAAAGCTGGGGCTTCATCCTTATGCGGCGGTTATCATTGTTCTGCCTGCGATGTTCATTCTGGGTGCGCTGACCCAGCGCCTTCTCATTCAGCCGCTAATGGCTTCTGATGACGGTCATGCACAGATTTTCGCAACCGTTGGCCTGTCCACGGCGATGATTAATCTGGCCCTGCTGATCTTCGGTGCGGATATAGCCAATACACCGAATTTCGGACTGCGGACCCCAATCGAAATCGGGCCGCTTCGCGTACTTACCGGGCAGGTCTTTATTTTTCTGGGCGCCATTGTGCTTGTCGTTGCGCTTCAACTGTTCCTGAAGAACAGCCAGACTGGCCACGCAATCCGCGCCGTTGCTCAGCATCGCAGTGCGGCGGAATTGATGGGGGTCAATGTTTCGCGCATCTACATTCTCTGTTTTGGCCTGGGAGCCGCCTGTGTCGGACTGGCTGCGGTTCTGATTGCACCGCTCTATCCGACTTCTTCAAATATCGGCACCTATTTCGTGCTGACGGCCTTCGTGGTTGTGGTGCTCGGTGGCCTTGGCTCGATCCCTGGAGCCTTCGTTGGTGCGCTGATCATCGGCGTGATCGACACCATGTCGGGCTACTACATCGGATCAGACCTGCGGGAAGCCGTCGTATTCGGCATTTTCCTCCTGATCCTCATCCTCAAGCCTTCTGGCCTCTTTGGCAAGCAGCTTAATCTTTCGCATTTGTCCTCAGGAATATTCATGAGCATCAGTGACACCATAGACCGCGCCGGCATGAATAAGTCCAGATTGGGCAAAGGGCAGATCGCCTTCTGTGTTTTGCTGGCTTCGCTTCTGCTTCTGCCGCTGGCAATCAACAATGCCTTCGTCTCGCATATCTTTATAACCATTTGCCTTTTCGCCGCCCTGTCCACGGCTTGGAACATCGTGGGTGGCTTTGCAGGCCAGATGTCGCTCGGCCATGCCGTTTTCTACGGTATCGGCGGTTACACAGGCGTGATCCTGTTCAATATGGGGATCAGCCCATGGTTCAGCATGTTCATCGGCGCGTTCATCGCCGCGCTGGTAGGCATGGTCATATCCTATCCCTGCTTTCGTCTGAAAGGCCCGTTCTATTCGCTGGCGTCCATTGCGTTTCTGGAAGTGTTTCGCGTGCTGGCGCTGCATTTTGGATGGCTTACGGGCGGTGCTACGGGGCTCATGATCCAGCTCAAGCTCGGCTGGGTCTGGATGGTTTTCCGTGAACGCTGGCCGTCGTTGCTGATCGTATTCGGCATGTTGCTGGTGACGCTTGCAATCACCTGGGCGGTTCGCCGCTCGCGTCTGGGCTTTTATCTGGTTGCCACGCGTGAGCGTGAATCGGCCGCACGCGCCGCCGGCGTTCGCACCGTTCGCGTGCGTTTGATCGCGGTCGCCATATCGTCGGCACTCTGCGCGATGCTGGGCACATTCCATGCGATGTATCTGACATTCATTGAACCTGCTGCGATGTTCTCGCTCGCCTTCTCGATCCAGATCGCAATGTTCGCCCTGATTGGTGGTCTTGGTACCGTGGCTGGCCCCCTATTGGGTGCGGTGCTTCTCGTTCCTATCACGGAATGGGCGCGTGCTTCACTCGGTGCTTCGGCCCTCGGCCTGCATGGCTTCGTCTACGGCCTTGTCCTGATCCTCGTCGTACTTTTCATGCCGAACGGCATCATGGGGGCGATCAACCGCTTTGTCCGCAAGCCGCAAGATAGTGAAGAAACGGCAACGGCACGAACGGAGCCAATTGCGGCTGTGCCGGCCAGGGCCATTAAAGCGCCGTCGCCGGACCGTGCGGGGATCGGGCAGGATATTCTGCGCGTGCAGAACCTGAACAAGCATTTCGGTGGCTTGCATGTGACGCGCAATGTCAGCTTTACCCTGCGCGAAGGTGAAGTACTCGGTTTGATCGGCCCCAATGGTGCGGGCAAGACCACATTGTTCAACATGATTTCTGGTTTTCTTGCCCCGGATGAGGGTACGGTCAACCTGTGTGGGGCGGACGGCCAATTCCATGCTCCGAAAAACCCGGCGGATTTTGCGGCGCTGGGACTTGGCCGCACCTTCCAGATCGTGCAGCCGTTTGCGGCCATGACGGTCGAGGAAAACATTATGGTGGGGGCTTTCTATCGCCACCACCATGAAAAGGATGCCCGTGAAGCGGCACGGGAAACCGCCTGGCGCATGGGGCTTGGCCCCTTGCTCGGGGCGGAAGCGCGAGGGCTGACTATCGGTGGTTTGAAGCGGTTGGAAGTTGCCCGCGTCATGGCGATGGAACCGCGCATTCTGCTGCTTGATGAAGTGATGGCCGGTATCAACCAGACTGATGTTCGGCGCGCTATCGACCTGATGCTGTCCATCCGCGACAGCGGTGTTTCGATCATCGCCATTGAGCACGTCATGCAGGCCGTCATGTCGCTCTCGGACCGCGTTATCGTCCTGGCGTCGGGCGAGGTGATAGCCCAGGGGCGGCCGCAGGATGTGGTGCGCGATCCTCAGGTTGTCGAAGCCTATCTGGGCAAGGAGTTTGCACATGCTCACGCTTGAACATGTCGATGCGGGTTATGGTCGGACCACAATCCTTCAGGATGTCAGCCTTGAAGTAAAGGAAGGCGAGATCGTCACCATTGTTGGCGCGAACGGCGCCGGCAAGACCACGACGCTGCGCACTATTGTTGGCCAGATACAGCCACGCGCTGGCAAGATAACTTTTCTCGGCGAGGATATTACCCATCTTCCAGCCCATGAGGTCGTAGACAGGGGCATCATCCTTATTCCGGAAGGGCGCCAGCTCTTTCCCGACATGACGGTGCGGGAAAATCTCCAGATGGGAACCTATCGCCGCGCAGCCCGCGCCGCGCAGGAAAGCCGGATGGAGGAGGTGCTGGAGCTGTTTCCCCGCGTGCGTGAGCGTCTGGACCAGACGGCGTCGTCGCTTTCCGGCGGCGAACAGCAGATGGTGGCGATCGCGCGCGGCATGATGGCCAATCCACGCATATTGATGTTTGACGAACCATCGCTGGGCCTTGCTCCCATTGTGGTTTCACAAGTCTTCGACGTCGTGCGGAAGATAGCAGCCACCGGAACGACAGTTCTTATCGTCGAGCAGAATGTCTTTACGACGCTGAAAGTCGCGAACCGTGGCTATGTACTTGAAAATGGGCGGGTTGTTCTGGCCGACAGTTCGGAAGCACTTTTGAACAACGATCATGTGCGCCGTGCTTATCTGGGAATTTGAAAATGGAACTGACTGAAATTACCCCCGAATCCCTTCGCTTGCGTCCCTCGCATAAGGAGCGCAATGTTCTGATAACGGGTGCGGCGCGCGGTATTGGCCGGGCGATAGCGCAAGCTTTTGTGGAGCGGAGCGCCACAGTCGGCATCTGCGATCTCAATCTTGCCGATGTGGCGCGCACCTGCGAGGAGTTGAACGGATTGGGGCTTGGTCGCGCGGTGCCGATTGCCTGCGATGTATCGGACTATGACGCGCTGGTGGCTGCTATCGACGATACCGGACTTGTTTTCGATACCGTCGTCAACAATGCCGGCATTTCTCCGAAACATAATGGCGTGGCGCATAAGGTCTGGGAGATGGCGCCGGATGAATGGCGGCGGGTCGTCGATGTCAACCTGACCGGTACCTTCAACACCATTCGCGCGCTAACGCCTGGAATGGTCGAGGCGCGCCGCGGCTGGATCGTCAACACGTCTTCCGTAGCAGGCAAGACTTATTCGCCCATCGTTGCCTGTCATTATGCGGCAACGAAATCTGCGATCATAGGTTTCACAAAGCATCTGGCGGCAGAACTTGGACCCTATTCCATCTGGGTGAACGCCATGGCGCCGGGCCGTATTGCCACGCCGATGGTGGCGGGCGTCGCGCCGGAGGTAAATGCCGAGCAGGTAAAACTGACGCCGATGGCGCGTCTGGGCCAGCCTGCTGAAGTGGCTGATGTCGCGCTTTGGCTCACCTCCACTGAATCCAGTTTTGTGACCGGCCAGACCGTCGATGTGGCTGGCGGTCTTTATATGGCCTGACATTATGATTACCGGACATACCAAGCTTTACGGCATTGTCGCCAATCCGATTGCCCATGTAAAAACGCCTGAGGAGGTGAACAAGCATTTTGCGGCCTTGGGCCATGACGGCGTGCTGGTTCCTTTTCATGTTCTGCCGGAAAATCTGGCACAGTTCGTCAACAGCCTTCGCAAGCTCGAAAATCTGGGCGGGCTGGTTGTCACCGTGCCACACAAGACGGCAATTCTCTCCCTTTGTGACAGGCTGGAAGGCGATGCCGCCGCTATTGGGGCTGCCAACGTCATCCGGCGCGAGAGTGATGGCACGCTTGTCGGTGTCATGTTGGACGGCAAGGGGTTTGTGAGTGGGCTTGTGGCCAGCGATATTGACGTCACCGGCATGAACGCCTGTCTCCTTGGCGCGGGCGGGGCGGCTTCGGCCATCGCCTTTGCCTTGGCGGAGGCCGGCGTCGCGCGGCTCACCATTGTAAACCGTTCCGAGGACAAAGCTCGCGATCTTGCTGCGCGAGTGAGTGAGCGTTATCCCGCTGTCCAGATCGATGCCGGAGCACCGCAAACGGCAAGCCGCGATCTCATCATCAATGCGACATCGCTGGGTCTTCGGGCTGGTGATCCGCTGCCGCTTGACGATCTTGCCTTCCATGCCGGCCAGATCGTCGCGGAAGTGATCATGGAGCCGGAAGTGACGCCGCTTCTGGCTGCTGCCCGCGACAAGGGTGCGCGCATTCATTTCGGCCGCCCGATGCTGCGCCAGCAAATTCGTCTCATGGCTGAACATATGGGTGCAAAGGCGAACGCCGACGTGCAGAAGCCGACGGAGTAAAAGCATGGCATACGCTCTTCCGCAGGATGCCTGTTTTGACTTCATTATTGTGGGTGGCGGTACGGCGGGGTGTATCCTCGCTGAAGCCCTGACCCGTTCCGGGCGCAACAGGGTTCTGCTTTGTGAAGCCGGCGGCGAAGCGCGATCACCGTGGATCCGCATTCCGGCGGGTTTCTACAAACTTCTGGTTAACAGGCGCTACAATTGGGGGTTCTGGAGCGAGGAAGAGGCTGCGACGAATTTCCGTCGTATTGCCATCCCGCGTGGCAAGGGCCTTGGCGGTTCGACGCTCATCAACGGCATGATCTATGTCCGTGGGCAACCACAGGATTATGAAGGCTGGCGGGAACGAGGTGCAACGGGCTGGGGCTGGGATGACGTCCTGCCCTATTTCAAGGCCATAGAACGCTGGACCTTGCCTGATCCTGACGGGCTGCGCGGGCGCTCCGGCCCGCTTCCCGTTAACGAGGTGGTGGAGAAAACTCCGATAGGCGATGCATTTATAGCCGCTGCTGTGGCGCAGGGGCAGTGCTTCAATCCTGATTATAACGGTCGGCGGCAAGACGGAGTGGGCTGGTATCAGGTAAACCAGGCAGGCGGCGAGCGCTATTCGGCAGATCGCGCATGGCTGGAGCAGGCCCGCAAACGACCTAACCTCACGGTTCTTACCGGCGCGCGCGTCATGCGTATCCTGCTGGAAGGCAGGAAAGCTGCCGGTGTTGCGCTTCGCCATAAGGGAAGCGAGCAGACCGTATATGGGGCGGAAGTTATCCTTGCGGCGGGGGCGGTGCAGACACCGCAGCTTCTGGAGCTTTCGGGTATCGGCGATCCGGTGCGCCTGCAAGGAATTGGTATCGAACCGATTCACGCCTTGCCGGGTGTGGGCGAAAATTATCTTGACCATTTCTGCACACGCATGAACTGGCGTGTATCACAGCCGATTACACTAAACGAATTGACACGCGGGCCCCGTCTCGTCGGAGAAGTTCTGAAATATGTGCTTAAGAGGCGTGGAGTACTGACCTATGGCACCGGCCTGAACCATGCGTTTCTGCGCTCCCGGCCGGAGCTTGACCGGCCCGATGTGCAGTTTTTCTTCATGCACGCGAGCTATGCCAATGCGGCCGAGCGTAAATTGCATCGCTTCCCCGGCATGACGCTGGGCGTGACGCAATTACGTCCGCGGTCGTGCGGTTCCATCCATGCCATCTCGCCGGATTTGAGCGTACAGCCAGCAATCGCTCCGAATTTTCTCGATCACGAGGAAGACCGTCGCGTGATGGTCGATGGGATGAAGCTTGCGCGGGATATTATCGAGCAAAAGCCGATGGATGCCTTCCGTGTTGCGGAACTCAGTCCGGGCTCGAATTGCAACAGCGACGAGGACTGGCTGTCCTTCGCGCGAGCCAATGGCCAGACGATTTATCACGCCGCCGGAACCTGCCGCATGGGCGTCGATCCATTGGCAGTGGTTGATCCTTCATTGTGCGTCCACGGTATTGCCGGACTGCGCGTGATCGATGCATCCGTCATGCCTGAAATGGTTTCCGGCAACACGCAGGCTGCAGTCATGATGCTGGCCGCCAAAGCTGCGGATATTGTTCTGGAAGATAAGGGACAGGCGCCCGCAGGGCGCTGAACAATGGATATGCAGGAGGAATTAATGTATCCCAATCTTACCCTCATTGTAGGTGGCGAGGAACGGAACAAAGGTTCGGCGGGAACATTGTGTCTTACCGATCCCGCGGACGGCCGCGAATTGACAATCGCTCCCCGGGCGGGCCGGGCAGAGGCACTACAGGCGGCGGCGGCGGAGAAGGGATTTGCCGAATGGTCGGCACTTTCGGCGCTCGAACGGTCGAAAATCATGCGCCGGGCCGCAGATATCATGCGCGAACGGGCCGATGCGGCTGCCCGCATCATGTCCATGGAACAGGGCAAACCTCTCTCTGAAGCGCGCGGCGAGTGGCTGGGGTCTGCCGATCTTCTCGACTGGTTTGCTGAGGAAGGTCGCCGGGTCTATGGCCGTATCGTGCCTTCGCGCGCGCCCAATATTCAAATTCAGGTTCTCAAGCATCCGATCGGCCCGGTTGCGGCATTCACACCATGGAACTTCCCGGCATGGAACACGATGCAGAAGGTTGCTCCGGCGCTTGGTGCAGGCTGTTCCGTGGTCATCAAGCCAGCTTCCGATACGCCCGGTACAGCATGGCTGATCGGTAAATGCCTATTGGAAGCGGGGCTTCCGCCCAAAGCGGTTTCCGTTATCTGGGGCACGACCTCGGAACTTTCGGATGCGCTTATCAAGGCGCCTGAAATTCGCAAGGTATCGCTCACCGGTTCAACGCGGGTGGGCCGTATCGTGGCCGCACAGGCAGGTGAGTATCTGAAGAAAGTGACCATGGAATTGGGCGGCCATGGCCCGGTGATCGTGGCGGCGGATGCTGATCTTGATCATCTGATCCCGCTTGCCGTGCAGTGGAAATTCCGCAATTGCGGGCAGGTCTGCGTTTCGCCGACCCGCTTTATCGTCGAGGCCTCTATTCATGATGAATTCATCCGCCGATTCTCCGAGAAAGCGCGGGAACTGAAAGTTGGCAAGGGCGTGGAAGAGGGCGCCCAGATGGGGCCTCTTACCTCACAGAACCAGCTTGAAACCGTTTTGAGCATGGTTGAGGACGCGCTGACCAAGGGTGCGAAAATCGAAACTGGCGGCAATCGCATTGGTGACACCGGTAATTTCTACGAGCCGACCATTCTGTCAGGCATGACGGCAGAAATGCTGGCCATGAACGAAGAGCCTTTTGGGCCGCTTGCTCTGGTCATGCGCGTTCACTCGCTCGATGAGGCGATTGCGGAAAGCAACCGCCTTCCGGTCGGTCTCGGCGCATATCTGTTCACGTCGAGCATGACGACGGCGCATAGGGTTCAGAACCACTTGCAGGCCGGTATGCTCGGGGTGAACCACTTTGCACTTGCCTTGCCCGAAACCCCGTTCGGCGGCGTGCGCGATTCCGGATTCGGCTCGGAAGGCGGGCTGGAAGGGATTGAGGCTTATCTGACCACGATGACCGTCACGACGATGATGGTCTGACATTTGAAAAATTTCCAAGAAAGGCTTTGGGGGCCTGTTTCAAGAGGAGGGAAAATTGGAAAAACATCTTATCGCATTATCTGTTGCAGCCTTGCTGGCAGGCGCCGCGCCTGCCTCGGCGGATATCAAGATGGGGTCGCTTTACCCGTTCAGCGGTCCGCTGGCGCTTCTGGGAGATGAAAGCGCGCGCGGTCTTGAAATAGCCGTGGAAGAGATCAACGCCAAGGGTGGCGTACAGGGCGAAAAAATCGTTCTGGTGCGAGGCGACGCGGTTGATAACAATCAGGCGATCGGTGAAGCGCGTCGCCTGATCTCCGTTGAGAATGTTGCCGGGATTTTCGGGTCATTTTCATCCGGTCGTGCGGTTGCCGCCAGCCAGGTGAGCGAACTGGCGGGCCTGCCTTATTTCGAGCTAGGGGCGGTGGCCGACGAGATCACCGATCGGGGACTGGAAAACGTCTACCGCGCCAATCCCTATGCCCGTGATTTTGCGCAGATGATTGTGGAGATGCTCCAGAAGAAGATCGCGCCAAAGCTGGGCAGGGATTCGAAAGACCTCAAGATCGCGGTCATCTATGAGGATTCGAGCTATGGCACCTCCGTCGCCAAGCATGAGGAGACTTTCCTGAAGGAAGCTGGCCTCAACATGGTGCTGTCGCAATCCTATCCGGGCAACACCGTCGATATGTCGTCTCTGGTTCTCGACCTGAAGAGCGCCGGTGCGGATGTGGTTCTGCAAACCTCCTATCAAAGCGATTCAGTCCTGTTTCTGCAGCAGGCTAATGAAGGTGGCTATAAGCCATCCGCAATCGTCGGTGCCGGCGGTGGATATTCGCTTCAGCCGACTGCCGATGCCGTGGGGCATGATGTGATTGAAGCAGCCTATGATGTCGATTTCACGCAATTCGCCGTCAATACGAGCTTTACGCCCGGCCTTGAGGAGTTTGTCGAAGCCTACAAGAAAAAATATGGTGAAACACCGCGTTCAGGCCATTCGCTTACCAATTATGTCGGTGCGAAAGTCATTCTCGAAGCCTTGAACAAGGTTAAGGGATTTGATGCGGCTGCGGTCAAGCAGGCCTTGAGCGCAGTCGATATTGAAGCGGGCAAGAATGCGATGGGTTACGGGTTCAAGTTTGACCAGAACAACCAGAATGAGCGTGCATCCATGATGGGGATGCAATGGCAGGATGGCAAACTGGTCACTGTCTACCCGGACGCCGCCGCCATATCGGAAATCCGGTTGCCGCAGTAACAGTCGTCACCGAGGTTGGGCAGTCTGCCCAGCCTCCCTGAAGCCTTAAAGGAACCAGATCGATGAAATTCAAAGCCGCTGTTCTTGACCGCCATGGTGTCGAACGCCCCTACAACCAGACCAAACCGCTTGTCATTCGTGAAGTCGAGCTTCGCGAACCCAAAGCCGATGAAGTTCTCGTCAAACTCGCCGCTTCGGGCCTGTGCCATTCCGACCTTTCGGTTATCAATGGCGATCGTTCGCGCCAGATCCCCATGGTTCTGGGGCATGAAGCTGCCGGTGTAGTGGAAAAGATTGGTGAGGGTGTCACCGATCTGGTTCCCGGCGACCATGTTGTTTGCGTTTTCGTGCCCAATTGCGGCCATTGCCAACCCTGCGCCGAGGGGCGGCCCGCCCTGTGCGAGCCGGGCGCTGCGGCAAACGGCAAGGGCGAAATGCTTTCCGGCGGGCTTCGTCTCTTTTGTGATGATGGCGATGTCTATCATCATTGCGGCGTTTCAGCTTATGCGGAATATGCGGTGATGTCGCGTTATTCGATAATCCGTATCGAAAAGGATATTCCGCTTCATATTGCAGCCCTGATGGGCTGTGCGGTGCTGACCGGGACCGGCTCGATTTTCAATACCGGTCTGGTGAAGCCTGGCAGCAGGGTTGCCATCGCCGGCCTTGGCGGTGTCGGCCTTGCGGCGGTGATGGGCGCCGTGGCCGCAGGCGCGACAGAGATTATCGCCCTCGACATGTTCGATGACAAGCTGGCGCTTGCCGAACAGCTTGGGGCCACCAAAACCTTCAATGTCCAGTCTGAAGGCGTTGTCGAGGCGGTCAAGGAATATACGAAGGGCGGCGTCGATGCGGCTTTTGAATATGCCGGTTCGGGTGCGGCACTTGCCATGTGCTATGCCCTGACGAAGCGCGGCGGCGAAGTGGTCACGGCTGGCCTTCCGAACCCGAAGAACATGCTTTCCATTCCTGCTGTCAGCCTTGTGGCGGAAGAAAAATCCATTCGCGGCAGCTATCTTGGTTCCGGTGTGCCGACGCGGGATATTCCTCTGTTTCTTGATCTTTATCGCAAAGGCAAATTGCCTGTCGAAAAGCTTCTCACCCATCGTATCAAGCTTGAAGAAATTAACGAGGGTTTTGAGCGCCTTGCTGCTGGAAAAGCAATCCGGCAGGTCGTTGAATTCAATTGATGGCTGGTCGATAATAGCTGGTTTTGGGCTTAGAGCGCGTTCCGGCATCGCACAAAGCTGCCTCTTCGGGCAGCTTTGTCGTTTTTCGGCATCCTTTTTCCCATACTCGAAATGCAAGCGCAGTTAAAACCATCTTGCAATCATTTCGGCTATGTGAAACTAATTGACTTGTAGGATATCCATTATCGGTAAGGTTAGCTGAAATGAAACTCGTATTCTTCGGGGTTGGCCATTGGCATTCGGGGATGCACGCGCAGGCGGCAGAAGCTGCGGGCGCTGAGATCGTGGCCGCCTGGGACAATGAGCCGGAAAAGGCTGCGGCTTTTGTTGCGCAGTTCGGCGGAATGGTGTCGCCAACCATTGAAGAAGCTTTGGCTCTCAAGCCAGACCTTGCCGTGGTCATGGGACGGCCTGCGGAGATGGCGGCGTTGGCCCGGCGCCTTATTCTCGAAGGTGTGCCCATGTTGATCGAAAAGCCGGTCGGCGTTTCGGGCGCAATGATGAAACCGCTTGTCGATCTGGCCGAACAGCGCAATGCCTTTGTCTCTGTCGCGCTGCCCTATTGTTTCAGCCCTCTTTTGGCGGAAGCCGATGCGTTGCGCGATACAAACCGGCTTGGCGCAATCTCGCATTCGCATTTCCGGCTTATAAATGGCCCACCCCAGCGTTACGTGAACGATGGCGTCGCCTGGGTGCTGGATGCCAGCATCAGCGGTGGTGGCGCGCTGCGCAATCTCGGCATCCATGGCATCAATGGCTTTGTCAATTTATGTGGCGGCCAGGAGATAACGGTCGAAAGCGTATCCTTTGGCCGTCAGCTCTTTGATACGTCGGTTGAAGATTATGCTTTGGTCGTGCTGCGGGCGGCGGATGGAACAATTGGCGTCGTGGAAGCGGGCTATACATTCGCATCGATGACGCAGGGCATTTTTGAATGGCGTGTCGATGCCCGAAATGCCAGCCTGACGGATCATGGTCCTTGCCTGAGCGTTCTCACGCTGGATGACGGTAAAATGCGTGAACGCCCGGCTATGCCGGTGGTGGACCGCTATGACGACATAATGGTCAATACGATCAGCCGCCTTTGCAATGGGGGCAAACCTGCCGTCACATTGCGCGATCTATGGCGCGCAATGGATTTGATAGATCGTTGTTATGCCCTCTCCGCGAAAAGGAGTGCACCGCTATGCTTGGCGTAGGTATCATCGGTGCGGGCCATTTTGGTGCTGCCCATGCAAAAGTACTCCAGTCGGTTCCGAATGCAAGGCTGGTTGCCGCCTGCCGCAACGATACGCAAGGCCTCGGCGCCTTCATTGAAGCTTTCGGCGGCGCGGGCTATCTCGATTATCGCGATTTATTGTCCGATCCCAATGTCGATGCGGTGGTGATTGCGCTGCCGCACCACCTGCACACCGATGTCGCCATTGCCTGTGCTGAGGCGGGCAAGCATATCATGATAGAAAAGCCCATGGCGCCGACCGTTGCGGAGTGCCGCGACATTCTTGCTGCCGCGCAAAAGGCAGGCGTCACGCTCATGCCTGGCCATACGATGCGCTTCACCTTGCCTTTCATGGCTGCAAAGCGGATCACGGACGAAGGAGAGCTTGGCAATATGCGCTATGGGTCAAGCCGCATGATCAAGCTGTGGATGGAGGGAAACCGCCGTGACTGGCATCTTGATCCGGCAACTGGCGGCGGAATGCTGTTCACAGCCGGTATTCATGCACTTGACCGGCTGGTCGCTTTTTCCGGCTGCCGCGCCACGCATGTCAGCGCCATCGCGGCCACGTCATTCCACCACCAAAAGGCTGATGACATGGCTTTGCTCCTCCTCCGTTTCGGGGATCAAGCCGCCGGTCAGGTCGCCAGTATCGGCTATCGTGATGGCGCTTTTATTTCCGGTGATGAACTGGTCTTCGACAATGGCGTGCTGACGGTGGATTTCTTCAATGGCGTTACATTGGGGCGCGGCCTCAAATGGCAACCTGTCGAGAACTCGATCGAACCGGCGGTATCCGAACAAGGCCTTATCCGCCAGTGGAACGCTTTCGTCCATGCGGTCGAAACGGGCACCACGCCTCCCGTGACGGGTGAGGACGGCCTTCATGTGGTGGCTTGTATCGAAGCCGCTTTCAAAGCTTCGCGTGAACGCCGGGAAGTGGCGGTCGAGGCATAATGTTCTCCCAGGGCGAAAGCTGCCCTCCTGGGCCCATCCTTCCTCGTGTTGGATGGGCCATTTTTTTGGCGCCTTATATATTGTCGCGAATGCAGGCCTTGAAATGTCCGGGCCTGACTTCGCGCAATTGCGGAACGGTTGTGGCGCAGGCGTCAATGGCCATGGGGCAGCGGGTGCGGAAAACACAGCCGCTTGGCGGGTTGGCGGGGCTTGGAATGTCGCCGCGCAGGATCTGTCGTTCCGTTCTGGCGTCCGGGTCGGGGGAGGGGATGGCGGAAAGCAGCGCCCGTGTATAGGGATGCTGCGGGCGGGCATAAAGGTCTTCGCTGCTTGCGATTTCCATGATGCGGCCAAGATAGAGCACGATCACGCGGTCACAAATATATTCGACCACCGCCAGATCGTGCGAAATGAACAGCATGGTCAGGCCAAGCCGCTGCTGGAGATCGCGCAGAAGGTTTACCACCTGCGCCTGAATGGAAACATCGAGCGCGGAAACCGGCTCGTCGGCCACGATGAAATCCGGTTCCAGCGTGAGCGCGCGGGCAATGCCAATGCGCTGGCGCTGCCCGCCGGAAAATTCATGGGCGTAGCGATTGATGGTGTCTGGCGGCAGTTCCACCTGTTCCAGTGCTTTGCGTGCCCGTTCCAGCCGTTCGGCCTTCGTGCCGATGCCTTGGATATTGAGGCCTTCCATAAGGATTTCGCCAATCGTCATGCGCGGCGAAAGCGAGGCGAACGGATCCTGAAATATATATTGCATCCGCCGCCGCTGGCGGCGCATTTCACGTGCCGAAAGGGTTGCAACATCGGCCCCGTCGAACATGATCTGGCCTGCGGTCGGCTCGATCAGGCGCAGGACAGAGCGGCCGATCGTTGTCTTGCCGCTGCCGGATTCACCCACCAGCCCGACCACTTCGCCACGGGCGATGTCGAAGGAAACATTGTCCAGAATTTTCAGCGTGGCGCTGCGGGTCTGATAGTGTTTGGCAAGGCCACGCACAGATAGGAGGGGTGTTTCAGTCATGCGGCGATCTCCTGCCAGCGAATGCAGCGGCTGCCATGGTGTTTGTTGACGGATGCAAGCGGCGGAACGGCCGCATGGCACGCCTCGACAGCGAAGGAACAGCGCGGTGCGAAAGCGCAGCCTGAAGGCAGATTGGCAAGCCCCGGCACCATGCCGGGAATAGTGTTCAGTTTTTCGCCGCGCCTTTTCATTTCCGTCGCATCGCCAAGCCGCGGCATGGAACGCAGCAGCCCCATCGTGTAGGGATGGCGCGGATTGCGGAACACTTCCTTCACCGGGCCGCTCTCGACAATCCGCCCGGCATACATCACCACGACCCGCTGGGCGATTTCCGCGACAACGCCCAGATTATGGGTGACGAACAACATGCCCATGCCGCTTTCGCTTTGAAGCTTTTGCATGAGGTCCAGAATCTGGGCCTGAATGGTAACGTCCAATGCCGTCGTCGGTTCATCGGCGATCAAGAGCGTCGGATTGCATATCAGCGCCATGGCTATCGTTGCGCGCTGGCGCATGCCGCCCGACAATTCATGCGGATATTGCCCGGCACGGCGGCGGGCATCGGGAATGCCCACCCGGTCGAGAAGTTCCACTGCCGCTTCAAGCGCCTCGCGGCGGCTTGTGCCCCGGTGAACCCGCAAGGGTTCGCCGATCTGGTCGCCGATCGTATAGACCGGATTGAGGCTCGTCATGGGTTCCTGGAAAACCATGCCGATATCGTTGCCGCGAATGCGGCGCATGGCTTCCTCATCAATGGCGGCAAGGTCCACGGTCTGCCCGCTCTTGCCGCGCAGGATAATGGAGCCCGCATCGATGAAGCCCACCTTTCGGGCAAGAAGCCGCATGATCGAAAGGCTCGTTACCGATTTGCCTGAGCCGGATTCGCCGACCAGAGCCACGGTCTCGCCGGGATTGACGACAATGTCCACATCATTGACCGCGACGATCTCGCGCGCGCGGGTGCGGAAGACGGTGCGCAGTCCCTTGATATCGAGGATCGGTTGCCGGCTCATGATGCTTGCCTCAATCCAGGAGGCCGACGCTGCGCAGGATCGCGTCTATGCGGCCTGCTTCCGCCGTATTCTGCGCCTGGCGCGGGCGCGCCATCTTGTTGGTGGAAATAATGCCGAGACTGCGCATCGCGGTCTTGAAAGCGCCGACGCCTGCGGCTCCGCCGCTGACGCGCCCCGCACCAACCCAGACGATCTCGAAGAGGCGGCAAAGGCGCTCCTGTTCCTTGCGCGCGGCCACCCAGTCGCCGCGCTGCGCGGCATCCCAAAGCCGCACATAGCCTGCCGGATCGACATTGGCGAGGCCGGGAACAACGCCGTGCGCGCCCATCAAAAGCGCATTGTCCACCACGATTTCCGAGCCGGTCATCAGGAACATGTTTTTGTTTTTAGCCAGATCGAGCAGTGCACAGCGGAAATTGCCGTCATCGCCGGAGGAATCCTTCAGGCCGATGATCGTGCCTTCATTGGCAAGCGTTACCACGGTCTGGCGTGTAAGCTTGGCATGGACGCAGACCGGGATGTCGTAGGCAATCAGCGGAATATCGACCGCATCGCGCACCATGCGGAAATGATCGATGATCTCGGGCTGGCTGGTGATTGTATAGAAAGGAGCCGTGACGACGACCGCATCGGCGCCAACGTCCTTTGCGGCTTTTGCATGGGCAATCACGCGGTCGGTCGCCGGGTCTATGACACCGGCAATGACCGGAACACGGCCATTCGCCACTTTCACCGTATGTTCAAGAATCCTGCGCCGGTCTGCCTCGTCATAGAACACCACCTCGCTGGTGGAACCGAGGGCAAAAAGGCCATGGCAGCCGCCTTCGATCAGATGTTCGAGAACGCGGGTATAGGAATCGTAATCGACCGAATGGTCATCGTTAAGCGGAGTGACGACGGGAGGGACAACGCCAAAAAATTTCGACATTTCAAATTCGCTTTCTGGTTCAGTTGAGTTCTGCGCGGGGGTCAAAGGCATCCCTCAGACCATCACCGATAAAGTTGATCGCCAATACGGCCAACACGAGCGCGCCTCCGGGGAAGAGCCATTGCCATGGGAACTGTTCCAATACGGCGGTGGAGCGGGCGGCGTTGAGCATGTTGCTCCAACTTGCCGCCGGTGGCGGCACGCCGAGGCCAAGGAAGGAGAGACCGGCTTCCAGCAGGATGGCGTTGGCCACCTGCAAGGTTGCATAGACGACGAGAATATCGATTGAGTTGGGCAGTCCGTGGCGGAACAGGAGGTGGCCGAGGCCCGCCCCCATGCCACGTGACGCCATGACGAATTCGCGTTCGCGCAGCTCCAGAAGGCGTGCACGGATCATGCGTGAAAGCACGGGCCATGAAAGGAGTGCAATCACAACCACCGTGGACCAGATGCCCGAACCGATGATGGAGGCCAGCACCAGCAGGAAGATGACCGGCGGCAGCGTCATGGCAAGATCGACCGACCGCATGGCAATCGCATCTGCCCAGCGCCCGCCAAGGGCGGAAATCGCACCGATCAGGAAGCCGATGGCTGTGGAAAGCACCACGGATGAAACGGCGACGAGGAGCGAAATGCGCCCGCCTTCCATTGTTCGGGCGAATACGTCGCGGCCCACTCCATCGGTTCCAAACCAGTGTTTCCAGCTTGGAGCGGAGTTCATCGCCATAAGGTCGATATCGTTCGGCTTGTAGGGCAGCCATAGCGGATAGGTCAGCACCGCGAATAGAAGAGGCGTCAGCAGGACAAGGCCGAATATCGCGGCGCGGTTCTGTAAAAAGCGGTTCGCGGAACGGGCCATCGGCCCTGTGGAAGCGGGAATGGACTGGCCCATCTTACGTAACCTTGATGCGTGGATCGATGACCGCATAGGCCAGATCGGTCAGGATATTGACGATGATGACACAGGCGCCAATCACAAGCGTTGCGCCCATGATGACCGGATAGTCGCGGGTTTCGACTGCATTGATGAGCAGAAGTCCCATGCCGGGCCAGTTGAAGACGCTCTCGATGAAGATGGCGCCGCCAACCGCAAGGCCGATGGTGGAGCCAATAAGCGTTACGACCGGCAGCATGGCGTTTCGCAACGTATGCTTCACCACAACCCAGAATTCGCGCACGCCCTTGGCGCGCGCCGTGCGCACATAGTCCTGATTGAGCGTTTCGAGCATGGAAGAGCGCATATAGCGCATGATGAGTGCCGCATGGCCGATGGAAAGCACGAGGGCTGGCAGCGCCAGATGACGCAGCAGGTCGGGTATGGAGAAATCCGTCGCCGGGGTTAGCATCCCGCCCGATGGCGCCCATTTGAGGCGCACGGAAAAGACATAAAGTCCGAGCAGTGCGGTGAGAAAAGCGGGGCTGGAAATACCGAGCAGGGCCAGCACCGAGAAGGAATAGTCGGGGAATGAATTGCGGCGCACCGCACTGATGATGCCGGTTGTGACGCCGATCACAATGGCAATGGCAAGGCCGGCAGCCATCAGGAGAAGCGTCGGCCCGATGCGCGAGGCGATGAGGCCCGAAACAGTTTCATTAAAACGCTGAAGCGAATGGCCGAGATTGCCCTGCACGGCCTGTCCAAGCCAAGCGAGATATTGCACCGGCAGGGGCCGGTCGAGGCCGAGCTGCGCCCGCAATGCATCCATTTCCGCCTGGGTCATGGCGACATTGGGGTTGATATAGGCATCGATCGGATCGCCGGGCGTCAGTTGCAGCAGGACGAAGATCAATATCGTCAGCGCCAGCAACATGCCGAGCCCTATGAGCAGGCGATGAAGGCAATAGCGGAGCATGAAGTTTCTACAGCCTGTCGTTGGTGTTTGGGTAGAAGGAGCCGGGACAGTGTCTGCATGAGACGCCGTCCGCTTTGGCTGGTTGCAGGCGCGGCCCGGTTATTCGAGTATCGACCATTTTTCCGGGTGAGCCTGATAGGGGCCGCCTGCCGGTGCCGGTGTCCAGATGAAATTCTCCAGCTTGCTGGAAGCCACGCCATAGCGGTTGGCGACCCACATCGTCCCCCAGGGGAGATTGGCATTGGTCGCCTTGCACACATCCTGATAGCGTGCGTCGCGCTTGGCCGGGTTTGTTTCGGCAAGGGCGGCATCAAGCGCCTTTGTCACTGCCGGCATACGGATACGCATTATATTGGAGCCTGCGGGCGGAATCTGCTTCTCGTTGAGTCCAATATTGATGCTGGATGGATCGGGGCCGTTCTGTAGGCCGGCGAAGATCAGCGGAAACTCATCCGCAGTGCCGCCCTGTTTGTAGACGATGGAATTATAGGTCGGGGTATCGACCGTGCGTGGAACGATGTTGATGCCGACCTGTGCCAGCATGGCCTGCATCGCGGCCAGCACATTGGCAACGAGCGGCGAATTGTAATAGGTCAGGATGGTGATCGGCTTGCTGCCGTTGATCTTGTCCCATCCGGCTTCATCCAGAAGCTGCCTGGCCTTTTGCGGGTCGTAGGCATAGGCATCGATAGCCTTGGGTACCAGACGGTCGGCAACATAGACGCAGTTTGCGGGCTTGGCCGCGCCGCCATAAAGGCTCTGGATGATTGCATCGCGGTTGATCGCGTGCATGAAGGCCTGCCGCACTTTCAGGTCCTTCCAGAGTGGGACCTCCTGATTGAAGCCGACATAATTGACCACGAAGGAGTCGCCTTCGATCACGCGAAAGGCGCTGTCGCTGCTGAAAGTCGAAACATCGTTGGAATCGACATAGGTGAACTGGATTTCACCGGAGCGCAGCGCGGCGATGGCCGCAGCCGGGTCGGCGAAATAACGATTGATGAGCTTGTCCACCTGCGGCCTGCCGCCGCGATAATCGGGATTGGCGGTAAGTTCGACATATTGATCGGCAACATATTTGTTGAATTTGAACGGGCCGGTTCCAATCGGCGTGCTGGACCACCAGGCATTTTTGGCAAGCTGTTCGGGCGGGATGGATGCCAGCGCATGTTCGGGCAGCATCATCACTTTCGTGAGTGTGTCGAGCATGGAGGGGCTTGGCTCCTTGAGCTTTATCACGACGGTCTTTTCATCGGGCGTTTCCACCGACGCAATGGACGCGAGCCGCGCGGCGAAAACCGATCCTGTCTTGCCGTTTCTGGCGAGGTCGAAGGTGAATTTTGCATCCTTCGATGTAAAGGGCTCGCCGTCATGCCATTTGGCATGGGCCAGTTTGAACGTATAGGTCAACTGGTCGGGGCTGATCTCGAAAGATTTTGCCAGATCCCCCACGATATTTTCAAGCTTGTCGTCATAGATCACCAGCGGTTCAAAATAGGTGACAAGCCATGTGAAGCCGCCCGTTGCGGCCAGTGGATTGAAATTGCCCTGAAAGCCGCCTGGCCCGACATCGAACCCGCCCGAAATCGTGCCCGCAGCCATGGCCGGTGCCGCAGCATAGAGTGGCCCGGCGAAAACCGCTGCCGACAAGGCAAGCGCCGAATAAAAATTACGCAACCTCATGTCTTCCTCCCAGTCAACGAAGCTGTTCTGTTTCGGGCAATCACCTGATTGATACCCGAATAGTGGCGGTCGAGTTGCTTGCGCACTGCAACCACATCGCGTGCTTCGATTGCATCCACGATGGCGACATGATCGCGCCATGTCGCCATCGGATCGATATTTTCCAGATTCACAAAGTCGGACGCCTTGTAGAAGGCAAGCCAGAACACTTCGATCAGCCGGAGCAGCACTTCATTGTCCTGACAGCGGAACAGTAACTGGTGAAAGTGCCTGTCCTCTTCAGGAAAACCTTCGCCGCGTTCGGCGCGCTGGCGCATCTTCTCCAGCGTGTCGCGCAGCTCCTTGATGTCGTCTTCGCCAATCCGCTCCAGCGTTTTGTCGATAAGGCCGATTTCCAGCGCGCGCCGAATGGCGATCACTTCCTCGATCTGGCGCAAGGCGCCGCCGAGCCCATAGGCCAGATTTTCCAGCAATGGCTCGAAAGAGAAAGCTTTCACGAAAACGCCAATGCCGCGGCGCGATTCAAGCACGCCTACCGATTCCAGCGCCTTGATCGCCTCGCGCACGGAATTGCGGCTAACACCGAGCCGGGCGGCAAGCTCGCCTTCCGGCGGAAGGGGCGCACCTGCCTGAAGGCCATTATCCTCGATATAGGCACGCAGGCTTTCCTGAACCGATACGTGCAACAGAGGCGCGCGTTTCAGGGGCTTGATCGGATTTTTCATCTTCGTCTCCGGTTTAGGCATGCGGGACTCCGATTGAGCAGATCGCCATTAATTATTCACTTGTAGGATATCTGTCAATAGGATATTTAGACGTCCGTTATTCGACTTGTCTTGGGAGATACGCCAAATGGCAATCCGAGTGAAGAGGCTATCGCGTAAATGCGCGGCTCGCCACAAAATTTGTGCAGGGTGCAAGGCATGATTGAAGAGATAGTCAACAGGCTGCGCGGCAAGCTTATCGTTTCATGCCAGCCGGTGCCGGAAAGCCCGTTTGATAATGTTGCGTCGGTTGTGGCTTATGCGCGGGCGGCGGAGGCATCGGGCGCAAGCGGATTGCGCATTGAGGGCGCGGCCAATGTTGCGGCCGCCGCACAGGCAAGCACCCTTCCGGTGATCGGGCTTATAAAGCGTGATCTCGATGACAGCCCGGTCCGCATCACGCCCTTTCTGGAAGATGTAGCGGCGCTTTGCGATGCGGGGGCGGCCATTGTGGCGGTTGATGCGACGGATCGGCGGCGTCCGGTTCCCGCAGCCGAACTGATTGGTGAAATCAAGCGGCGTGGGCGGATTGCCATGGCCGATATTTCCACGCTGGCGGAGGCGCGCAACGCTCTTGCAGCGGGTGCGGATATTATCGGCACCACCATGTCAGGCTATACGGGCGAAGGCCCGACGCCCAAAGATCCTGATCTCGATCTGGTTGCGCATTGTTCTCGCCTGGGCAGCTTTCTCATCGCGGAAGGGCGTTACAACAGCCCGCAGCAGGCGGGTGAGGCGATCCGTGCCGGAGCGGATGCCGTGGTTGTCGGCTCTGCGATCACGAGGCCGGAACATATTACCGGCTGGTTCCGCGATGCCGTGGAAAGCGCGGCAAAGCCATCGTCGCCCGTGCTCGCCTTTGACATTGGCGGAACCAAGACGCTGGCTGCACTGGTCCGGGGCCGGGAAATTCTGGAGCGCCGGGTTATGACAACGCCCGCTTCGGTCGGCAGTGAAAGCTGGATCGGAGCCATTGCCAGCCTCTCTGCGGATTGGCAGGGCCGTTATCAGCGCGCCGCGATTGCCGTGACGGGGCGCGTGGACGGTGAAATATGGTCTTCGCTCAACCCTGAAACGCTTGCCATCCCGCCGGATTATCCATTGGGGCGCAGGATGGGAGCAGCACTTGGCGCACCGGTCGAAGTTATCAACGATGCGCAGGCTGCGGCATGGGGCGAATATCGCTTCGGTGCGGCACGCGGGCGCGACATGGTGTTTCTCACAATTTCCAGCGGCATTGGCGGTGGCATCGTTCTTGGTGGGCGCCTCATTCGCGGTGCGCGCGGGATTGCCGGCAGTCTGGGGCAGGTTTTGGTTGCCGGACCATCGGGCTTTGTAAGACTGGAAACCCTGGCTTCCGGTTTTGGCATTGCCAAAATGGCACTTGAAGCTGGCCATGCGGGCGATGCGCGTTCGGTTTTTTCCGCAGCGGCAGCGGGCGAGGGGTGGGCACGGCGCATTCTTCTGGATGCGGCCTCGCAATTGGCTGCCGCCGTGGCGGGCCTGCAAGCGATCGTCGATCCCGAATGTATCGTGATTGGAGGCGGTGTTGGCATGGCGGATGGCTTTCTCGATATGTTGCGAGAAGCACTTGGCAGCCATTCCGCAGTCATGCGTCCTGATATTGTTGCCGCTGAACTGGGGGCGGATGCCGGAATTATCGGTGTGGCCGATCTGGCCGCGACATATTTTTCCTAAAACCAATGGAGTGGAGGAAATGCATGTTCAGTCTTATTCGCGCAAAACGACTGGCGATCGGTATCGCGGCTCTTGCATGGTCTACAGGTGCCGTGATGGCATCTGAACATTGGCCGGATCTGCCCGTGGGGATCAAGAATGGTGCAGCCGCCCGGATCGGCAATATGGCCTATGTCGGCCTCGGCTCCGCCGGAACTGATTTTTATGCGCTTGACCTGAACAATCCCTCCAAGGGCTGGGTAAAGCGGGCAAACTTCATCGGCCCCGCAACAAACGGAGCAGCAATGGCTGCGGCAGGCGGAAAAATCTTCGCTTTCAGCGGTAATGGCAAGGCAACGCCGGATGCGAAATCCCCCATCATTTTCGATACGGCCTATGTTTATGATCCGGGTTCGGATGGCTGGTCCAAGCTCGACACGCAAACGCCGGTTGGGCTTTCCGGCGCAAAAGCCGTTGGGCTTGCTGACGGCCGGATTGCCATCTTTGGCGGATATAATAAGGAACTCTTCGACAAATATCTGGCTGATGTGGGCGCGATCGATAAAGACAAGGAGCCGGAAGCTTACAGGAAGCTGGTCGATTCCTATATGGGCATGAAGCCGGAGGCCTATCGATGGAACGACGAGGTTCTGGTTTATGATCCTGCTGGCAATAATTGGGGTTCGCTTGGCGCCAATCCGTTTCTGCCCAATTGCGATCCGGCAATGGCAACAATGGGTGAGGGTGATTTTCTGCTTGTGAGCGGTGAGATCAAACCGGGCCTGCGAACACCTGAAGCCAAATTGGTGAAAATCCGGGATGGTGCGGCGCACTGGCAGAAAGTGAGTGATCTTCCGCCGCTCTCCGGTTCCGAACCACAGGAGGGAGTGGCTGGCGCCTATGCCGGAAAGGCTGGCGATGATGTGCTTGTCGCTGGTGGAGCGAATTTCAAGGGTGCACAGGCCAATGCTGCGGCTGGAAAATGGTTTGCGCATGACGGCCTTGCGAAAAGCTGGCGTGATGATGTCTATGCTTTTGATGGCAAGGACTGGAAGGTGGCCGGCAAGCTGCCGCGCGGTCTGGCCTATGGCGCAGCCTTCGATGCGCCGGGCGGTCTTCTGGTCGTGGGCGGTGAAGATAGAGACGGCAAGGCCCGCAAGGAGGTTTTCCTCCTCAAATGGGATGGCAAGGCCCTCTCGGTCGAAAACTGACTTCGCAGTGGAAAGAGCGCTTCCATCGATACCATTTAAACCGGAAGCGTTCTTTTTTTGAAAGCTTGGCGACGATGCTTCTTTGCGTTATTGTTCCAAAATGGAACAGTCGAAGATGCGGATTTACCAACTCCTTCACGAAGCCATAAGCTTGAAGGGTATCCTCAAGGAGCCGTTCAAGCCTAAAGACCTTCGCCGAATTGTACCCGGCTGGCCCTATGCCTGGTATTTCTCGTTTCTGGCGCAGAATTGCGCTGACAATCAGCCTGCTGGCAGTGCGATGTTTCTGAGGGTTGGGCGTGGAGAATATTGTCTCAATCAGGATGCGGATTTCGCTTTTGACAGCGCAAGAGCAGCAACAGCTTGCGGCAAGTGATTATCGTGGGATCAAGTGGATGTTGGTGAAGATATTTGCTGACAGATAATTCTCGTCGAAGCTGCAAACCTGCATCAATGCCGGGCGGTTCAGGAACCTGACTTCATTGTTCTTGAAGACAAGCAGGTTGTCTTCCCGCAATTCCCGCAGCATCCGGTTTATATGAATGGGGGTGAGGCCCAGTGCATCCGCCAGTTCCCCCTGGGTCAGCGGGCAGTAGAAGCCGTGTGCATCTCCCGTGCCATTGGCTTTTGTCCTGAAACCAAGCTCCAGCATAAGATGCGCGATGCGTGCAAGCGACGTCCTTCGCCCAAGGTTTATGAGGTGTTCCAGAAGAATGGTGCGTTGTCGCGCCGTCAGTTCCATGAATGTCACGGCGAGCGGCGGTGATTTGCGCATTTTTTCCGCAAGGATATCCAGTGAAATTTCAACAACGGAAAGATCCGTTATTGCAAAAAGCGTGTAATAGTTGAAACCAAGCCCCGCCCGAAAACCGAGAAAATCGCCTTTCATCGGAAAATCGAGGATTTGCCGATCACCTTCGGGCAGATCGCGATAGATACAGCTCCAGCCGCTATTGATAATAAGGATGGAATTGGTCCAGTCCCCCTGTCTCGAAACAATTGTATGGGGCGGATAATGTTTCAATGAAACCGGCAGAGATTTCAGGGTGCCCAGATCGTCTGTGTTGAAAGCCGAATTGATGGGCTGATTCTCGAATATATTATGCAGGACATTATCTTCACTGCTTATCCCCATAGGTTTACCCGGTTCTTACTTTGACGAGCCGTGCCACGGTTCCGTAGCTGGCACGCCGTCCCCCGAATTTATTTGCCATAGCTGCAAGTTTCCTTGAGCGATGCTGTTTTGACAAGGGTGTAATATCTACCACTAATTGAGTAGAGCGGCGGATAATGTCTAAACCATCTTTCTATTCAGCCGTTAATCTAGGTTAATGACAGAATCTCAAACATGATGCAGTATTGCTCTCAACAATAAGAATAAGAGTAAATCTCGTGGGAACGAAATAAAAATAAACTTTAAAAGAAGCGTGGTCGTACGGCCCATGTTGTTTTTAAAAACAATGGGGCTGCGGGGCGAACGATTCAGAGGGCGATACAATGAATATTTCTCCACAGTTCAAAGATGAGAGTAAGAATCCCCATAATATCTATGCCAGCAAGATATCGACAGAAAAAGACCAGCTTTATGAGGTTGAGCGGCCTCTTCTTGTTATCATCGACAGCCGGGCGCTGGATCGTGAATGTCTGGCGCATGGCCTGACAAACAACAGCGTGGATATGACCATTGCAACCTTCAGTTCCTACGAACAGTGGCAGCATCAGCGCCGCAATCGCAAGGCTGCGGTCGTGCTCTTCAACGTGGGCGGGCAGAAGGTTTCAGACCCGGCGGTCGGCAATTATCTGAAAAACCTCGTGGCTGATTGTGCGCCGGCACCTGTCATCCTGCTTGCCGATAAGGAGGAAATTTCGCAGGTCGTAAGGGCGCTGGAGCATGGGGTGAAGGGCTATATTCCCACTTCGGTCAATGTCCATGTCTGTGTCGAGGCGCTTCGGCTTGCCATGGCTGGCGGTACATTTGTTCCGGCAAGCAGCGTTCTTGCGCTTCGCCATGCAACGGAAGCGGGCGGGCAGAGGATTCAACCTCTTGGCGGCATGTTCACGCAGCGCCAGGCCGAAGTGGTCAATGCCCTGCGGCGCGGCAAGGCCAACAAGATCATCGCTTATGAGCTGAAGCTTCGGGAGAGCACGGTAAAGGTTCATATCCGAAATATCATGAAGAAGCTCAAGGCATCCAACCGCACGGAAGTGGCCTGCATCATCAACGAGCTTTTTCCTTCGGAAACCGCGTTTTCCGACCTGCAATAGCTTCATCAGGCCCATCCTCCCGCAAGGAGAATTTTTGTGATTATCTCCGACGTTTCATCAGCAAACGGGCGGCAGCCGGTTGCCGACCTGCTTGAGACCATCAAACGCAGAAAACTCATGCTGACACTGCCGATCATCGCGGGTGTGGGCGTCGGCTTTGCCGGTTATCTGACAGCGCCGGTGAGTTATGTTTCGGAATCCGTGCTGGTGCTGGACATGCGGCGCTTGCAGGCCTTGCCGAACGAAAGTGCCATCACGCCGCTGCCGCAGGACAGTCCCGTCCTGCGCTCGGAACTGGACATCATCAATTCACGCATGATGGCGCAAAAGGTCATCGAACTTTTGCAGGCGGAGAATATCGCCGTGCCGACGGACGTGCATTCACGCACGGTTCTGTCATCGCAACCTGACAGGATCACCCTGTCGAAGAATGCGCGCGATTTCGATCCGGCAGTACGTGAGCGCCAGCAGATTGACCTGCTTTTGTCCCGCCTGCGGGTGAGTAATGACGGGCGCTCCTTCACGATCTTCATTTCCTATCGCGCGCCGGACCCGGTTTACGCGGCCAGGGTCGCCAATGCTTTTGCGACGGCCTATCTGAACCATCAGGTGGATGTGCAGCAATCAGCAGCACGGCGTGTCAGCGAGTGGCTGGGTGAGAAGCTCGTCACCTTGCGCAATGATCTGGAAACGGCGGAACGGGTTGCGGAAGATTTCCGGCAGAAGTCACGCCTTGCGGGCGAGCAGGGGCAGATATCGTTTCAGGCGCAACGTGTGATGGCGCTGAATACGGAGATTGTCGCCGCAACCGGCGCAGTATCCACCGCGCAGGCAAGGCTGCAAACCGCACAGGCGTTGAAAAACAACAATGAAGCGCCAGCCATGACGGAGATACTGGCTTCGCCCGCAATCCAGAACCTGCGCAATGAAGAAGCGCGGGTGCAACGCCATCTCGATGAGTTGAAGGCGAACGGCGCTTTGAAAAGCGCGGAAATTCCGGTTCTTATGGCAGAACGGGAGTCGTTGAAGCAGCAGATCACTGCACAGGTGGACGAGATTATCAAAAGCCTCAGCAATGAAATCAGGATTGCCGTGCAAAGGCGGACCAGCCTGGAGAAAGAACTGAAAGAGGCGGAAACGGATCTCGCCAAGGCCAATCAGGCACAGGTGCGCGCAGCGCAGCTTGATCGTGAGGCCAATGCCAGCCGCGTCGTCTATGAAACTTATCTGACGCGCTACAAGCAGTTGATCGAGCAGGACGGCATTGCCATACCGGAGGCGCAACTGATTTCGCAAGCTGAACCGGCCATGGCAAAGGCAAGCCCCAGGCTGATTAACTGGCTTCTGGTCGGGCTTGGGCTTGGCGGCTTGTTTGCCGTTGCAGGCACGATGCTTCGGGAGGCTTTGGACAAGATCAGGCCAGCCCAGACGACCGCGCTTGCGCTGCCGGGCATCCCGGCGGCAACCTTGCTGCCGGTCTCACCCCAACTGACCGTGCCAATACTCGTCAATCGCGGTGTTGATTCGGCAAGCCCCTTTGGCCGGGCTATCAAATCGGTGCATGATCGGCTGCGCGCGCTCATACGTGGCCGCGATTCACTGGCGCTTTCCGTGGTGTCGCTTTCGGAAGGCGACGGCAAGGGCCTGCTGGTTACGGCGCTGGCGCAGCAGATTGCGGCAACCGGTGTTCCGGTTGCTGTTATCGACACGACTTGCGGAAAATCGGGCTTAGGGGAGGCGTTCGGCCTGCCGGTAGGCAACATGCAGTCTTTGATCGGCCGTAAACTGAATGGTGCGGCGCTTATCCACGATCATGGTTCCGGCATTGATTTCATTACGCCTAACAGACAGGCGCAGGAAGGCGAATGGCTGGGCGAATTAATCGCGCAATTGCGGCCTGACCACAGGATTATCCTTGTGAACCTTCCTTCATATGCAGAAGACAAGCGCTCCGCGCTTATGACGCGCGCAACTGACACGGCGCTTCTTGTCGTCAATGCGGATCGCCGCGATGCCAAAGCAACCGCGGCTATGGTGCAAGTGCTTGCATCCTTCGGGCGCAAACCGGCCTTGGCGGTGGTCAGCCAGATGGCGTCGCCTTACGCCGGGTGGATTGGAAAACACATTGTGGCCCATGGCTGGGCAGAGCGGATCGGCGCGCATTTGCGCGCAATCCGGGTGAGGGGGCGCGAAGCCCCGTCCACCCCGATGGAAGAACAGGCATAGGGGGAAACCGTGTCGAAAATCATCGTGAGAAACAGCATTACACGCCATTTGCGGGCGGCTTTGCTTTCATCGGCCCTTTTGCTGGCGACAGGTGGTCTGGCGGCTGCGGATGGAAATATTTATCGCGTCGGTGCGAATGATGTTTTGCAGGTGACGGTCTATGGGCAGCCCGCACTGACCGGGCTTTATCCGGTCGATGTGGATGGGAATATCGGTTATCCGGTGGTTGGAAACATCTCCGTGCAGGGGCTGACCACGCTGCAAATCAGTGAGAAGATTGCCTCCTCCCTTTCCCAGCATATTCCGGGTCTGACTGTCACCGCGACGATCAATCAATATGCGCCGGTGTTTGTGATGGGGGACGTCAAAGCCCCCGGCAAGTACGAATTTCGCCCCGGCATGGTGGCGCTTGAATTGATGGCTCTGGGTGGTGGCGCGGGAAAGGGCGAAGCACCTTCCGTTACCGCTGGAATGCAGCTTATTTCCGCGCAGCAGGAATATGCCGATTTGCAAATGCAGATAACGGCGCAGACCATCCGCCGCGCGCGGTTTGAGGCTGAGTTGAAGGGCACGGATTTCACCTATGCCGTGCCGGAGCAAACGGCAGCCAACAAGGACATGGTCGCGCTGACCCGGCATATGGTGGAAGGCGAGCGAACCCTGTTCGATATGCGTCGCAACAATCTTGCCGCCGAGCGTCGGGCGCTGGAAGCACAGGCTGCAAGCTACGGCGATGAAATCACGACCTTGCAACAAAGCATCAAGCTGCATGACACGGAAATCCAGCTTTTGCAGGAAAACGTAAATTCCAGCAAATCGCTGGTGGATCGTGGGCTTGCTGCCAAATCAAGCCTGCGGGACATGGAGCGCGACCTGTCATCCACCCGGCGCGATGCGCTGGAACTGGCCTCGTTTCTGGCCCGTGCACGGCAGAACCAGCTTGCAGTTGAGCAGCGTATTGCCAATCTGGATGAAACCCGCCGAAGCGAGGCGGCCAGCAGTTTGCAGGAAATTGATCTCAACATGGCGCGGATGCAGCGGCGCAGCAATTCCCAGCTTGAGGCCATGGCGGAGATCGCCAAATCCTCCGGCCAGATTTCCTCTGCCGATATGCGCCGCAAGCTGATTTTCACCATCAGCCGCAATGTAAATGGGGCCTATCAGGAAATTGCGGCCAATGAACGAACAGAAATCAAGCCCGGCGATATTCTGCGTATCGAGCTTGATATGAGCAAACTTGGCGGCTCGCCATCATAGCCTTGTGATACAATAATAGCGCCGATCTGACACAAACAGATCGGCGCTTTTTAGAGTGGTTCCGGTTAAAGTGGCGTCTTGGAAACAGCTATAACTATTTGTTTTTAAGCGGCGACGGAGCCTGCGGTTTCTTCCAGCCAGTTTCGATAGACATCGCGCAAGCCGTCTTCGAGACGGATGCGCGGCTGCCAGCCAAGCGCCTCTATGCGCGATGTATCGAGCAGCTTGCGCGGCGTGCCGTCCGGTTTACTCAGGTCGTGCTCGAAGCGGCCTTCATAGCCAACGATACGTGCAACGGTGAGTGCCAGTTCCTTGATCGAGATTTCTTCTCCGCTGCCGATATTCACCGGCTCGATGCCATTATAAAAGCGCAGGAGATGCAGGCACGCATCGGCGAGGTCGTCCACATGCAGGAATTCCCGCAAGGGCTTGCCGCTGCCCCAAAGCACACTTCTTCCGCACCTCTCATCCTGGCTTCATGCACCCGCCTTATCAGCGCCGGCAGGACATGCGAGCTGGTGGGATCGAAATTGTCGTTCGGTCCATAAAGATTGGTCGGCATGGCCGTGATGAAACGGTCGCCAAACTGGCGCGCGCAGCTTTGCGCATATTTCAATCCGGCAATCTTGGCGATGGCATAGGCCTCGTTGGTCGGTTCCAGCGGGCCGGTCAACAGGGCATCCTCGGTGAGTGGCTGGGCGGCGTCGCGCGGATAGATGCAGCTTGATCCCAGCCAGAGCAGGCGTTCCACACCGATCTGATGTGCGGCATGAATGAGGTTCATGCCGATGGCCAGATTGTTATAGAGAAAATCCGCTGGAAATCGCGAATTTGCGAGAATGCCGCCAACGCGCGCGGCAGCGATGATAATGACATCGGGCCTGTGGCCGCTGATGAAATTTTCCGTTGGGCCTTGTCGGGTCAGGTCCAGCACGCTGTGCGCGGCGGTGATGATGTCGCAATCCTCATGCTGGAGGCGCCGCAAAATGGCTGAGCCGACCATGCCGGTGTGACCGGCGACGAAGATTTTCTTTCCCGTGAGTGAATAGACGGGTTCGCGCCCGGTCTCAGCCGTAGAAATCATTGCGTCCTACCTCCCGCATGATGTTGCGCAGATCCCAATCCACCATTTCAGCCACGAGATTTTCAAAGCCGGTCGTATGTTGCCAGCCTAGACGGTCTTTTGCCTTGGAAGCATCGCCCATAAGGAAATCCACTTCGTTGGGGCGGAAATAGCGCGGGTCGATCTCGATCAGGCAATTGCCCGTCTTGCGGTCGATGCCGAGCTCGTCCACGCCATCGCCATGCCATACGATCTGCTTGTCAACGGCCTTGAAGGCGTGTTCGATGAATTCACGCACCGTATGCGTTTCACCCGTGGCGAGCACATAATCGTCCGGTGTGTCTTCCTGTAGAATGCGCCACATGCCTTCGACATAATCGCGCGCATGGCCCCAGTCGCGGCGGGCCTCAAGATTGCCAAGCCGCAGCCTGTCCTGTAGCCCGCGTTCGATGGCTGCAACTGCGCGCGTGATCTTGCGGGTGACGAAGGTTTCGCCCCGCAAGGGGCTTTCATGATTGAACAAGATGCCGTTCGAGGCGTGGAAACCATAGGCATCGCGATAGTTCACCGTTGTCCAGTAAGCATAAAGCTTGGCGGTTGCATATGGGCTGCGCGGAGCGAAAGGCGTCTGCTCGTTTTGCGCATGGTGGGAACTATTGCCGAAAAGCTCCGAAGTGGAAGCCTGATAGAAACGGCAGCTTTTGCCGAGACCCAGGATGCGCATGGATTCAAGCAGGCGCAGTGTGCCGAGCGCATCGGCATTGGCCGTATATTCCGGCGTTTCAAAACTCACCTGCACATGGCTCTGGGCGCCGAGATTATAAATCTCGTCAGGCTGCACTTCCTGGATGACGCGGCACAGATTGGTTGCGTCTGTCAGGTCGCCGAAATGCAGGCGAAAGCGGATGTCTTCCTCATGCGGGTCTTGATAAAGATGGTCGATACGCGCCGTATTGAATGACGATGACCGCCTTTTCAGGCCATGCACCCGATAGCCCTTGCCCAGCAGAAGCTCGCTTAGATAGGCGCCATCCTGCCCGGTTACACCGACGATGAGAGCTGTTTTATCCTGCAAGGTCTTGCCCTCCGGCCTCAGTTTTCGATGACACTATCGTAGCGATTTCCCGAACAGGCAGAACGGCTCCAAAACGGCAATTCCAGCCCCGGCGCTCCCACTTCGGGTGAGGGAGAAGATGCGCCCGGTAAAGCCCTTTTCACCCAAAGGTGTAGGCGGTTCGCCCGCTGTCGGTGCGGCCCATGCCTTTGTGTTTCTTGCACTGCCAGCCGCCCTGTTGCGATCCTCACCGCGAGGGGATCCGAGCAATAGGAAGCAAACTCATGCGTGTGGTGCTTGCCAATCGTTACTTCTACCCGGACCAGTCGGCGACAAGCCGCATGGTGACAAGCCTTGCCCATGCTCTGGTGCGTGAGGGCATTGAAACATCTGTGCTTGCAAGCCGCAGCTATCACGACAGGCGCAAGGAAACCCTGGCCGCGCGAGAGACGATCGACGGTATCGAAGTACATCGCATCTGGACCTCCGGTTTCGGGCGCGGCAGGCTTGCCGGGCGGGCCGTCGATTACGCTACCTTTCACCTTTCGGCGGCGGCATGGTTTGCCGCCAATGCCCGCAAGGACGATCTCTGCGTTATGTGCACCGATCCGCCGCTCCTGTCTGTTTCGGCGGCTTTGCCCATCCGTTTTCGCCGCGCAAGGCTCGTCAACTGGGTGATGGATCTTTTCCCTGAAACTGCCATGGAACTGGGTCTCATCAGGCCAGATACCGTTTCCGGCAGGCTGGCTATGGCATTGCGCGACTGGTCCATGCGCCAGTCTGCCCTGACCATATGCCCCATAGACCGCATGGCACACTATCTGGCGAAGAGGGATATTCCGGCAGAAAGCCTTGGTGTCGTTCATCATTGGGCCGACCGCAACGAGATTGTGCCTGTCGAGCCGGTGGAAAATCCGTTGCGGCGCGCCTGGGGGCTGGGACGCAAATTCGTCATCGGCTATTCCGGCAATTTTGGCCGTGCCCATGAATTCCGAACAATACTGGATGCTGCCGAATGGCTGCGGCACAGGAAAAGCATCGTCTTCCTGATGATAGGGGAAGGCCAGCAGCGCGGCTTCGTGGAAAGCGAAGTGAAGCGTCGTGGCCTTGCCAATGTCATGATGAAACCGTTCCAGCCGGTCGAAAAACTCTCGGAAAGCCTTGGCGCGGCCAATGTGCATCTGGTTTCGCTGAAGTCGGAACTGGAGCATTGCATCGTGCCGAGCAAGTTTTACGGTGTTCTGGCTGCCGCGCGCCCCACGATCTTCATTGGTGATCCTGATGGCGAGATTGGCTCCGTTGTGCGGGATTTCCAATGCGGAATGGCGTTGAGACCGGGCGATGTCGATGCGCTGGTGGGGGCAATCCTGCATCTGCGGCATTCGCCGGTCAGTTGCACCACCATGGGGAATAATGCGCGCTATCTCATGGAAACCGCCTATTCCCGTGAATATGGCGCGGCCATGTGGCAAGCCGCTATTGGACGGCTGGAAGAAAAGGCAGCCCCCTCGGTCATGCCTGTCCTCGACCGGTAATTCCAACCGGGAAAAATGTGATGGATGGTTCCGTGGTCGTCAGCCAGTTGGGCGCGCGGATGCACTATGCGGTGCCTCGCATTTTTGCCAGCCGCGAAAGGCTTGCCCATTTCTATACCGATATTTGCGCCTTGCAGGGTTGGCCGCGTTTTTTCAATGGCCTCCCGCCAACCATGCTGCCCGCTTCGGTGCGCAGGCTTGTGGGGCGAATTCCGCAGGGTATTCCGCAAGAGCGGATGACGACGTTTCCGGGTTTCGGCCTGCACTCTGCCGTGCGCAGGCTTTCCAACCAGACTGGGCCCAAATCGACTGCCAACGCAATCTGGGCGGGCAAGACCTTCGGCAAACTGGTGGCCGAAAGCGGCTTTCATGGTGCAAGTGGCCTTTATGCTTTCAGCGGTGAGGCGCTGGAACTGCTGGCTACCGCAAAGCGCCAGGGATTGTGGACGGCTGTGGAGCAGATGATTGCGCCGCGCATGGTGGTCGATCAACTGGCTCTTGAGGAAGAAGCCCTTAATCCGGGCTGGCAGCATCCTGTTGCAAACGATGCACATGCCGATGTTTTTGCCGCACGCGAGCAGGCTGAGTGGCGGATTGCCGATGTGGTGGTCTGCCCCTCGGCATTCGTGGCGCACCATTTGGCAGAAATGGGCTGTGCAGCGGAAAAAATCGTCGTGGTGCCATATGGTGTCGATGATCGCTTTCTACTCGACCCCTGTCCTCGTCTGCCGGGGCCATTGCGGGTGTTGACAGTGGGAGCCGTAGGCTTGCGCAAGGGCGCGCCTTATGTCGGGGCTGTGGCCCGTATGCTTAAAGGTGAGGCGCAGTTCCGCATGGTCGGGCCAATTGAGATTCAAGCGGAAGCGCAGGTAAAACTTGCTGCAAGCGTGGAACTGACCGGCGCTATTCCCCGCAGCGAAATGCGCGCGCAGTTTAAATGGGCGGATGTGTTTTTGCTGCCTTCGCTTTGTGAAGGTTCCGCCACGGCGGTTTACGAAGCACTTGCCGCCGGCTTGCCGGTCATCTGCACCCCGAATACGGGAAGCGTCGTACGCCACGGCATCGACGGTTATATCGTGCCGATCCGCGATGTGCACGAAACGGCGCAAATCCTGCGGCAACTTGCCGATAACCCGGCACTGCTCGCGCGGATGAGCGAAAGCGCGCGGGAGAGGGGTGCTGATTTCACCGTATCGCGCTATGGCGAACGACTGGTCGCAGCGCTGGCCCGTCACGACAGGAGGCAACGCGCATGAAAATCATTCATGTCATAGGCTCTTATGACCCTGCTAAGGGTGGCCCGCAGGCGGTGGTGGTGCGGCTGGCCGCAGCGCAGGCTTCGCTCGGTCACAGGGTAACAATCGTAAGCTATAGCGACGACGCGGTCAGCCGCCGCGCGGCCGAGGCAACGGCCATGATTCCCGATTTCGACAAGGTGCAGACCCTGCTGCTTCCCATGCCGGATATTTATGAGACATTCACCGGCGGGCACACCGCAAATGCGGTGACGGCGCTGATCCGCGGCGCGGATTTCGTGCATCTGCATGGCATATGGGAAACCAATCTCCTGCGTGCTTCCATGCTCTGCCGCCGCTTTCACATACCCTATTGCGTGTGTTGCTGCGGAATGCTGGATGGAGCAGCTTTCATCCACGCGCTCAACCGTGATGAAATCGAGCTGATGCGGCCCCTTGGCCTGAAGGCGCCTTCACTTGTTATCCCGAACGGCGTTTTCCTGAATGAAGTCGAGGTGGGCGACATGGATGTTCCGGGCCTGCCGGCACGGCGCTTTATCCTGTTTCTGTCACGGCTTCATTACAAGAAGAGGCTCGATATTCTGGCCGATGCCTATTGCCGGATTGCACCGCACTTTCGCGATGTCGATCTGGTGGTTGCCGGACCGGATGGCGGAGCAGAAGACGCGTTTCGCCGGAAAATTGCCGAATATGGATTGCAGCACCGCGTGCATATGCCCGGTGGGCTTTACGGGCTGGCCAAGATCGCAGCCCTGAAACGGGCTGCCTGTTTCTGTCTGCCAAGCCGTCAGGAAGGGTTCAGTGTCGCGATCACCGAGGCGCTTGCCTGCGGTGCGCCGGTGGTCATCACCGATGCCTGTCATTTTCCCGAAGTGGGCGAGGCTGGGGCAGGCGTGGTCTGCGCGCTGAATGCGGAGATGGTGGGCGATGCGCTTGCGGGCGTTCTGGAAGATCTGGATAAGGCAGCACAGATGGGGGCTTCAGGCGCCAAGCTTGTGCGCGAAAATTATACCTGGCCGCGCATCGCACGGCAAACCATCGAGGCTTATCATATGTATCGAGCGCGCAAGGCGGAGCCGGTTAAAGGCGAAAATCCATTCAGGACAATTCCCGCCGCCTGATAATGCTTGCCAAATAAGAAGGGCCGCCCGATTGGAGTGGAACGGCCCTTCTTCATTCCGTGTTCGTGGATTAGAACTTGTAGTTCAGACCGACGCGAACAGTGTGGAAATTGACCTTGCTCTCAAGGAAGCTATTGTCAACGTCGACGAGGTTGCGCTTGCCGAGGTCGGTGTAGAGGTATTCCGACTTGAGCGTCCAGTTGTTGTTGATGGCATATTCAGCACCAGCGCCGAGGGTCCAGCCAGCTTTCGTCTTGTCGGACCACGTGTGCAGGGCACTTGCATCATCACCCAGGTTGAACGCAGACTTGACCTTACCATAGGCCAGACCGCCGGTACCATAAACCATGAGGCGTTCGGTAGCCGTGTAGCCAAGACGGGCACGAACTGTGCCGAACCACTCGACCTTGGTTTCAGCTTTGCCTTCGAGACCGCTGGCACCGGCTGAAATCGAACCCGTAACGCTCGATCCCTGGAAGTCGGTTTCCGCGCCGAGCACGACGCCGTTGTCGAGCTGCCAGTTGTAACCGGCCTGAACACCACCGACGAAGCCGCCAGCTGTTACGTCGAGCGAACCGGAAACCTGTTCGTTGTCTTCCTTGTCAAAGCTAGAAAATGGATGCTTGAACTTGCCGCCTGCGTAACCGGCGTTGATACCGATATAGCCGCCGGTCCACGAGAAGGTGTCAACAGGAGCAGCAGTAGGGGCGGAAGGTTCAGAAACAACCACGTCGGCAGCCATAGCGGACGTGGCGAACATAGCGGCGATGGACGCCAAAATTACGGATTTCATTTTAAACCTCTAGGTAAATTAGACAAAGCTTACCTAATCACATTCGGCGAAAAAGTCTGTCACTTTTATGCAACATCTCGTTGTAATGCTGATTTAAGGGAAAAAATTACAATTGGACATTTTTAACGGGATTTTTACCAATTAAGTGGGGATAAAGATCATAAATCAAATAAATCCACTATAAAACGCATGGCGCGGGATGGGTTTTCTGAAATCACACTAATTTTATAGTAAAATGTTTAAAGTTGCATATTTCAACAGGCGAAACCAAACTTTCTTCTAAACGAAAACCCAAAGCCTCCGGATTTTTCTACTACTTATTGTTGCGCTTCATATCATATTTTTTCAATGGGCAGACGCAGTGCTGCTTCGCCAGGAGGGCATGTGTTTTATTCTTTAAAACCGGTGGATTGAATAATCTGTGTTTTTGCGCCGCTGGCGTACGGGCTTTGCTGGATTGCCTGTGTAAACGGCCCATGCATCCAGATCGCGGAAGCTGACGCTGCGCGCACCCAGCACTGCACCCTCGCCAATATGTACGCCAGGGCCGACAAAAGCCTCTGCCGCCACCCAGCCATAGGCAGCGATGTGAATCGGTGCGGCAGTGAGGGGAAAGCTCGCCTGATCGATATCGTGGCCTGCCGTGCAAAGATGCGCGCGCTGCGAGACAATGGCGAAGGGGGCGAGCGTTACCGGCGCAACATTGTAGCAGATCGCGCCGGGGCCAAGCGAGGAATGTGCGCCCATGGACAGATTGCCCGGCCACCAGATATGTGCGCTTGCGCGAACGATTGCGCTCTTGTGGATATCGGCTCCGAAGGCGTTTAGCACCATGCCGCGCCATCGCCACAGGCATGAAGGGGTCCACGCTGCAAGGGCAAGCCACGCAGCCTGCCACAAAAGCCGCTGCAGGCGATGCTTCAGCGTAAAGGTTGCGCCGCCTTCAAGCGGGCGGGAGGTTTGTTTTCTGCCGGCAATGGAGTGTGGAGAACCGGCTTGCGTGATCGTCATGGCAAATACCTTCAGGAAAGCTGCGGCGACATCGGCAGATAGACGGATCGATTGCGAATGACACAAAGCGACAGGATGGGGATGAGGAAAAGGGCCATGTGAATCCACACCGGAACGACCCAGTCGGTCTGGTGCGAGATAGCGTGCATGGCAGGAACGATGGAGAACATATAGAGGAGCTGGCCCAGCATTTCTCCCGCCATTGCGGTTTCCCAGAGACGGCGGATCATCCAGGCAAGCAGCAGGAATTTCAGCGCGCCGAAATACCAGAAGGATGCGAAGGCATCGACAAGGCCCGTATCGGTCGTGCCTGTCGGCGGATTATATTCGCGGCTTGGTTTCGGTGTGTCCAGATAGAGCGAGGCTTTGACCCCGCCGCCAACGAGCTGGGCGGGGACGAAGGTGAACACGATGCGGTTCCAGTGAAATTTGCCGTAGTCGAATTCCAGCCGCCGGTCGAGCTCATCGATGCGCTGAACGGCGTTGCGCATTTCCGGCCCGCCGCGTTCTAGTGTTTCGTTGAAATTGGCGGCATAATCGATATCCAGTATCTGGTCGAGCACGAAGCCGGAAGCTGCGCGTGTCACATGGCGATAGTCGCCCATGCTGGTCATGAGGAATGTGCCGGTGAGAATGCCGAGAAACATCACGATGCGCGGCACGACCATGCGCCGATAGAACCAGAACGCCAGCAGGAACATCAACAGAAGCTGGATTGCTTCGGCACGTTTTCCGGTGACGAGGATGCGATCGAGATAAAAGACGAGATCGAAAAGAATGATGGTTGCGGCAAACCATGAAGATTTGCGGGCGTAGCACAGAAGCGCGATGCCCAGCCCATAAGGCATGAGCTGCGCGAAGAAGAGATAGACGACCGGCATTCCCGTCATCTGCGTGCCGATTGAAATATCGCCCGGCAGGCGGCTTAAGAGAAAATAGAAGATCGCGCCGAAAATCGACAGGCCTGCGGCTGCGCGCAACAGGCGCCTTTCGCTAAAGCGCATGCTGAGCAGCCTGATCGGCTTTCTGGTCAGGCTCCAGCCAAGCGCCAGCATCGCCAGCGAGAATATGCCCATGGTCATCGTCTTGGCATAGGCCCCATCGGGGAAGAACGGATCGTTCACGAGTGCTGGCAATTGCGGCAGGATGAACCCGAACGTCATCACCCCCGCCAGAAACGGGAACTGATACATGCGCTCCGGTCGCGACAGAAAGCCGGTTGCCAGAATGCATAAGACGAGACCGGCGAATATCCATGTGAGCGAGAGGTTCAAAGCCCCGCCTCCGTGGTGTTGCAAACTGAGGCGAAGGCCATGGCGGGGCCGCTATCGGTCAGATTTTGAGGGCGAATACGGCCAGAGATGAGATACCAGCCAAGCTTCGCATATTCCTTGACCACATGCTCAATCACCGGCGGTGTGCCGGGAAAGCCACCCGGCATATCGGCATCCGCCACGGGGGAGGATGTGAAATGCATTTGCGGGCAGGCGGTGCGAAAGCTTGCCACGGCGCGGCGGGAATGAAACCAGTTCGTGACGATCAGGGCGCTTTTTGCATGAAGCCTGCGCAGTAGCGGGGCTGAAAAGCGCGCATTCTGCCATGTGCTTCCCGAGCGGCACTCGACGAGAATAGCTGACGGCGGCACACCCTTGGCCATCATAATGTGCTTGTTCAGCAGGCAGTCGCCGTCTCCAGTAGCAAGAATATAAGGCGAGCGCCCGTCTTTCCAAAGCTGTGCGGCCTGCGCGGCGCGCGGCGCGCCGTCGCCACCGGGCACGATAATCACGTCTGCCGGGCGGCCATCATCCTGCAAGGTGAGAAGCGGTTGGGAGAAAAACATGGCCGCAAGCCCCACAAGGATTGCACAAGGGAAAGCATAAAGGGTCATACCATGTGCCGCTCCGGCTCTTTCGCATCAAGCGGGCGTCGCGCTGGCGCTTGCGGCATGGCGCTTTGCTTGCGGCGATGCTCTTCCGTTTTCACCACGATCATGAATTCATAGGCGGCGAGAAGACGGCAATAGAGATAGCCGGGCTTGCCGTCGAGAAACCCGCCACGCAATATATACATATAGAGAAAGCGCAGGCTGGGCCGGAAAGGCAAATTATAGGAGAGCGATTTCAGTGTGCGGCGCCTGCACTCCGGTTCGCCGGATAGAAGGCCGCCCCAATCGATGTGGCGTTCCAGGCGCTTTGAGGCGGCCAGGCCTGCCTCGACGGAGGAATAACGGTTGTGCTTGTCATACCAGGCGGCCAGCCCCTTGTTGAAACTGTAATGGATGAAATGGGCCTGTAATTCGCCGCCCGGCCCACCGCTTGCCCGCGAATGGACGGAGCGCTCGAAATGCACACGGTCCGGCCGCACGAGGCGGGTTATCCAGGTGGGATAAAGGCTCGCATGGCGTATCCAGCGCCCCATGAACATATTCTTGTAACGCGCCTTGAAGAAGACTTCAGGCCGGTCGGGATCGGCGGCTATCGCCAGCATTTCATCACGCAGATCCGGCGGGGAGATTTCGTCGGCATCGGGTGTATAGACCCAGGCATGTCTGAACTCGATTTCGGTTAATCCATACATGCGCTGGCGGTCTTCGGTGTCATAGGCCCGCTGGTAGATGCGCGCGCCAGCCGCTCTGGCAATCTCGACCGTGCGGTCGGTGCTGAATGAATCCAGCACGACGATATCATCGCACCAGTCGAGCGAAGCCAGACATGCCGGCAGGTTGGCTTCCTCGTTGAGCGTCATGATGAGCACGGAAACGGTCATGTCGTGGTCCCCGGAAAGGTGATGTTCGGTTTTGCCGCCTGCGCGGGATCGGCGATGCGCGGACCTCTGGTGCAACGCAGGATGAAGGCTAGGTGCGCCATGGCCGGTGCGAGAAGCGCCAGCGCCATCAGCCAGCCGGGCAGGTCGAGGCGAATAGCCGTATAGGCTGTTGCGCCTGCAATCAGGTTGAGCGCCATGACGATGATTGCGGTCTGCCCGCAGGTCAGCCCGGCATCCATCAGCAGGTGATGGAGATGCTGCCGGTCGGCGGAAAAAGGGCTGCGCCGCGCCGCGAGCCTTCTTACGATGAGGCTAAGCGTATCGAGGACCGGCACAATCACGATCCAAAGCAAGACAGGGAAAGCAATTGCTTGCCTGCCGCTGGAGAGGATCAACACTATTCCCGCAAGGGCGGCCCCCAGAAGCGTGCTGCCGCCGTCACCCAGAAAGAGGCTTGCCTTTGCCCGCCACCTATGGCGCATGTTGAAAACGAGGAAACCAAGGCAGGCGGCGACAAGCGCCAGCGATTGCAGGCCCAGCCGGTGTTCGCCGATGTCGAAGCTGATAACGGCGAGCCAGAAGAAGGAGGCTGCACTTGCCGATCCTGCAAGCCCGTCCACGCCGTCGCTCATATTGACCGCATTGACAAGGCCGACGATGAAGGCCACGGCGAAAAGCAATAGAAAGGGGCCGCCCATCCGTTCAAAGGCAAATATATTGCCGCTATCGTCGATAAAGGAGGGGTTGAGGTCCAGAAAGACCTGCTGTACCCCCGCCATGGCGATGATGAGAACCGCTGCAAAAAGCTGGATTGCAAAACGCGGCGTCACCGGCAGCCTGAAGCGATCATCCAGCACCCCCGTGCCGAGGATGATCGTCAGCCCCGGCATCATCACCAGTGCATCTGCATGTCCCGCACCGTCTTTTACCAGTGAAGCTGTCAGGAAAAAGGACAGGAAGATTGCGATGCCCCCGCAAAGCGGGACGGCACCTTCATGTCTTTTGCGGTAATCGGGCAGGTCGATCAGATACCATTCGCGCGCAAGCCCACGAAAAGCCATGCAGAAGGCCACCGACAGGACAAAAGCCAGAAGCGTGATCCAGGAAAGACTTGTCATGCCTCCTCCAAGCAGCGAGCGAAAGTCGTTCTGGAAGGATTTTTACCGGGTCCGGCCACGGCTCACGACTTGGCTATTGAGCGAGCGGCCTACCTCTTTCAGATCAGCGGCTAATACCATCGGGCACATTTCGCGCGGCGATCAAAAGCCTATCCTGAACCCCTGATATCGAAGCGTGCATCATGGTGTGTGCCGAGGCCGGGCCAACCATGCGCCGGGCGAAAACAAGGGGCAGGGACAGCGTGAAAAAGGACTTATCGGAGACAGTTATGCTCCTTTTGTGGGGCGGGTCATGAACAGGCACCGCAAAGGGTTCATCATCGCCACGCTTGAGCATTATGCCGGGCTGATGTCCAATTTCCTGACCATGGTGGCTGTGTCGCGCCTTCTGGGCCCTGCCGAAACCGGCATAGGGGTGGTGGGCCTCGGCATTGCGGCTATTTTCTTCTCCATGCGGGAATTTGCGAGCGCCGAATTTCTCATCAAGATCGATAAGGTCGAGGATAGGGATGTGCGGACATCGCTGACTTTGGTGATGCTGGCGACCCTGATCCTCGCTGCCGGTCTTTATCTGGCGCGGGATTATCTGGCGACTTCCTATCGCGATCCCTCGCTCATGCTATTCCTGAATATCACCATTGTTGCGGCGCTGGTGGAGAGCGCGTCCTTTCCGGTGGTGGCGCTGCTGCGGCGGGAAATGGCCTTCGGCGTTCTGGCGTGGATCCGCACGGCGGGATCGACGTGCGGGGCGGCAACGACCATTTCCATGGCCTATCTCGGCTTTGGCCATATGAGCTTCGCCTTCGGGGCGCTGTCCGCCGCACTCATCACCACCGGCTTTGCCTTCAAGGCCTATCCGATGAAACATCTGCTGCGCCCATCTCTGGCGAGCATCGGCACCGCCTGGCAGTTCGGCCTTTATCTTGGCAGCAGTGCGGGCCTGAACAAGATTTGCGAAACATTTCCGCAGCTTATCCTTGGAAAGTTCATGTCTGCGGCGTCGGTCGGCATCTATAGCCGCGCTGGCGCTGTCAGCGGGGTTCCAGACCGCATATTCCTGTCGTCGATCTTTACGGTGGCTTTTCCCATGTTATCGGCACAGGTGCGCGAGGGGGCCGATATCCGTCGCTCCTACGTTCAGGCGCTTTCCTATATTTCGGTGGTCTATTGGCCGGCACAGGCGGTGGTGGCGCTTTTGGCCTATCCGGCTGTGCATATCATTCTGGGTAAGGGCTGGATGGAAGCCGCGCCCATCGTGGCGCTCAGCAGCCTTGCAAGCCTGTTCTGGTTCCCGGTCATCCTCACCTATCCCTTGTTGATGGCACTGGGCGCAAATCGTGATGCCTTCCTCTCCAATTTCATTTCGCGCGCGTTCAGTGCCGGCATTCTCTGCTGTGCGGCTTTCTATGGCCTGATGGCCGTCGTTCTCAGCCAGTTTATCAGCCTGCCGCTCCAAATGGTTGTTTCCTTTGTTTATGTGCACAGGCATGTGCAGTTTTCCTATCGGCTGCTGGGGCTTGCTCTCCTGCGCAGTGCGCTGGTGACATTTCTGACCCTGCTCCTGCCTCTGGGCCTGGTTGCAGCCGACGGGTTCTCGCTGGAAATCCATTGGGCAAAGGGCATTCTGATCGGCATTGTCTCGGTCCTGTGCTGGCTGGCGGCGGTGCTTGCCACACGTCACCCGTTTTCGGCGGAAGTTCTGCCGGTGCTTGGCTGGTTCGGGGGCAAGGTGACGGCGCGGCTTGGGCTGCAGGGACGGCGCAATATGGCTGCACCTGCGGAGTGATGGGGAGCAAAGCAAATGTCCGGGCCGAGCGTGGATGTCGTCATTCCCAATTATAATTATGCCCGTTATCTGCGTGTCTGCGCTGAAAGCGTATTGTCACAGGACATGGAGAAATTGCGGCTTCTCATCATCGATAATGCGTCCACTGACAATAGTGTGGCCGTAGCGCGGGAAATTGCCGCCGCAGACCCGCGCGTGGAGCTTCTTCTGCGCCCGGTCAACAAGGGGCCGCACGCTTCCTTCAACGATGGGATCGACTGGGCAGGAGCGGATTATTTCGTGCTGCTTTTCGCCGATGATGTCCTGACGCCGGGTGCACTTCAACGTGCGGTCAGCCTGATGCAGCATGACCGGACGATCGCCTTTACCTATGGGCGTGACATCGCCATCGCTGGGGATGCTCCCATGCCGGAATTGCCCCTTCAGCCGAAGGCGCCGCCCTATCGGGTTGAAACGGGCCGGGCCTTCATCGAGCGGTTCTGTCGGCTCGGTGTCTTCCAGATTCCGGCAGCCTCGCTTGTCGTCAGAACATCGGCACAGAAAGCGGCGGGCCATTATAGCGAGGCGTTGCCCCATAGCGACGATTACCACATGTGGCTGCGTCTGGCGTTGCGGGGGCGGGTGGCTGCGCTGGACTGTATTCAGGTGGGCCTGCGCACGCATGGGCAAAATCGCTCGCAGCAATTGCTGAAAGACAGCCAATTGCAGCATATTCTGCATACGGCACATGCGGGCGAATATTTTTTCGCGCATGAGGGGCGGGCATTGCCGGATTGCGATGTACTGGATGGAATGTTGCAAAAAGGCATTGCCGAGCGCGCCTATTGGTCGGCCATGTCGCATTTTTTGCGTGGCGATGCGCGCGGAATGCAGCTTTTTCGTTTTGCCTTTTCGCGGCGGCTGCAAACGGCTTTCCTGCCGCCTGTCAATTATCTTCTGCACCGCCCTGACACCGCGCGGCGGCTGAAGCGTTTCTTCGGCGGCTTACCGGCGAAAGCTTTCCCGGTATCGGCCCGGAACGGAGGTTAGCTCCTCCATCGGCATTCCCGCCAGCAGGCTTGTGCGCAGCACTTCTTCCTGCCGTGCCAGATGGAGCCGATACCGGGCCACACCTGCCTCGACACCTTCGCGCAATTGCTCCAGATTGGCGAACATTTGCCTGACCTGCATAAGCACGGTTTGCGGATCGAAATCCTCGATATGGTGGCAGAAGCGGTCAAGGCCCGCATCGTGCAGCAGGGCATCGTTTTTCGCGGCATAGCCGAGCGAAATCGCGGGTCGTCCCGTGGCGAGCGCGCAGACGATATTATGATAGCGGCTGGCGACCACGATATCTGTATGGGCGATCTGCTGCATGAGTCCGTTGAGGGATGTGACAGGCTCAAACACGATGTTTGCCCTGGCTGGAGCCGCAAGGCGCGCCATCAGGTCGTCAACGGCCATGAGGTCGCTAATGTCGCCGGTCAACAGCCGGATCCGGTAGCCGGAGGCAAGAAGCCCTTCTGCCATGTCGGCCATTTTGTCGAGATAGGTTTCATAAATGACCGGGGCCTGTGCGCTGTCTTTTTTCCAGCCACGATAGGTCATGACGCCAAGCCCGATGCAGCGGCGCCCGGCCGTTGCCTTGCTGCCTGCGTCCGGCACGGGCAGGGCAAAGGCAATATCTGCCGTCACAGTGTCGATGCGGGTATTAATACCCAGCGTCTGCATGAATTCATAGGAAACATTGTCACGATAGGACCGGAAAGCCGCTAGGCGGGAAGCCACATGCACGAAAAAGCGGCTTAGCGGCTGCACAACCGGCCCTGCACCGATGGAAACGAAGGCGAATTTTGCCCCGCCGAGGCGCGCGGCCAGCGACCAGCGCATGATGACAAATGGCCAGCCGAAGGGATTTTCGCTGAAATCGTCCAGAATGCCAGTTCCGGGCACAATGATGAGATCAAGCCCCTGAGCGATTGAAACGGCGGCGATGAAGCCGCTGAGACGGCGGGGCAATTGCAGCAATGCCTTGTCGATGCGCCGCAGAAGCCCGTTGACGAAAGGCTCCCGGCCAACGGGCGTTGCGGCGATATGAAACTTTTCAGCGATGATTTCCGGGCGCGAACAGATGCACACAATATCCGCATCCGGGCAGGCGCGGGCCAGCATTTGCAGCATGGCTTCGAGCGACCCGTCATTGCCTGTATTACCCGAACCGAACTGCCCGAAAAGACCGATTTTCATGCAGATAACTCCAGAAACCCTGCACCAGACTACTTTTGGATATGGCCACAGGGAAACTGGCAGAAGGGGGAAACCCATCCTCTATTGTAGGATGGTGCGTACTGCTCTTGGTCAGAATGCGGGGGCAGGCAATTGCGATAAACTGGCAGCGGTATATCTCATGCCCCCGATATACCGGAACCAGGCTTCGAGGGAGCTTCTCCCCCGAAGTCCGGTTCCCGGAACCGTCACGGGGCAAGCCCGGTGTCCAGCTAAAGAGCCTTGCCATGAAATGTGCCTACTTCGTGCGCCCCCATATTGGCGGAACCTATTCGGTTTTCACACGGTTGCGTGCTTCGCTTGCCCGGTCTGGCATGGATCTGCGCTGGCTTGCAGCCGGTGCGCCGGGCGAAGCGGTGGCCGTGCCGCGCGAGCAGGGGCTGGAAGATGCCATGCGCCGGGGCGACATCATAGATCGCATGGGCGTTCTGGATGAAGAAACCCGCGCCAAACGCTTTGTCGATTTTCTTCGCGAAAACAGGTTTGAAGCAGTTTTTGTGAATGTGCTTTCTCACCGTTTCGAGACCAATCTCGTGCGCTATCTTCCCGCGGATATTGTGCGTGTGATGATCGTTCACAGCATCACGCCCGGCACCTATGCGGCGGCGCAGGCGATCCGCGATCATGTTCACGCGACGGTCGGTGTTTCCAAACGGTGCCGCGACGATCTGGTTCGTGGCTATGGCTTCGACCCCAGCCGCACACTCGTCATTCCCAATGGGCTGACGCCCGATCCGCATGTCCGGTGCGCAGCGCCGGAGATTGAAGGCGGACGGCTGCGACTGCTCTATCTGGGGCGCATCGATGACAGTTCCAAGGGGGTCTTCTGGCTGCCCGCGATCCTGCGGCGGCTGCAATGCGATTATCATCTGACGGTGGCGGGCGACGGGCCGGACCTCGCAGTCTTGCGCATCAAGCTGGCTCCCTTTGGCAACAGGATCAGTTTTACCGGCTGGGTCGCGCCATCCGATGTTTCATGGCTGGTGAGCCAGCATGACGTGATGGTCATGCCATCGCGCTATGAAGGTTTCGGCTCGACGCTGATTGAGGCAATGAGCCAGGGATGCCCGGTGGTGGCGTCGAGGATACCGGGCGTGACGGATACTATCGTCACCGATGGTGAAGACGGTTTTCTGTTTCCGATCGGCAATTGCAGGCAGGCGGCGCAGCAGATCGAGAGGCTTGCCGCCGATCCGCGCCTGCGCGTGGCGATGGGTGCGGCAGGCGTGCGCAAGGTGATCGCGGAATTCGACAGCGAAATCGTCGGGCGCGCCTATGCGGGATTGCTCCAGCATCTGCGTGAAAATCGCCCGCCCATTACGCCGCCTCTGGCTCTTTCGCAGTGGTCCATGCCCAATGCCCTGCACAAAAACCTGCGCAGCCGCTTGCCGCAGCCGGTCAAGAACTGGCTGCGCCGCGTGCGGGAGCGCGTGCACACGGTATGGTCGACGGCCTGAGCGGCCGCTCTCGAAAAAGCGTTTGAAGGATTTTGTTATGAACCTTTTCACATCGCAGTTTCGCAATTCGCAATTGCTGGCCAGCAAGGCCCATGCGCTCATTCCCGGCGGGTGCCATACCTATGCCAAGGGAGACGATCAGTATCCGGTGCTTGCGCCGGGTTTCATCCAGCGCGGCTCAGGCGCCCATGTCTTCGATGTGGATGGCCACGAATATATCGAATATGGGATGGGAAACCGCGCCGTCGGCCTCGGCCATGCCTATCCGCCGGTGGTGCGAGCCGTACGCGAGGCCTTGCAGGATGGCTGCAATTTTACCCGGCCAAGTGCTATCGAACTCGACTGCGCGGAAAGCTTTCTCGAACTGATTGAGGGGGCGGAAATGGTCAAATTCTGCAAGGACGGCTCGGATGCGACTTCCGGCGCGCTTCGCCTTGCCCGCGCCTATACAGGGCGTGACATGGTGGCCTGCTGCGCCGACCATCCCTTCTTTTCGACCGACGACTGGTTCATTGGCACCACGAAGATGAGCGCAGGCATTCCCGCGTCGGTTTCTGCGCTCACCGCGACGTTTCGCTATAATGATATTGCCAGTGTCGAGGCGCTTTTCGAGGACTATCCGGGGTGCATCGCCGCCATCATCATGGAGCCGGCGCGCGCAGACGAGCCGCAAGACAATTTTCTCCATGAAGCCATGCGCATTGCCCAAGAAAACGGTGCACTTTTCATTCTGGATGAAATGATTACCGGCTTTCGCTGGCATATGCGCGGCGCGCAGAAGCTTTATGGTATCGTGCCGGACCTTTCCTGTTTCGGAAAGGCGCTCGGCAATGGCTTTGCCATTTCTGCGCTCGCGGGCAAGGCCGAATATATGCGGCTTGGCGGGCTTCACCATACGGATTTCCCCCGCGTCTTTCTGCTTTCCACGACGCATGGGGCGGAAACCCATGCCATGGCCGCGGCGATTGCCACTATGGCGATCTATCGCGATGAGCCGGTGATCGAGCGTCTTTATGAACAAGGTGCGAAGCTTGCCGCAGGCATAAACGAGGCTATTGCCGGTCATCGGCTTCAGGATCATGTGCGCCTATCGGGGCGGCCTTGTTGCCTCACCTATTCCACGCTGGATGGAAACGGAATGCCTTCGCAGGCATTTCGCACCCTTTTCCTTCAGGAAACAATCCGGCGCGGCGTGCTGATGCCCTCGCTGGTTGTGAGCTACACGCATAGCGATGCCGATATTGCCCGCACCATCGATGCGGTTCACGGTGCGCTCGGCATCTATGTGCGGGCGCTCAATGACGGCGTGGAGTCCTGTCTGGTCGGGCGGCCGTCGCAGGTTGTCTATCGCCGTTTCAACGAAGATCCGGCTTCCTCATGCCCACCGCCAAGATTGTAAGAGGCATAGCCCTTTTTCTTCTGGCTTTTGCCATGACGGGCGGGGCGCGCGCAATTGCGGCCGATACGCAATTTCCGCTTCAGGTGAGCGGGGATCGGCATCGCCTTCAGGATGCGGCTGCAACGCCCTGCCTCTTGATGGGCGATGCGGCGTGGTCGCTGATTGCGGAATTGAGGCGGGACGAGGCTGAAGCCTATCTTCAGGACCGCAGAAGGCGAGGCTTCAACGCTGTTCTGGTCAATCTTCTGGAACACCAGTTTGCCCGCAATGCGCCTGCCAATGCCTATGGCGACAGGCCTTTCAAGGCGCGGGCCTTCGGTGCGCTTAATCCTCAATATTTCGATCATGCGGCATGGGTGATCGGGCGCGCAGAGGCTCTCGGCATAACGGTGTTTCTGGCTCCGGCCTATCTGGGCGCAAATGGCGGCGGGCAGGGCTGGTATATGGCGATGGAGATGGCCGGGCCGAAAAGAATGCGCGCCTATGGCGAGGTAATCGCCCGCAGATTTGCTGGATATCGCAATATTATCTGGGTGTTGGGTGGTGATTTTGATGCGCCGGACAAACGGCTTGTTTCAAGCCTTGCCGAAGGCATTGCGGCGGTTCTGCCGGATGCCATCCAGACGGTTCATTCCAGCCGAGACACCGACACAGCGCGCCATTGGGCGGGCGCAGGCTGGCTCGCGCTTGATACGGTCTATGATTATGACGATGTGCATAAAGCCGTTCTGGCCAGAACGGCGGGGGCGGAAATGCCGGTTATTCTTCTCGAAACGCTCTATGAAAATGAGCACGGCACGGATGCCGGGACCATCCGCCGAAATGCCTATGGCGCTTTGCTTGCGGGTGCGGCGGGCCAGTTTTTCGGCAACAGCCCGATCTGGCATTTCAGTGCGCCGGGCCTGTTCGATTCCGGCGGCAACTGGCGCAAGGCGCTGGACAGCCCCGGGGCGCGCTCGATGGGTGTTCTGCAAAACCTGTTCAGCCGTCTGGACTGGACGAAATTGCAGCCGGACCGCGAAAAGAAGATCACAGATAGGCCGGGCTTTTATGCTCCCAGACTGCCTGAAACGGGGCTCGCCGTAATCTACGGCGAAAACGGGTTTGCGCTGCGCAAGGGGGCCGTCGATGCCGGTGATGCTGCGCTTTGGTTCGATCCTGCTTCCGGCAAGACGATAGTGGCCGGTGCGCCCGCGCGCGAAAACGATCTGCTGGTCTACCACCCGCCCGCAAGCCGCAATGCGGATGGCCATAGCGACTGGGTTCTCCTGATTGGCAGGATGGAGCGCCTGGCCTTTCTCCAAAAGGAGTAGGCGTTCCACCGTTTCGCTTTCCCGATACCCGGTTGTTCTAGGCGGACATGCCATCGGTCAGGTCGTCACGCCTCGACCCCGCGATTAACATGGATTTATCGCGACGGTGAGGGGATGAACATGAAAGTACTGGTCACGGGAAGTCAGGGTTATATCGGCTCGGTCATGGTGCCGATGCTCATCGATGCCGGGCATGAGGTGTCGGGCTATGATATCGGCCTTTACGAGCATTGCCTGTTCAAGGAAGGCGGGACGGTCATGAATGTGCCCACCATCCGCAAGGATGTGCGCGATGTCTCGCCGCGCGATCTGGAAGGTTTCGATGCGGTCATCCATCTTGCCGCGCTTTCCAACGATCCGCTGGGCAACCTCAACGAAGACCTGACCTATGCCATCAACCACCACGCCAGCGTCGCCATGGCAAAGGCCGCAAAACTTGCTGGGGTAGGGCGCTTTCTCTTTGCCTCATCATGCAGCAATTACGGTATCAGCGATGCCGAACTGATCGACGAAACCGGCGAATTGAAGCCTGTCACAGCCTATGGCCGCTCCAAGGTGCGGGCGGAACAGGAAATCCGTAAGCTTGCGGATGCGAGCTTCTGCCCGGTCTATCTGCGGCCCGCAACCGCCTATGGTGTTTCACCCTTCCTGCGCTTCGATATCGTGCTGAACAATCTCGTTGCCTGGGCGGTGACGAAGGGGCTGATCTATCTGAAATCCGACGGCACACCCTGGCGGCCCATCGTGCATATCCACGATATTTCACGCGCTTTCATGGCGGCGATGGAAGCGCCGCGCGAAAAGGTCTGGAATGAAGCGTTCAATGTCGGCTCTACCGCGCATAACTACCGTATTCGCGATATTGCCGGGGGCGTGGCCGATAATGTGCCGGATTGCCGGATCGAATATGCGCAGGATGCGGGGCCGGATACGCGGTCCTATCGCGTCAGTTTTGAAAAGCTGGCGCATGTGCTGCCGGAAGCAAAACCGCAATGGGATGCGGTGGCGGGCACGCGTGAATTGCTTGCTGCCTACAGCCGATCAACCCTGACAGTCGAGGAATTTGAAGGGCCGCGCTTTCAGCGCATTGCCCATATTCGCAAGCTGATAGCGCAAGGCGTTCTGGATGCCGACCTGCGCCGCATGGACGCCCATTCGCACCCCCTGCGGGCGATGGCATGATGGATAGCGGGGCGCCGGGCCGGGCAGGTGGTGCGGCAATGGCTGCACCGCAACCGGACGGGGCGGCGATCCACCGGCTCGCCGCCCGGCTCTATCCGATCTGCCGCAGCCTCGCCGGCGATGGTGTGCGGGAAACGCTTGCCATCATCGGCGAGTATTTGCCATTGCATATCCATGAAGTGCCGACTGGAACGCCTCTTTATGACTGGAAAGCACCGCAGGAATGGATCATCCGTGAAGCCTGTATTGCAGACCTTGCGGGCCGCAGGATCGTCGATTTTGCACGGCATAACCTGCATGTGGTGAATTTTAGCATGCCGGTGCGGGCGCGCATGTCGCTTGATGCACTGAAAAACCATATCCATACGCTGCCCGACCAACCCGATCTCATCCCCTATCGCACCTGCTATCATGGCGAAAGCTGGGGCTTCTGCATGGCGCATAATGCGCTTCTGGCGATGGAAGATGGCGAATTTGATGTGGTGATCGATGCAGAGCGCAGGGACGGCTCCCTCGTTTTTGGCGAGTTTATCCATCGCGGGCAAACGGACGCAACATTCCTGCTTTCAGCCCATTTGTGCCACCCCTCGCTTGCCAATGACAATTGTTCGGGTCTGGCGCTTCTGGCCCTGCTGGGCGAAGCGATGAAATCGCGGCGCACGCGCCTGACCTATCGGCTGCTTTTTGGCCCGGCGACTTTCGGCGCGCTGGCATGGCTCCGGCAGAATGAAGACAATCTCGACCATGTGCGGCACGGCCTGGTTCTCTCCTGCCTTGGCGATGGTGGCGGGCCGAATTACAAGCGCAGCCGGCGTGGCAATGCGGAGATCGACCGCATCATGGATCACGTGCTGGCTCACTGCGGTCTTTCCGGCGCGGCCATGCATGACTTCTGGCCTTATGGATATGACGAGCGGCAATTCTGCTCGCCGGGGTTCAACCTGCCGGTCGGCATGTTCCAGCGAAGTCTCTACGGTCGTTTTCCAGAATATCATACCTCGGCGGATAATCTCGATTTTATCAAGCCGGAATATCTTGAGCAATCTTTCAATATGGTGATGCAGGCTATTGAAATTGCAGAAAGAAACTGGGTTCCACTCAATATGTCGCCCAAGGGTGAGCCGCAATTGGGGCGGCGCGGGCTTTATGGCAGCATGGGCGGCGACAGCCGCGCGGCGCAAAACGCAATGGCGATGCTGTGGGTGCTCAATCTTGCCGATGGCGGCTATTCGATTCTCGACATGGCGGAGCGGTCGAAACTGCCCATCGCCATGCTTGCCGATGCGGCCGACCGGCTTCGCGATGCGGGATTGATCAAAGAAACGGCCAGCCAAGATCTTTTTGCGAAATGACGCTGGGCTTCTCCGGCCATGGAATGTCGAGGGCTGGATCGTCATAGCGGATGCCGGCGGCATGATCGGGCGCATAGGGCTTCGAGATCATGTAGCGGATGAGGACATCATCCGTCAGCGTCTGGAAACCGTGGGCGCAGCCTTCCGGTATATAGAGTTGCACACCGTTTTCGGCTGAAAGTTCCACCCCCGCCCACCGCCGATAAGTGGGTGAATGGGGGCGAAGATCCACCAGCACATCCCAGACGATGCCTTGCAGGCAGGTGACGAGTTTCGTCTCGCTATGCGGCTCGTTCTGATAATGCAGTCCGCGCAGGGTTCCCTTCTCGCGCGAGAAGGAAAGGCTGTGCTGGGGAAAGTGTGTTTCCAGCTTCCGTTCGGCAAAGGCCGCCTCGCAATAGACCCGCGCGAACCAGCCGCGCTCGTCCTTCGCCGTTCCGGCTCGATGGACCATGCGCCGTTGATGTTGAGCGGAGTGAAATGCATGAGCCTGCCCCCGATTGCTGCATTTTTGCATTCTGCCAGCCTGTCCTTACGGCGATAGAACTTTCTTTGAAGCAGCCAGATAGCCTTTTGGTGGAGGCAGATATGCCCGAAAGGCGCAAGGCATCTACTCCGCACCATCACAGGTGGAAGATTGGGTATCGACCGGGGCTCGTCCATCCGGCGATGGTTGCGCCCGATCGTATGTATGCCTCGCTCCCCATGGCAGTCTCGGCAAGTTTGAGGCGGCTTAGTAGGTTGGGCTCTCCGACAGCAAGCTTACGGAAACCAACAGGGCCGAGCCATAATTCGAGGTGGGACGAATGACCATTCAGGCGGCGGATATTTCGCGAGACCACAGCACAGTACAGGCGCGGACCGGCTGCCGCCTCTGTGGCAAGCTGCTCAGGCATAGCTTCGTTGATCTTGGCATGTCGCCGCCTTGCGAAAGCTTTGTAACGGCGGAGCGCCTCGACCATATGGAGCCTTATTATCCACTCCATGCGCAGGTCTGCGACCATTGCTTTCTGGTGCAGCTCAAGGAATATTTCTCGCCTGCGGACATATGCACGGAATATGCCTATTTCTCATCCTTTGCCACAAGCTGGGTGAGCCACGCCAAAAACTATTGTGACGAAATTACCGAACGGCTGGAGCTGAACGACAATAGCTTCGTGGTCGAGATCGCCAGCAATGACGGCTATCTGTTGCAGCATTTCCTGCCGAAAAACATTCCGATCCTTGGCATAGAACCGGCGGCCAATGTGGCCCGGACGGCGATTGCCAAGGGCGTGCCGACATTGGTGGATTTTTTCGGCTCACGGCTGGCGCTGGAGATGATCGGGGAAGGCCGCAAGGCCGATCTCATCATCGGCAATAATGTTCTGGCGCAGGTGCCTGACCTTAACGATTTCGTGCGCGGAATGCAGCTTCTCCTGAAGCCGGAGGGGTTATTACGCTGGAATTCCCGCATCTCGTCAATCTGATTGAGCAAAACCAGTTCGACACCATCTATCACGAGCATTTTTCCTATTTCTCGCTTCTGACCATCCGCTTTATGGCGCAGCATCATCATCTGAAGGTGATCGATGTGGAAGAGCTTCCCACGCATGGCGGGTCGCTTCGCGTTTATCTTGCCCATCATGGCAGCAAGCGCAAAGTGGGGCCGCGTGTCGCCTCGCTTTTGAAGCGCGAGGAAAGCTTCGGCCTCAATGAAATCTCGACCTATGAACAATTTGCCGAAAAGACGCGGCGCACCAAGCGTGATCTTCTGTCCTTCCTGATTGCCGCCAAAAATGCGGGCAAACGCATCTGTGGCTATGGCGCCCCCGGCAAGGGCAACACGCTTTTGAACTATTGCGGCATCGGCACGGATTTTCTGGGTTTCACCGTGGATCGCAATCCCTACAAGCACGGGCGCTTTACGCCTGGAATGCACATTCCGATTTACGATGTTTCGGCGATCGACAATTACCGGCCCGACTACATTCTCATCCTGCCATGGAATTTCAAGGACGAGATTATCCGGCAGATGCAGCATGTCGTGGAATGGGGCGCGAAATTCATCATTCCCATTCCCCATGTCACCTTGATCGATCCGGCACTCGTTACGGAGGAGCGCTAATCATGAAAGTCGTTCTGTTCTGCGGTGGTCTTGGCACGCGAATCCGCGAATATTCGGAAAATATTCCAAAGCCCATGATCCCGCTCGGTCATCAGCCGATCCTGCATCATGTCATGGAATATTACAGCGATTATGGCCACAATGATTTCGTCCTGTGCCTTGGATACAAGGCGAATGTCGTCAAGGATTTCTTCCTCACTATTCGCCCGCAGACCTTCGCAGATTGCGTGGTTTCGGATGGCGGGCGCAATGTGCAGCTTCTGGAGGAGGTGGATCGCGACTGGAGCGTCACACTGCTTGACACCGGCATCTGGCGCAATATTGGTGAGCGGCTATGGAGTGCACGTTCCCACGTAATGAACGAGGATATATTTCTCGCCAATTACAGTGACGGCCTCAGCGATGTCGATCTTGATAATATGACGCAGCGGTTTCGCGCCAGCGGCAAGGTTGCCTGTTTCCTCGCGGTGCGCCCGCCTTTGACCTATCATCTGGCCGATATTGCCGAGGGCGGCGATGTGCGCGCGTTTCGTACCTCCAATACGTCCGATATCTGGATCAATGGCGGCTATTTCCTCTTCCTCAAGGAAATCTTCGACTATATGCGCGAAGGCGAGGAACTGGTGCTGGAACCGTTCAGCCGCCTGATCGCCGAAAACCAGTTGATGGCCTATAAATACGACGGATTCTGGCGGTCTATGGATACGCTGCGCGACTGGCAGACGCTGGAGGATATGGTGGAGAAAGGCGATATGCCCTGGAAGAAACACAAGGCGGAACAGCGGGCCGCCAATATTGCGATAGCACTATGATCGATCTGTGCGCGCTGGCAAATCCGGGCCGTCCGCTTGAACTTTTGTGCCTTGGCGCACATTCCGACGATATCGAGATCGGTTGCGGCGGTACGCTTCTGCATCTGATCGAAACCGGCACACCGCTGCATGTGGAATGGTGTGTCTTGTCAGGAAACGAACAAAGGCGTGCGGAAGCGGAGGCTTCGGCGCGGGATTTTTTGCGCGGCATGGATCGTTTCCAGCTTCATGTCGCTTCCTTCGCGGACAGCTATTTTCCGGCTGAAAGCCGGGCCATCAAGGAATGGCTTATCGCGCAGCGCGGACGTGGCCAGCCGGATATCGTGTTTACCCATTACCATGGCGATGCCCATCAGGACCACAGGACGGTCAACGAATTGACCTGGAACCTGTTCCGCGACCAGCTTATTCTCGAATATGAAATACCCAAATGGGATGGCGATCTTGGCCGGCCCAATGCCTATTCGGCGCTGCCTGCCTCGATCATGGAGCGCAAGATCGATCTCCTGATGAAGCATTTTGGCACACAGCGCTCGAAGGACTGGTTCGGCCCGGAAACCTTCCGGGGGCTTGCCCGGCTGCGCGGCATGGAGTGCCGCGCACCTGAAACCTATGCCGAGGCATTTCACGCCCGCAAGCTGCGGCTTTTCTAAAGCTTTTTCGGATGAGCTATCTACCGCTTTTGTTTGAATTTCCTTGCGAGAAAATCGGCATAAACTCATGGCTGCCGATAAAATAAATCTGCCTGCCATAAAAATCGGCACGGTGCTGCAATTACCCCTCGTAATCGTGCAGCCGGAGGACGGGCCGGAGCAGTTGATGAAACAACGTCGCTCCGGCCTGCTTTTTTAACTATCAGAACGGCCAATTCCCAAAAGCTGATAGAGAACAAGCGCGGCCAGCGTGGAGGTGGCGATGCCGCCGAGTGCGAAATTGCCAATGTTCAAGGTGAAATCGCCTGCACCGAAGATGAGCGCCACGCCGACAGTGAAGAGATTGCGGGAATCTGCAAAATCAACCTTGTTGACGATCCAGATGCGCGCCATGGCCGAGGCGATAAGGCCGAACACTGACACCGCAAGACCAGCAAGAACAGGGGCGGGAATGGTTTGCAGGATCGCGCCGAACTTGGGCGACATGCCAAGAATGAGAGCCATGATGGCGGCAATAACAAAGATCAGCGTCGAATAAACCTTGGTCATGGCCATGACGCCGATATTTTCCGCATAGGTGGTGACGCCCGTGCCGCCGCCTGCGCCTGAAATCATGGTGGCAAGGCCATCGCTGAAGAAGCCGCGGCCGATATAGCCGTCCATGTTGCGTCCGGTAATGGAGCCGAGAGCCTTGATGTGGCCGAGGTTTTCCGCAACGAGAACAATGGCGACCGGAGCAATCAGCGTGACTGCCTGCCAGTTGAATGCCGGTGTCGTGAAATGCGGCAGGCCGAACCATGCGGCGTTTTTGACGGCTGTGAAATCAATGCCGGGAACGATGCCCAGGCCGTTTCCGGCGATCAGAACGAGCAGATAGCCGAAAAGCAGTGCGAACAGCACCGAAAGGCGCCGGGTTCCGCGCGGTCCGTAGGCGGAAATCATTGCCATGCACAGCACGGTAAGAAGCGCGATACTGGTGTGAGCGCCCGTGCCCTTCAACTGGCCGATGGCGACCGGGGCAAGATTGAGGCCGATGGAAACGCCGATTGCGCCGGTGACGGCAGGCGGCATCAGTTTTTCCACCCAGCCTGTGCCGAGGAACATGACGATGAGGCCGATCAGCGAATAGAGCGCGCCGCAGGCGATGATACCGCCAAGCGCGATGGCGATATTGGGATTGGGGCCGCTGCCGCTATAGCCCGTCGCGGCGATGACGACCGCGATGAAGGCAAAGGACGAGCCCAGATAGCTTGGCACCCGGCCTGCGGTGATGAGGAAGAACAGGAGTGTTCCGATGCCTGAAAAGAACACGGCGACATTGGGATCGAACCCCATGAGCAGGGGGGCCACGATGGTCGAGCCCGACATGGCGAGAAGGTGTTGGATGCCCATTGGTACGGCTGCCGCTGCGGGCAGGCGTTCGTCAGGAAGCACGACGGCGTTCGATGTCAAACGCCAACTTGGAAAATAGCCCATGATGTCCCTCTGGAAGATGTAGTTCCCCCTTGGCTTTATCGCCTCGCGTTCGTGATTTCCAGAGGGATCAGGATTCTTCAGACTATTTCTAGTGAAAGCTTGCCGCTTGGCCTTTTCTATTGCGGTCGTGTTAGGCAGCGTGAAACGCTATCCCGCCAGCCCGCAATCGCGCTTTCACGTTCTTTTTCCGGCATAGCCGGCTCAAACCTGCAATCACGCTGCCAGCGTTCCGAAAAACCCTTGCGATCCGGCCAGATGCCTGCGCGGGAGGCGGCCAGCCATGCGGCGCCCAGCACGGTGGTTTCAAGAAAAACCGGGCGATCGACGGGTGCGTTCAGAATGTCGGCCAGTCGCTGCATGGTCCAGTCGGAAGCAACCATGCCTCCATCGACGCGCAGCACCGTGTGATTGGTTGCACCTTTCCAGTCCCCTTGCATGGCTTCCAGAAGGTCGAAGGTCTGATAGGCCACGCTTTCAAGTGCTGCGCGGGCAAATTCTGCGCGGCCCGTCCCGCGCGTCAACCCGAAGATTGCGCCGCGCGCTTCGGCGTCCCAATAGGGTGCGCCAAGCCCGGTGAAGGCTGGAACCAGATAGATGCGCTGGTTCGGGTCGGCCTTTTCGGCCAGCGCGCTTACTTCCGATGCGACCGAAATGAAGCCCATTTCGTCACGAAGCCATTGTACGGCCGCGCCCGCGATGAATATCGAACCTTCCAGCGCATAGGTCGTAACACCGTCGAGCCGGTAGGCGATGGTGGTGAGCAGCCGGTTGGAGGAGGTGACGCGATCCGTGCCGGTGTTGAGAAGTGCAAAACATCCGGTGCCGTAGGTGGATTTCATCATGCCTGGCTCGAAGCAGGCATTGCCGATCACTGCCGCCTGCTGGTCGCCCGCTACGCCGAGAATAGGAATGGAAACGCCGAAAAGGGCAGGGTCCGTCATGCCGAAATCCGCCGCGCAGTCCTTCACTTCCGGCAGCATGGCGGCTGGAATGCCCAATATGTCCAGCAGTTCATCATCCCAACGGTTTTCGCCGATATGATAGATCAATGTACGCGAGGCATTCGTGGCGTCGGTTACATGCGCCTTGCCGCCGGTGAGCTTGTAGATCAGCCAGCTATCGATGGTGCCGAAGCAGACTTGACCTTTTTGCGCACGCTCGCGCAGGCCCGGAACATGGTTCAGCAACCATGCAAGTTTCGTCCCGGAAAAATAGGGGTCGAGCAGCAGCCCGGTCTTTTCCGTAAAGAGAGGTTCAAGATTGCGGCGCTTCAGTTCGTCGCAAAACTGCGCCGTGCGGCGATCCTGCCAGACAATGGCGCGGTGTACCGGCTTGCCGCTTATGCGGTCCCATACGACGGTTGTTTCGCGCTGATTGGTGATGCCGATCGCCGCGACGTCTGCCGCACTGATGCCAGCTTGTGCAAGTGCTATGCGGATAGTGGACTACACCGATTTCCAGATTTCTTCCGCATCGTGCTCCACCCAGCCGGAGGAAGGAAAATGCTGCGTAAATTCCTGCTGCCCCAACCCCACGACCCGCATATTCCTGTCGAACAGCATCGACCTTGTGGAGGTGGTTCCCTGATCGATAGCCAGAATATATCCGCTCATTCTTCCCGCATTCCTTTTGGCAACAGATAATGGGGACGGCAGGAGCCGTCACCATAGCCTGACATGCAGATTTACAGAGCGGCAAAAGGGAAGCAAGCCTCTATGTCTTCCGAAAGGAGACGGACGTTAAAATGTCAGTCCGGGCTTGTCAGTCTGACCTTCTCTGGCGAACCATGCCGCAGCGAGGGCTGCGGCAAAGGCAAGGGCAAGCATGGCGAAGGTGAAGTCAGCCACGGCCCACCAGCCATCGGCGGTCCAGAAATAGCCGCCTGCCGACCCGGCGATACTGGAGCCCAGATAATAGGCGAGCAGATAGAGCGACGAGGCGTGGCCCTTGATTTCGAGGGCGAGCCTGCCCACCAGCGCGCTTGCCACGGAATGGCTCATGAAAAAGCCGACGGTGAGAAAGATGATCCCGCCGACTATGATCGGCAGGGATGCAGAGAGTGTCAGCAGGCAGCCTGCCGCCTCGACCGCAAGCGCGATGGGCAGCATGGTGAAGTGCCCCAGCCTGTCACCGATCCTGCCTGCGCTCCATGAAGCGGCGATGCCAAACAGATAGACTGTAAAGATAAAGCCGAGCTCCGTCTGGCTGAGATTGTAAGGCGGCTCAATCAGCCGGAAGCCGATATAATTGTAGATCGTTACGAACGGACCCATGACCAGGAAGCCGATAGCGATCAGCATGGGCAGGGCCGGATTGCGCAGATGGCTTAGCCAGGCCGATACGTGAAAGCGGGCTCCCATCCTGTTCTGGGCGTGAAATTTCTGGACGTAGGCAACAATGCCCAAAAGCCGATTGCTGCTGCCAGACCGAGCAATCCCATGACGGCAAGGGCTGGGCGCCATGAATAATACTCCGCCAAAGTGCCTGTAATCACACGTCCGGCCATGCCGCCGAAGGCGTTGCCTGCGATGTAAAGGCCCATGGAGGCGCCAAGGCCGCGCGGATCGATCTCCTCTGCCAGGTAGGACATGGCGACGGCGGGCACGCCGCCAAGCAGCAGGCCCTGCAAGGAGCGCAGCGCAAGCAGCATGTGCCAGTCCGGCACGACCGCGCAACCGATGGTGCAGAGTGCGGAACCGAGCAGCGATGCGAACATCAGGCTTTTGCGGCCAAAACGTTCCGCGATAATGGCGGCGAAGAAAATCGCGAAAGCCAGAAAACCTGTCGACAACGACAGCGAAAGGGAGCTTGCCGTAGGTGTAATGGAAAAATCCTTTGCAAACAGCGGCATAAGCGGCTGAACGCAATAAAGAAGTGAGAAAGTGGCGAAGCCTGACAGGAAAAGCGCAAGGCTCGCATTGCGATATGCGGGCATGCCTTTCGTAAGATAGGTTTTGGCTTCTTCTGGCATCTCGACCAGTGTCAAGCCATTGTCGGCTGCGGCTATGCCATTGAGGCTACGATCTTCTATGCGAGACATTGGGGGCCTGCCTTATGTAACCTCCCGTGTTTTTAATCTAGCCAGATGAGCTTCATTTGTCCAATATATGAAACAGTTAACTGTGATAGCTTTTGGATATACCAATGGAATTGCGCCATCTGCGTTATTTTCTGGCCGTGGCGGAAGAGGGAAACTTCACGCGCGCGGCGGCAAAGCTTGGCATCGGCCAACCCCCGCTCAGCCAGCAAATTCGTGATCTTGAAAACGAGATTGGCGTAATGCTGTTTCATCGCGTGCCGCATGGTGCCGAACTCACGGCGGCGGGAGCGGCTTTTCTCGAAGAGGCAACAGCCACGATTGCCTCATCTGAAAAAGCAAAACTGGCAGCGCAGCGTGCCGCACGCGGGGAAAGCGGGCGGCTTTCGCTAGGGTTCACCGCATCGTCGGCATTCAACCCCATCGTTAGTGGCGCGATCCGGCATTTCCGCGCGAAATGGCCTGAGGTGGAACTGTTTCTGACGGAGATGAACACCAATCTCCTCATCGAGCGGCTGGTGCGTGGAGAGCTGGATACAGCCTTTATCCGTCCGGGGCTGGAAGACCCGGCCAATGTGCGGATGAAGCGCCTTGCCGATGAACCGATGCTTGTTGCACTGCCCAGCCACCACAGGCTGGCGGTTTATGAACGGCTGCCGCTTTCCGCACTGGCGGGGGAGCCCTTCGTTCTCTTTCCGCGTATCGTGGGTCTCAGTCTTTATGACGATATTGCCGCAGCCTGCCGCATGGCCGGTTTTGAGATGAATGTCACGCAGGAAGCACCGCAAATGCCTTCCGTGGTCAATCTGGTTGCGGCCAATCTGGGGGTGTCTATCGTGCCAGCGGCAATTGCGCAGATCAGGCTGGACGGCGTGACCTACAGGCCTATCGAGGGTGAACCGCTCGTTGCGCGTCTGGCGCTTGCATCCATGAAAAGCCTGCGCTCGCCTGTCCACGATAATCTGATAAGCCTTCTGCCGAGGGAATGCATATAATATGGAGACCACAGGTGCGGTCTTGCGAAGCGCTTGCCTCTGTTCCCATCTATAAGTTTATTGAAATGACAGGGAGATGCCCGGATGAAATATCAAAAAAGCGCCGAAGCGATTGCGAAGCTCTCCGCCGAGCAATATCGGGTGACACAGGAAAACGGCACGGAGCGCCCCGGCACAGGCGAGTATCTCTACAACAAGGAACCCGGCATCTACGTGGATATTGTCTCTGGCGAACCGCTTTTCGCTTCGTCGGACAAATATGAATCGCATTGTGGCTGGCCAAGCTTTACCAAGCCGATCGAGCGAGCCAACGTTACGGAACTGACGGATATGTCCCACGGCATGGTGCGTACCGAAGTCCGCTCGGCCCATGGCGACAGCCATCTGGGCCATGTTTTCCCGGACGGTCCGGTGGATCGTGGCGGCTTGCGCTATTGCATCAACTCCGCTTCCCTCCGTTTTGTGCCGAAAGACCGGATGGAAGCGGAAGGTTATGGCGATTATCTCGATCAGGTCGAAGGCTGATTATAGCCCGCGCGCGATGACGAGCCGCTGCACGTCGCTTGTGCCTTCATAAATCTGGCAGACGCGGACATCGCGATAGATGCGCTCGACCGATAATCGGCCAGATAGCCATAGCCGCCATGAATCTGGATGGCTGCGGAACAGACCTGTTCGGCCATTTCCGATGCGACCAGCTTTGCCATTGAAGCTTCGGTAAGGCATGGCTTGCCTGCTTCGCGCAGGGCAGCGGCGTGTAACACCATCTGCCGGGCGGTTTCGATCCGGGTTGCCATGTCGGCAAGGCGGAAGGCCACGGCCTGATGTTCGATGATCGGCTTGCCGAAGGTAATGCGTTCGCGGGCATAATCGCGTGCCGCCTCGAAAGCGGCGCGCGCCATGCCAACCGCCTGGGCTGCGATGCCGATGCGTCCGCCTTCCAGATTGGCAAGGGCGATCTTGTAGCCTTCGCCTTCAGCGCCCAGCCGGTTTTCGACCGGAACGCGCATATTGGTGAAGCCGAGCGCACAGGTGTCGGATGAATGCTGGCCGAGCTTGTGTTCGACCGACATCACCTCATAACCTGGCGTATCGGTGGGCACGATGAAGGCGGAAATACCCTTCTTGCCTGCGGCAGGATCGGTAACGGCAAAAACGATCACGACATTGCCGTTCTTGCCTGATGTGATGAACTGCTTGGAACCGTCGATCACATAATGATCGCCGTCGAGCCGGGCGCGCGTTTTCAGCGCGGAGGCATCGGAACCGGCCTGCGGCTCGGTGAGGGCAAAGCCGCCGATCCATTCGCCACAGGCCATTTTGGGCAGGAAGCGGCGCTTCTGGTCTTCCGTGCCGAAACGTAAGATCGGCATACAGCCGACGGAGGAATGCACCGATACGATGGTCGAGCAGGCACCGTCGCCTGCCGCTATCTCTTCCAGCGCCAGAGCATAGGCAACCATGCCGAGGTCGGAGCCGCCCCATTCTTCCGGCACCAGCATTCCGAGAAAGCCAAGCGCGCCCATTTCAGTCAGTTCGGCGCGGGGAAATGCATGTTCACGGTCACGCGCCGCGGCGCCGGGGGCAAGGCGCTCCTGTGCGAAGTCGCGGGCGGCTTCGCGGATCTGTTCCTGCGTATCGGTCAGAAGCATCAGATGATCCTTTCGATACCCATTGCGGTTGCCTCGCCGCCGCCAAGGCAGATGCCCGCGATGCCGCGCTTCAGGCCATGTGTTTCAAGTGCCGCCAGCAGGGTTACGAGAATACGTGCGCCCGATGCGCCGATGGGGTGGCCAAGTGCACAGGCGCCGCCATGAATATTGACCTTGTCGTGCGGCAGGTCGAGATCGCGCATGGCGGCCATGGCAACAACGGCAAAGGCTTCATTGATCTCGAAGAGATCGACATCCTTCAAATCCCAGCCAGTCTTTTCAGACAGTTTGCGGATCGCGCCAATGGGGGCCGTGGAGAAGAGATTTGGCTTGTCGGCATAGGTTGCATGGCCGGTGATGACCGCGCGCGGGGTGAGGCCACGTTTTTCTGCCTCCGATGCGCGCATGAGCAGAAGTGCTGCCGCGCCATCGGAAATGGAAGAGGAATTGGCCGCCGTTACCGTGCCGCCTTCGCGGAAGGCGGGGCGCAGCGTGGGGATCTTGTCCAGCTTTGCCTTGCCTGGCTGCTCGTCAATGGTAACTTCCACCTCGGCGCGGCCGGACTTGACCTTGACCGGCGTGATTTCCGCCGCAAAAAGACCATCCTTGATCGCGTTCTGCGCGCGGGTCAGGGAGGATATCGCAAATGCGTACTGCGCCTCGCGCGTGAACTGGTAGGCCTCGGCGCAATCTTCCGCAAACGTGCCCATCAGGCGCCCCTTGTCATAGGCATCTTCCAGCCCATCGAGGAACATATGGTCGAGCACCTGTCCATGGCCCATGCGATAGCCCCCGCGCGCCTTGGGCAGAAGATAGGGGGCATTTGTCATGCTTTCCATGCCGCCCGCGACGATGACATCGGCGGAACCGGCAAGGATGAGGTCATGGGCAAGCATCGCGGCCTTCATGCCCGAGCCGCACATCTTGTTGACGGTCGTGGCACCGGTGCCAAGCGGCAGCCCGGCCTTGAGCGAGGCCTGACGCGCAGGCGCCTGACCCTGACCAGCAGGCAGGACACAGCCCATGATAACCTCCTCGACGGCTTCCGGGGCAAGGCCTGCACCGGCAAGCGCGCCGCCGATGGCGGAAGCGCCAAGGTCGGTTGCCTGCGCATTTGTGAAGTCACCCTGAAAACCGCCCATGGGGGTGCGCGAAGCACCGACGATGACAATAGGATCGCTCTTGGACATGACTGTTCCTCGCTGCTTTGTCTGTGCGCAATTTCGTCAGAAATTGCCTTGGCTTTACTTCGCGGCCTTTACTTGGCGGCCATACGCAGTGCGCCGTCGAGACGGATCACTTCGCCGTTCAACATCTGGTTTTCCACGATATGGCGGACGAGGGCGGCATATTCCGCCGGTTCGCCAAGACGCGGTGGGAAAGGCACGGAAGCACCCAGCGCGTCCTGCACTTCCTGCGGCATTCCTGCCATCATCGGGGTCTTGAAAATGCCGGGCGCAATGGTCATCACACGAATGCCGTGGCGGGCAAGTTCGCGCGCGACGGGTAGCGTCATGGCCGCAACGCCACCCTTGGAGGCCGAATAGGCAGCCTGGCCGATCTGGCCGTCAAAAGCGGCAACGGAAGCCGTGTTGATGATCACACCGCGCTCGCCGCCCTGGCCGGGTTCGTTCTTCGCCATGGCTTCGGCTGCAAGGCGCAGCATGTTGAAGGTGCCGATCAGGTTGATCGAAATGGTGCGGGTGAAGGTTTCAAGCTTGTGTGCGCCTTCGCGGCCAAGCACCTTTTCGCCCGGCGCGACGCCGGCGCAATTGACCAGTACGTCGATGCGGCTAAAAGCTTCAATCGCTGCTGCAATTGCAGCCTTGCCGTCGGTATCGCTTGCGACGTCTGTGCGCTGGAATCTGGCCGAAGCGCCAAGCGCCTTCGCGCCCGCTTCGCCTGCTTCCGCATTCACATCGAGAAGGACCACCTTTGCGCCCGCCTCAACAGCCATTTTGGAAACGGCAGCGCCAAGGCCGGAGCCTGCGCCGGTAATCAGAAATACGCGATTTTCTATCTGCATTTGCTTCAGGCCCTAATTCTGTTGCTGTTGCTTTTCGACTTCCGCCTTGCGCAGGAGGAAGCGCTGTATTTTTCCGCTCGGCGTCTTGGGAAGCTCCGCCACAAAGTCGATCTGCCGCGGATAGGCATGGGCGGAAAGCTGTTTCTTGACGTGAAGCGCCAGTTCTTCCGCCAGTTCCGGCGTACCCTCGAAGCCGGGGGCCAGGATGACAAAGGCCTTCACGATTTCGGTGCGTTGCGGATCGGGAACGCCGACCACCGCAGCCTCGTTGACCGCAGGATGTTCCAGAAGCGCGCTTTCCACATCGAAAGGCCCGATGCGATAGCCGGAGGAGGTGATGACGTCATCGGCGCGGCCGATGAAGCTGATAGACCCATGCGGCTCGAATTCCACCGTATCGCCGGTGCGATAATATCCGCCGGAGATGGAGGGCGTATCCTTTTTATAATAGCCGGTGAACCAGAGAAGCGGCGAATTGTCGATATCAATGGCCAGAACGCCCGGTTCATTGGGGCCGACTTCTTTGCCCGCTTCATCCAGAACCGCAACCCTGTAGCCCGGCATGGCATAGCCCGCGGAACCCTGCCGCACCGGATGTTCCAATCCATGATGGTTGTTCACCACCATGCCCAGTTCCGTCTGGCCGTAATGATCGTGGATCGGCGCGCCAAGACAGGCATCGAACCAGCGAATGACTTCCGGGTTCAGCGGCTCGCCCGCGCTGGATGCCACGCGCAAGCGGCCCTTGACGCGGGCAGCAGATTCCGGCCCGGCGGCCATAAGCAGGCGGAAGGCAGTCGGAGAGCCCGCAAGGCTCGTCACGCCGAGGCGTTCGATGATGTCATAGGTGTTTTCGGCGGTGAAACCGCCTTCGTTCAGGATCGTCGGCACACCCAGAAGCAGGGGACCCGTCACGGCATAGTAAAGCCCATAAGCCCAGCCCGGATCGGCGATATTCCAGAAATATCGTCGCTGCGCAGCCCACGCATCGCGCATATAGGCGCCGAAAGCCATCAGGGCGCGCAGCGGCACCGGGACGCCTTTGGGCAGGCCCGCCGTGCCGGAGGTGGACATCATCATGAAAAGGTCGCTGCCCTTGCGCATGACGGGCTCGCATTCGGTCGATGCTGCCGCCACGGCTGCGCGAAAGTCGATATCGCCTTCCGGCAGGCTTTCACCGGGGGCAAGAATGGTTGCGACGCGGGGGCAGTTTTCCACTTCGGCCAATTTGGAACGATTGGCCAGGTTGGTGACGACGAGTTTGGCGCCACTGGTGCCGAAACGCTGTTCGATGGCTTTTGGGCCGAAGGCGGTGAAAAGCGGCTGATAGATTGCGCCGATGCGCCAGGCGCCGAGAATGGTGGCGACGAGTTCAGGCGTGCGGGGGAGAAGACCGGCAACCACATCGCCTGCGCTGATCCCGGCATCGGCCAGCATATTGCCGACCCGCGCGGACATATCGCGCAGGTCTTCAAAGGTGAGTTCAGTCAACGTATTGTCGATGGAAATGGCGTGCAGCGCCACGCGATTTTCGCCCGTATATCGGTCGCAGCATTCAATGCAGGCATTGATACCCGTATCAGGATTTCCTGCAAGAAGCGCAATGGCTTTTGCAATATCGAACTGCGCAACGGCATCATCGTAGCGGTCGAGCCGTGCTGAAGCAGGGCTTTCAGTCATTCGGTGGTCCTCCCTTGCAGCCCACCTCCTCGTGGGCAATCCTGGCTAAAAATTAATCGCCTCATCATGGCAAACAATGACATTACGTGTCTTAATCTCTGATCGTTTTTACAATATAAGAATGCCATGGAACGACATAATATCACGCCGGGCTTTGTTGAGGATGCGTTGGAAAGCGTGCGCCAGCGCGGCCTCGACACCGCGCCCCTGATGGCGGCGGCGGGCTTGCCGCAGAAGGTGCGGGAACCCGTTACCAATGTGCAATATGGCCGGCTCTGGTGGCTCATTGCCCAAACTATCGATGATGAGTTTTTCGGCCTTGCCGCGCGGCCCATGCGGCCGGGAAGTTTCGATCTGCTTTGCCATGCGGTGCTCCATGCGGGCACGCTGGAGCACGCCCTGCGCCGTGCACTGCAATTTCTCAATGTCGTGCTGGACGATCCGCGCGGGGAACTGCGCATCCGCGATGGCATGGCGCATATTGTGCTGACAGATGCGGCGGGGCATCGGCCCGCCTTTGCCTATCGCGCTTACTGGCTGATCCTGATGGGGGTCGCCAGCTGGCTGGTGGGGCGGCGCATTCCGCTGCGCACACTGGATTTCGCCTGTCCTGCACCTGTCCACCGGCAGGATTATCACAAGTTTTTCGGTGCACCCGTTCTGTTCGACCAGCCGGCAACACGACTTGTCTTTTCCTCGACCTATCTGGCCCTGCCGATTATTCGCAGCGATGTGGCACTGGAAAATTTCCTGCGTGAAGCGCCCGCCAATATCCTGATCCGTTACCGGCACGATCACGACATATCTTCCCGCGTCCGCGCGCAGTTGAATGCCCTGCCTGCGCAGGAATGGCCGTCTTTCGACGATCTTGCCAAAGGCTTGCGCATGTCCGCACCGACGCTGCGCCGCAGGCTCAAGGCCGAAGGGCAGAGTTTTGGCACGATAAAGGACGAATTGCGCTTTGTGATCGCGCAGAAACTTTTGCAGGAAAAGAAATTGAGCATTGCGGAAGTGGCGGCTGAGCTTGGTTATAGCGAACCGAGCGCCTTTTACCGCGCCTTCCAGAAATGGGTGGGGCGCAGCCCCGGCCAGTTCCGGGTGGAACCATGATCTGACATGAAAATGGCGGTCAGGTCGGTTATGTACCAGTCGAGCCCGTGTTTTCAGACGCTTTTCTCGAAATTCAGTGCCAAGGCCGGGGTATATATGAATGGCTGAAGCGCAAGAAGGCTGCGCCAGATTGGCTCGATACGAAACATAGTGTTGACGTCGGCTTTGCGTTCATTCATGTCGTAAACCGACCATCCGCCGTTTCAGCCTGGAAACTCCCAAAATGACCGAACGCCTCTCCCTCTCCCGTGATCGCATCAATGTTCTTCTTCTGGAAGGCATCAGCCAGACCGCCGTGGAATATTTCAAATCCTCCGGCTACACCAATGTCACACATCTGCCGAAAGCATTGGACAAGGCCGATCTGATCAAGGCGATTTCTTCTGCGCATATCATCGGCATTCGCTCGCGTACGCAATTGACCGAGGAGATTTTCGCCGCTGCCGACCGTCTGATCGCAGTCGGCTGCTTTTCGGTCGGCACCAATCAGGTGGAACTGAAAGCTGCCCGCAAGCGCGGTATCCCCGTCTTCAATGCGCCATTCTCCAACACGCGCTCGGTTGCCGAACTGGTGATTGGCGAGATCATCATGCTGATGCGCCGCATTTTCCCGCGTTCCGTTTCAGCCCATGCGGGTGGCTGGGAAAAGACAGCCATCGGAAGCCGCGAAGTGCGCGGCAAGACGCTCGGCATCGTCGGCTACGGCAATATCGGCTCGCAGGTCGGCAATCTGGCTGAAAGCCTCGGTATGACCGTGCGTTATTACGACACGTCCGACAAGCTGCAATATGGCAATGTGAAGCCTGCGGCGAGCCTTGATGAACTTCTGAAAACTTCCGATGTGGTGAGTCTGCACGTCCCGTCGAGCAAATCCACCTCGAAGCTCATCACCGAAGCCAAGCTGCGCAAGATGAAGAAGGGCGCTTTCCTCATCAATAATGCGCGCGGTTCCGTTGTCGATCTCGAAGCCTTGGCCAAGGTTTTGCAGGAGGGTCATCTTGCGGGCGCGGCGATCGATGTTTTCCCTGTGGAGCCGGCCTCCAATGGCGAGAGGTTCTCAACCCCGCTTCAGGGGCTGGAGAATGTCATTCTCACGCCGCATATCGGCGGCTCGACCGAGGAAGCGCAGGAACGTATCGGTACGGAAGTCACCCGCAAGCTGGTCGAATATTCCGATGTCGGCTCCACTGTGAGCGCCGTCAATTTTCCGCAGGTGCAATTGCCGCCACGCCCGACCGGCACGCGCTTCATGCATGTGCATGAAAACCGTCCGGGTATTCTGAACAGCCTCATGAACGTGTTTTCGCACCACCATATCAATATCGCCAGCCAGTTTCTCCAGACGGATGGCGAGGTTGGCTATCTCGTGATGGAAGCCGATGGCGTGGGCGAAGCAAGCGATGCCGTCTTGCAGGAAATCCGCGAAATTCCCGGCACGATTCGCGCTCGCCTGCTATACTGATGAAAGACCGGAGCGGCCCGGTTCAACGGGCTGCTCCTTTCACTTCAGCATCTTATCGCTGTAGCTTCTCATAGCGCTTTATGAGGCGCTCCCTCCTGAGACGGGAAAGCCGCTGCACCCAGAATATGCCGTCAAGCTGGTCGATTTCGTGCTGATGGCAGACGGCAAGCAGTCCGTCGGATTCCTCAGTCTGCTCATTCCCGTCCAGATCTTGATAGCGAAGCCGAATTCGCGCATGGCGCTCAACCTCGTCAACCACGCCCGGCATCGATACGCTTCCTTCCTGATGGCGGATTTTCTCCTCGCAAGCCCAGACGATTTCAGGGTTTATATAGATCTTAGGCCCGGCTGCCCTGTCGAGTTCCAGAACCACCACTCTCTTTGAGATGCCGATATGCGGGGCGGTGATGCCAATGCCGGGCGCGGCGCGCATCGTATCCAGAAGATCGTCCGCCAATTTGCGAAGACCCTCATCAAAGGTGGTCACTGGCTCGGCTGCGGCCCGCAGGCGCGGGTCAGGATATTTCACGATCAGGCGAACGGTCATCTTGTCTCTCTGGCAGGCGTCATAATTTTCATTCCGACGATAGCAAATGGAGCCATCCATGTCGCCTGGAGCATAAGCCGACTGGTAGGAAACGAGGATTGCAAGATTATGCTTCAAACAGAAGAATTTGGAGTGCCAATCTGGTTGCATGAGATCAACCCTCCCGGAACGGAAAGAACAATTCTCAATTTGCTGCCGGAGGGGATGATATTCTCTAAATGTATCACTTTATGGCAGGCGATAATAATTTATTGGTACCAATTTATATTGATTATTAATTGATTTTAATAGAATAATGTGCGAATATAGGAAATTCATATTGACAAGCCAGCCCAGCAATTGATAGAGGGAAGCCGCCTTGTAATGGGGGCCGGCATAGGAATATGCTGTCGTAGTAGCCTTGAAGGCTATCTACGCGTGCGGTACGCCATCAATTCATGGAACAGGCCAGATAGCCGGTCCATTATCGATAGCGAAGGCCTCTCTTCCCCATATCATTTGTTTTTGTAGACTGATGTTGCTCGTTGAGATGGGCGGCTTTGGTATGTCTGCGCGCGCAGATGACAGGCTTTGATGTATTCAGCAATCTGGCCATACCCCCGGCCCGATGGGAGGTCGCCTTTATAACAAGGCGGCTTCCCTCATTCCTGTTGATCGGATTATGCTTCAATTTCCTGTGCAAGGCCGTTGTCGCTTATGCCAGGCTCAGGGCCTGTCCGGGCTCAATCATGGCGCTCACAACGTTTCAACGCCTCGCTATCCGTTTTGCAAGGTGGACGATCACTACCGCCACGAGGCCCGTCAGCACGGCTAACACCGCCTGAAGGAATGATGTTACGACCCACCTGACCGCTTCGGGGAAGGGGAACCTCTCGGCAGGAATTGCTTGCGCGACCGAACGGATAAACTCTTCAACCGTATGAAAACCGAGGGAGGCGAGGCCGTGGACGATGATGCTGCCGCCCACCCACAGCATGGCGATGGTGCCAACCGAGCTTAAGGTTTCAAGCAGGACCGGCATGGCACCCACCAATCCCTTGCCGAGCTTGCGCCCGACAGAAGTATGGCTGTGCATGAAGAGGGAAGCGCCCATGTCATCGAGCTTTACGATAATGCCGACGACCCCATAAACGGCGAAGGTTATCAATATTCCGACTGCGGCAAGAATGATGGCTTGCGTGAAGATGCTGGATGGCGGCAGGCCCGCGAGCGTGAGCGCCATGATTTCGGCTGAAAGAATGAAATCGGTGCGGATGGCCCCAGCCACGGTGCTTGCTTCAATTTCTCTGGCCGAATTGCCCTGTGTTTCGCTGTGTTCTTCTTCATCATGGGGCAGAAAAAATTCGACCAGTTTTTCCGTTCCCTCGAAGGCCAGATAAATGCCGCCCAGCATCAGAAGCGGCATGATGAAATCCGGCGCGAAATAGCCAAGGACGAGGGCAATTGGCAGTAGGAAGATGAGCTTGTTGCGCAGTGACCCCTTGGTGATCTTCCAGATGACGGGCAATTCGCGCTCCGGCGTGAGCCCGACGACATATTTGGGCGTGACGGCTGTGTCGTCTATGACAATCCCGGCGGCTTTGGCGCTGGCTTTCGCCGTTTGCCCTGCGACATCGTCCAGTGAAGCTGCCGCCATTTTGGCGATGGCGGCGATATCATCAAGAAGTGCAAACAAGCCTGAAGCCATGGGGAACCTTGTCAATGCGATGTTTTTAGGACCGCTCCTGTTTTAACAGAATCGCTGGAGCCGCTCTAACTATCTGTTTTATCGTATTTTCCAACCTATCGCAGCGGGATCAGAAATCAGCCCCGCGAACTGATTTCCCCGCTTAGGCGTTTTACACTTTCGGCTCGAAAATGCTCCATCTTTTTGGTGGCACATATCTGCCAATAAGATTCTGATTGAATTTATAAAAACATATAATATTTAAATATATAATGATGCCATGGCAGGGGCGGCTGTCCGGTTTTGTCTCAAGCTTCTGGATCGAGGTTGGTTATGGATACCCGGCTTGTTACGCGCGAGCAGATGGAGGCTCGCGCAAACGAGGTTGCAGAACTGCTCAAGACGCTGTCGCATCCGGCGCGGCTGATGCTGGCCTGTACGCTGGCCGAAGGGGAATATTCAGTTGGTGAACTGGAAGAAATGCTCGGCATCCGCCAGCCAACCTTGTCGCAGCAGCTTGGTGTGTTGCGGGAAGCAGATATTGTCGAGACCCGCCGCGAGGCCAAGCAGATTTACTATCGGCTGGTTGAAACAAAAGCAGCGAAGTTGATTGACGCGCTTTATGGAATTTTCTGCAAGGAAGGAACGGATTCATGATGGCGCTCTATATGCAGGCGCTTCTCGGCGGCATGTTGATCGGGCTTTCCGCAGTGCTGCTTCTGCTTCTTAACGGCAGGGTCGCCGGGATCAGCGGCATTGTCGGACGGTTGCTGGACGGCAAGCAAATATCCGGCAATCTCCTTTTCATCATCGGCTTGCTCATGGGGCCGGTGGTCTATGCGTGGATATTCGGTGCATTTCCGGCAACAGATATTGCGGCCTCCTGGCCCGTCATCCTGATCGCCGGTTTGCTGGTGGGGGTTGGCACACGCATGGGGAGCGGTTGCACTTCCGGTCACGGTATCGTCGGGCTGGCGCGGTTCTCACGCCGCTCGCTGGTGGCAACCATTGTTTTTCTGATCGCTGGCGTAATCGCCGCCAGCCTTGCGGGGGCTTTTCTATGAACAGGCTTTCTTTCCTGCGCCTTGGCGCAGCCCTTGCCGCCGGGGTGATTTTCGGTTTCGGCCTTTCCCTTTCGGGCATGATAAATCCGGCACGGGTGATCGGCTTTCTCAATATCGCAAGCGGCCATTGGGATCCGAGCCTCGCCTTCGTCATGGGGGGCGGGTTGCTGGTCACCATTCCCGGAATTGCACTTTGCAGGCGGCTTTCGGCTCCAGCCTTCGATACGGCGTTTCATCTGCCGACAAAAACGCAGATAGACAGACGGCTTATTGCCGGTTCGGCCCTGTTCGGGATCGGTTGGGGACTTGGAGGTTTCTGTCCCGGCCCTGCCGTAGCCGCGCTTTCGCTTGGGTTGCCGCAGGTCGCTTTATTCGTGCTTGCCATGGCCGTCGGGATGATTATCCACGACCGGTGGCTCGCCAAAACCCTGTAAAGCCTTCCCGATATGGGCCGCTTCAACGCAGAACATCGGCAAGCCGCTTCTGTTCCTTCTTGATGCGATTGAGGCTCAACCCGCTAAGCAGATCCAGAATATGGGTTTTCATCAGCGCAGCCGCTTCGTGAGCGTCATGTTTTTCAATGGCGTTGACGAGAGCGTGGTGGGCGTCGTTCTGGCATGTGATTTCCCGGCGTTGCCAGTAGAGCGCGATAATCAGCGAGGAGCGTGGCAAAAGCTCGCTTACAAAGCTGGCGAAAATGGAATGCCCTGCAATTTTCGCCAGATAGGAATGGAAGAGTGCTGAAAGCCTGATGGCGTCACTGTCGTGTCCTGCCTGTAGTGCATCATGTTCGCGTTCAAGATGCTGGCGCAGCTCCTCGATCTGCTTCGGCGTTGCCTTTTTGGCCGCAAGGGCGGCAATTTCTGGCTCTATCAGTGAGCGAGCCTCGAAAACCTCCCGTGCCTCTTCCGGTGATGGTTCGGCAACGAATGCACCGCGGTTTGGCTCAAGCCGGACGAGGCGATCATGGGCCAAAGCCTGAAGGGCCGATCGTACCACGGCGCGGCTAACAGTGTAGATGGAAGCCAATTCGTCTTCCGGCAGCTTGGTACCGGGCAACAGGCTGTGACCAACCACGGCCTCACATAAGCCCTGATAGACCGGAAACCAGCGCGCACCGCTATTGCTGTTTTCTTTTGCCATTTTTGTTTCAAGCAGAATCATTATCGTTCAGATACATAAAGCCCGGAAGGCAGCAGGAGGCGCGCGGGGGAAGCAGGCTCGATGCTTATAAGGAGTAACTTACTTTTATATCAAACCCGTGCGGGCTAATGTCAACAATCTGGCTCGTTTTGGGCATTGCGTTTTATGAAATCAGGGCGGAACCGGGAGAGGCTGCCGCTTAACTATTGAACAGAACCCGGATTCCGGGCAGGCTGCGATTGTCACGCAATAGCTCACGAGTGCTCATGTCCGTCCAGCGCGCAAGCTTCTATATTCTTCTGACACTGGTCACTATAGCCTTCGCATGGCTGCTTATTCCTTATTATACCGCTGTGCTTTGGGCGGTCATTATGGCCGTGATCTTCTACCCCGTACAGCAATGGTTGGTTTTGTTGCTGCGCGGGAGGCGCAATATTGCGGCGTTCCTTTCGGTGCTGATGTGCATCTGTCTGGTCATTATCCCCATGCTCGCCATTTTCGGCTCGCTTGTCGATGAGGGTACTTCGCTCTATCAGCGTTTGAGCAGCCGGGAGTTTGGCATCAATGGCTATATTGCCCGCATCATGGCCGCCCTGCCGGAATCGCTGGAAGAATGGCTGAAGCGGTTCGAGCTTGGCACTTTTGCCGATTGGCGCGCGCGCATTTCATCCGTTGTCATGCAGGGAAGCCAGCTTTTCGCTGCGCGTCTGGTGAGCTTTGGCCAGAACACGCTGCAATTCTTCATTGGCTTCGGTATCATGCTTTACCTTCTGTTCTTCCTCTTCCGCGACGGTGCGGATGTCGGCAAAAAGATACGAAGGGCCATTCCGCTCAGCGATGATTATACGCGCCAGTTTCTGGAAAAATTTACCGCCGTTATTCGCGCGACGGTGAAGGGCAATATTATCATCGCCATCATACAGGGGATGATTGGCGGTATTACGTTCTGGCTGCTGGGTATTGAAGCTGCCCTGCTGTGGGGCGTGATTATGACGTTCTGTTCCATGCTGCCCGCCGTGGGGGCGGCGCTCGTCTGGACACCCGCCGCCGTCTGGTTCTTTGTGAGCGGTGACTGGTGGAGCGGCGCCATACTTGTTGTGGTTGGCGTTCTGGTCATCGGCCTTGTCGATAATCTGCTTCGCCCGCCGCTGGTGGGCAAGGGCACTCGTATGCCCGATTATGTCGTGCTGATTTCCACCGTGGGCGGCATATCATTGATCGGTATAAATGGCTTCGTCATCGGGCCGCTGATTGCCGCCATGTTTATCGCCGCATGGTCGCTTCTTGCCGAAGAGCAGAAAGATCAGCATATGCCCGATCAATAGGCCCGTTAATAGGCTTATGCGCCGCGCCGAAATTCTCGTTCAGTTGAAAGTGGAAAAAAGAACGCCCGCTGCACTGGGAGGAGGAGTGCAGCGCTCAGGTTCGGTTTTTGGGAGGAGGAGTAAAACCGAACGCCCACAAAATAGGTGCGATTATACGCGATTGCAAGGAACGATCCTGCAAGGCAGATATGCATTTACGAATAGCTTAAAAAAGAAACCGCCCCGCAGCGATCTAAGCGCGCTGGGGCGGTACTCCCTCCTCCAAGTGGAATGACAATAACCCCGTGTACTGAAAAAGCAAGACATAATAAACGTGCAGGATTTTCAGTAATTTCTGAAAATTGTGACAGCTATTGTATAAGTTGCCGTTTATATGTTTTTGGCGATTCACATGCCGAATGTATGGATTTTGCAGTAGTATTTGTAAAATTGGCATTAAAATTAGAAATTACTAATATAGTGGATAGATAAACATTTGCTTGATGTTGTGGCAGGCCCGATTTGTGCCGGTCATTCCCCGTTAGGCCCCGCTGCTCTCTGCTTGACATTTAATCAATCGATTGATTAAATCGCCAAATGGCTGATAGCGAAGACAAGAAGCCGCCGCAGGCCTCTTTATCGAGTGAGCAAACACGCAAGGCATTGATTGTCGCTGCCCTGCGCCTCTTTGGTGCCAAGGGCTACGAGGCAACCTCGACCCGCGAGATTGCGTCACTTGCCAAGGCGAATATTGGCTCGATCGCCTATCATTTCGGCGGCAAGGAAGGGCTGCGGCTTGCCGCTGCCGATTATATTGTCGAAACCTTCCGGCTGATCGCGGCGCAGGCGCTGGGCAATTTCCAGCCCGCTGGCTTCTCCCGCGAAGAGCGGGAAGATGCGCGGGCGCAAATGATATCGGCGCTGGAGCGTATGGTGCACTTTATCGTTGCGCGGCCGGAAACGGGTGAAATCGTCCAGTTCCTGTTGCGTGAGCTTGCGCATCCTACGGCTGCACTCGACCGCATCTATAAGGGAGTGTTCGAGCCGGTACACAAGCGGCTGTGCATGATCTGGGAGGCTGCGACCGGCGAGGCTGCGGAAAGTGAGGCGACGCGGCTGGTCGTTTTTACGCTGGTCGGGCAGATATTCTATTTCCGCATCGCACAGGAAGCTGTGAAACGCCGCATGAACTGGCCGGTTATGGGGTCAGATCAGGCCGATATGGTCGCGGGCGTTGTGAAACAAAATCTTGCCGCCATGCTGGATGCGCGCGGCCCCACAGGCGCACAACAGCCTGTGGCTGACGGGGGGAAATAATGCGATGAGCCTGCTTTGTGTCATTCCGTTCGTTTCATCGCTTTTTGCCGCTTGCGGCACACAATCGCTGGCGGTTGGCTATGTGGAGGGCGAATTCGTCCAGCTTGCCCCGCTCCAGGTGGCGCAGGTGCGCGATATTGCGGTAAAGCGCGGCGATCGTGTCGAGGCCGGCGAGCCAATCACCACCGTGGAAGATACGGATGCCAGGATTGCCGTGGCGCAGGCCGAAGCGGCACTCGCACAAGCGCAGGCGCAGCTTGCCAATTTGCAGGTCGGCAAGCGGCCGGAAGAAATCGCGGTGCTGGAAGCTGCTGTTCGTTCTGCACGGGCGCAGGCCGATGATGCGCAACGCACATTATTGCGCACGCGCGATCTTGCCAGGCGTGGAGTGGCGACGCAGGCACAGCTCGACGATGCCGCGACACAGCTTGAAGTGGCCGAAGCCGCCATTGGCCAGAGCACAGCCAATCTGGCCGTTGGCAAATTGCCAGCCAGGCCCGAAGAGATAAAGGCGGCGGAAAACGCTGTAAAAAGTGCGGAAGCACAGTTGCAAACAGCAAAATGGCAACGCGCGCAAAGAACGATCGAGGCACCCGCTGCCGGCCGGATCACCGATGTTGTGCGCAATCTGGGCGATATTGCAGGCCCGTCCGCGCCGGTGCTGACCATGCTTCCCGATGGTGCGGTAAAGCTCAAGGTCTATATTCCCGAGGAGCGTTTTTCCGATGTCGCTGTCGGTTCGGTTTTGTCGGTGCATTGCGACGGTTGCGCACCGGGTCTTCAGGCGCGGGTGAGTTATGTTTCGCCCGACCCGGAGTTCACGCCGCCGGTGATCTATTCGCTGGAAACGCGCCAGAAGCTTGTCTATCTCGTGGAGGCCCACCCTGTCGATCCCGCTTCGCCCTTGCAGCCGGGGCAGATTGTTGATGTCGATCTTGGTGCGAAATAGGGGAGCGGTCATGCCCAATGCCATTGACGTAAAAGGGCTTGTGAAGCGCTTCGGCAAGGCAACCGTGGTGGATCACGTCAGCATGACAGTGGCGGAAGGTGAGATTGTCGGCTTTCTCGGCCCGAACGGTTCCGGCAAGACGACGACGATCCGCATCATGTGCGGCCTGCTGACGCCCGATGAGGGGGAAGGGCAGGTACTGGGCTACGACCTGCGGACGGAGGGGCTGAAGATCAAACGTGAAGTCGGCTATATGACGCAGCGTTTTTCGTTTTATGAAGACCTGACGATTGCCGAAAATCTTGAATTCGTCGCCCGTCTCTATAAGCTCGATCCGGTAAAAGATCATGTTGCGCAAACACTGGATGAACTGGGCCTCACCACGCGCGGCGGCCAGTTGGCGGGCACGCTTTCGGGCGGCTGGAAGCAACGGCTGGCGCTTGCCGCCTGCATCATGCACAAGCCGAAACTGCTTCTGCTGGACGAGCCAACCGCGGGTGTGGACCCCAAGGCGCGGCGTGATTTCTGGGATGAAATTCATCGGCTGGCAGATGGCGGCCTCACCGTTCTGGTTTCCACCCATTATATGGATGAGGCGGAGCGGTGCCATCGCATCAACTATATTTCCTATGGCAAGCTGCTTGCAACGGGCACGGTCAGTGAAGTGATCGAACGCACGGGCCTCACCACTTTCTTCGTCAGTGGAAAGCGGCTCGGCAATGTGGCGCGAGAGCTTGAAGAAATGCCGGGCGTCGATCAGGTCGCGCCTTTCGGGGCTACATTGCATGTGGTCGGCTCTGACAGGGAGAAGCTGACGGCCGCACTCGACAGGATCAAGCATCGCGAAGACATCCATGTAGAGGCAGGCCAGACCAGCCTTGAGGATGTTTTCATCCAGTTCATGGCCGGGGCGAAGGACAATATGCAATGACGATGCAATGGTTCTCGCTCGCGCGCCTTCGCGCCATGCTGATGAAGGAATTCATCCAGATGTGGCGCGATCATATCACTTTCGCGATGATGCTGATCGTGCCGCTCATGCAATTGCTCCTGTTCGGTTTTGCGATCAACAATGATCCCAAAAGCCTGCCAAGCGCCCTCGTTGCACTGAGCAATGATCATTATACGCGCGCAATGATTTCGGCACTGGAAACGACGAACTATTACCGCTTCGACCATGTGGTGCATAGTGCTGCCGAAGCCGATGCGCTTCTGGCCAATGGCAGCGTTTCCTTTGTGGTGACGATCCCGTCCGATTTTGCGCGGCGCGTCGATGCGGGCGACAGGCCGCAGCTTTTGATCGAGGCTGACGCCACCGATCCATCCGTGGCAAGCGGCGCAATCTCTACGCTCAGCACGGTGGCAAGCCAGGCATTGTTGCGCGAGCAGGGCAGACAGGCCGAAGCGGAAAACGCCTCGCGCAGCCAGCTGGAGGTGGTGGTGCACCGCCGTTACAACCCGGAAGGCATATCGCAATATAATATCGTGCCGGGCCTGCTCGGCGTGATCCTGCAAATGACGATGGTGATGATGACGGCCATGGCGCTGACGCGCGAAACCGAGCGTGGCACGATGGAAAATCTGTTGGCCATGCCCGCCACGCCTGCGGAAATCATGCTGGGAAAGATATTGCCCTATCTTGCCGTGGGCGGGGTACAGATGGTTGTGGTTCTGGTTGCCGCCAAACTTATTTTCGGCGTGCCTTTTGTCGGGTCGCTGACGCTTCTCCTGAGCAGTGTGCTGATTTTCGTGCTGTCGCTCGTTCTGCTTGGCTATACGATTTCCACCGTGTCGCGCACACAGATGCAGGCAATGCAGCTTACCTTCTTTTTCTTTCTGCCCTCGCTGATGCTTTCCGGCTTCATGTTCCCGTTTCGTGGAATGCCGGACTGGGCCCAGGCGCTGGGCAATATTTTTCCGCTCACCTATTTCCTGCGCATCGTCCGTGCGGTGATGCTGAAGGGGGCAGGGCTTGCCGATATTGCGGGAGAGGTGATGGCGCTTATCCTGTTCGTTTTTCTCTTTGCGGGCTTGGCACTGTTGCGCTTCCGGCGCACACTGGATTGAAAGGCCGAGGACCCACAAATCGGCCAAATGGAGGAAAATGGTGGAAATTACCCGAAACGGATCGCAAGCCTCCCGCAAGGGACCGGCGGAATGGTTCACCGGCAATGTTCGTATTGATCCCTTATTCGTGGCCAATGAGGCAAGGCGGGCGGAAGCAAGCACAGTGACTTTCGAGCCCGGCGCGCGGACCGCCTGGCACACGCATCCGCTTGGACAGACGCTTGTCGTCACGGCAGGCCTTGGCCTCGTCCAGCGTGAGGGCGGGCCGATCGAGAAAATCCGCCCCGGTGATGTTGTCTGGTTTGAGCCAGGTGAAAAACACTGGCATGGCGCTTCGCCATCCACTGGAATGACGCATATCGCCATTCAGGAAAAGCTCGACGGCAAGGTGGTCGACTGGCTCGAACATGTCACCGACGAGCAATATGGCGGCTGAAGTTTCTTATCCCCGCCAGTTCAGGAAGCGCCGTTCAACCCAGCCGATCACGACATTGACGATAAGCCCCATGACGGACAGGATCGCCACGCCCGCGAAGAGCTTTTCAAGGTCGTAGAGCGAACGGGCTTCCAGAATATACGAGCCGACGCCATATTGCGCGCCGAGCATTTCTGCCGCCACCAGCAGGATGATGGCGATGGAAATGGAAACGCGCAAGCCTGACAATATCGCCGGAAAAGCGCCCGGCAGCACGATTTTGCGCACGATGGACCACCAGCTCAGGCCGAAACTCTGCCCCATGCGGATCAGCGAGCGGTCCACATTGTCCACCGCGCCATAGGTTGCCACCACTGTGGGGGTAAAGGTGCCGAAGGCGATGAGCATATATTTCGACATTTCGTCAATGCCGAACCAGATCACGAAAAGCGGCAGCAGGGCAATTTTCGGAATGGGGAACAGGGCGGCCACGAGCGGCACGAGGCCAGCGCGCACATAACTGAAAAGCCCGATCATCACGCCGAGCGAGATGCCGACCGCGATGCCGAGCGATGCGCCGATTATCAATCGCTGGAGCGAGGGCAGGAGATGCTGCCACAACAAGCCGGTCTGCCAGAGCTGGCCAAATGTTTCCAGAACGGCGCTCGGGCGTGGCAAGGTGAGATTGGAAATGAAGCCGCTGCGTGTGCCGATTTCGGCGGCAACCATAAGCACGACGAAGACGGCAAGGCCGATGCCGCGCACGGGCGAGGGCGCAAAGCCGCCGCCGCGAAACTCCACCGGGCGAACGGGGCGGGCCGTTTTGGAAACGTCTGCATCAGACATCGGTAAGCTCCTTGTCGGCGGCCATGGCTTCTTCACGCATCAGATCCCAGAGCATTTTCTGCTTTGCCTCCAGGGCCGGATCGCCAAGCGCGCGTTCGGAAAGCGGAATGTCGATATCGACGATCTGGCGGATGCGGCCGGGCCTGCGCGACAGGACCACAACGCGGTGGCCGAGGCGGACAGCTTCGGCGAAGTTGTGCGTCACATAGACGGATGTGAAGGGCTGGCGCGTCCATAGCGACACGAGATCGTCCATGAGAAGTGCGCGTGTCTGGCTGTCGAGCGCGGAAAGCGGTTCGTCCATCAGCATGACGGCAGGCCGCACGGCGAGCGCCCGGCTGATCGCGACGCGCTGGCGCATGCCGCCCGAAAGCTGCTTGGGCAGAGCCGTGCGAAAATCGCCGAGCCGGGTGCGTTCAAGAACATCGGTGACGATATCGTTCATCTCGCGCTGGCTGAGGCGATGATCTTCCAGCACCAGCTTGATATTGCCCTCGACCGTGCGCCACGGCAGAAGGGCGAAATGCTGGAATACGTAGGTAAGGGGATTGAGCGAATCCGGCGGCGGGTCGCCAATCTGGAGAACCTGACCGGAACCGGGACGTTCCAGCCCGCCGAGAAAGCGCAGCAAGGTGGATTTGCCGCAGCCGGAAGGGCCGATCAGGCAGACGATCTGCCCCTGCGGTATATCGAGAGAAATATCCTTCAGCACTTCCACTTTTCCGTAGAAGTGACTGATATTCTGGAGTTTCAGGTCCATGCGATCTCCAAGGGAGGCCCATCGGGGCCCCATCATGCCAGAGAGTCAGATCGTCTTGACGTAGGATGTGTCGAAGAGCTGTTCGTTCGTGATCGAATCCTTGACCATGCCCTCCGACTTGAACCAGTCGAGCTGTTCCACACAGCTATCGAGCGCCAGCGCAAGGCCCGGATTGATGCGCATTGCGCCGTCGATAAGGTTTTGCCTGGCGGTGTCGAACGGGCTGTCGCTTTCGACATATTTATGCACGATCCTTGCCAGCGCATCGCGCTCCGCGTCATCGGTCTTGTTATCCACGAAAGCCGCATTGTAATCGTCGATGGCGCGTGAATAGGCCTTGACGAAGGCTTCGGTCAGTGCGCGCTCATCCGTGGCGTTTCTGGTGGAGGTGAAGGCGGTCGTTACCTGATAATTCGGCGCATAATCGGCCACGAGGCCAATCTGTCTGGCAGCGCCTTCCCGGATCAGTTTTTTGGCAATATTGGGCTGGATGGCCCAGGCATCGATTTGTCCGCTGGAAAGCGCACCCACAACAGCGCCCAGCTTTTGCAGCGGGCGCAACTGGATCTGCTTTAGATCGATATTATTGGCCTGCGCGATCTTGTGCGCCATGAAATGGAACGACGAACCGGCGGTGGTGATGCCGAAGGTCTTTCCCGCCAGCCTGGATGGATCGGTAAGGCCCGCATCATAAGCCTTGTTGGAGGCCAGGATGATCGCGCCGACCACCCCTTTCTCCTCGATCAGCGCACCGCCGATCACCTTGACCGCGCCTTTCTGTGCAAGGCTGATGAGGCCGCCGCTCATGGCTGTTACGCCGAAATCTGCATCGCCCGATGCGATGGCGACCGCCGAAGGCTGGGCTGCTTCAAAGAATTTCAGCTCAATGTCCAGACCGGCATCCTTGAAGTAGCCGCGCTCATGCGCGATGAAACTTGGCGCATGGCTCGCCAGATGCAGCACGGCAAGATTGCGCGTCGCCGCGCGGGCCGGAAAGCCAAAGGCTACAGCCGCACCGGCTGCCCCCATGCCAAGAAGCGCCTGACGACGGTTCAAGCTGAATTTCATATGCGTATTCTCCTCCGCCAGGGCAGCGCCAGTTTCGTCAAGCTGCCCTATCTCATTATTTTCATGCATTTCCCGGTGCAGATCCCATCCCCATTTGTATCCGGAAATGCTCCAGGTGCCCGTTCCGGCAAACGCTACTCATTTATGCATAAAGGCACCCAAAAAATTGCGGGGGAGTGAGCATTTGCGTCGGCAGGAAATGTCAGAATAATCTGCCCTTTGTCTACGCTTTTTTCATTCTTGGGGAGGCGCTCTCATTCTTTTGTAATGAAATGCAGAAAAAGAGGGTGACATTTGTTGGAGTCATCCTATATATAGCTGCACATTATATGTATAGCTATATATCATGACAACATCAGATAATGAATTCCCAGAGAGCGAACTCCCAGAAAATGAACTCAATGCCGCGTTTACCATGGGTCTGTCCACGGCGGCCCGGAAAATGCGCAATCTTTTCGATTCCCGTGTGCGGGAGCGCGGATTGACGCTGGCGCGTGCCCGCGTTCTGCTGCTGCTTGCACAACAGCGCGACTGGAACCAGCGTGAGTTGGCCGATGCTTTGGAAATAGAGCATCCTTCGGTGGTGCGTCTTCTGGACGGCCTTGAAAAACAGGGAATGATCGTTCGCGCCTCCGTTGAGGGGGATCGGCGCGCAAAGCGCATCGAATTGACGGAGGAAGCGCAGGCGCAGGTCCGTCAGCTTGGGGAAATAACGCGGACGATTCGGCAGGAAATGCTGGAAAATATCGATCGGCAATCGCTCGAGACGACGCTTGAGGTTTTTCACGCAATAAGCCGCAAGGTCGAAAAAGCATTGAACGGGCAGGATGGCTGACGCACCGGACGATAAGAAAGAAGCGCCGGAAGCGGCACTTGCTGCTCCCCAGCCTGCGCACATGCCGCTTTATATGTCGATAATCTATATTGCGGCTTCTATGCTGCTGTGGTCCACGCGCGGCCTCAGCATGTATTTCATCTCGGCCAATACGCAGCAGATACAGGGTTCCCTTGGCGCATCACTGACGGAAACCACATGGCTCGTCGCGGCCTATATGGCCCCTTTTGCAAGCCTCACCATCCTGCTTTTGAAGATCCGCACCCAGTTTGGCCTGCGCCGCTTCGCGGAAGTGGCGATTGCAGTTTTTCTGGTTGCCTCGCTGCTGCATCTGCTTGTTTACGACGTCTGGTCGGCAATCCCCGTGCGCTTCATCGCGGGGGCGGCGGCGGTTCCCATTTCTTCGGTGGGGTTCCTCTATATGCTGGAGGCTTTCCCGCCGGACAAGAAAAGAACATGGGGCCTCAGCCTCGCACTCACCTGTTCCGGCGCGGCCGGGCCTTTTGCCCGTATAATTTCGCCCATGCTGTTCGACATCGGTCAATGGCAGCAGCTTTATATGCTGGAAATCGGGCTGGCGCTGGCATGTTTCGCCGTGGTCTATGTGCTGCCGCTAACGCAGATTCCGCGTGCCAAGGTGCTGCATTGGCTCGATTTCGTGGTATACATTTATCGCAATCGGCTTCGGCGCCCTTGTTGTGGTGCTTGTCCAGGGCAAGAATTACTGGTGGTTCGAGGCGCCCTGGATCGGTGTCTGTCTGGCGATATCAATCCTGTCGCTTGCCATCGCTGCGGCCATCGAGCTTAATCGCGACCAACCGTTGATGAACCTGCATTGGCTGGCATCGCCGGAAATCCTGCGCTTCACGCTCATCCTTCTCGTCTTTCGCATGGTGCTGGCGGAGCAGACCTCGGGCGCGCTTGGCCTGTTTCAGGTATTCGGCCTTCAGGATGCGCAAAGCAAGGGGCTTTATACCCTTATTCTTCTGGCCTCTTTCGCAGGAGGCATCACCTGCGGGGCTCTTTTGAAGGTTGAGCGAGTGCCGGTTATCTTCGGCTTTGCCCTGCTTTGCATCGCTGTCGGCGCTTTTCTGGACAGTCACGCAACGAACCTCACACGCCCGCACAATGTCTATGTGAGCCAGGGATTGATCGCTTTCGGCGGTGCGCTGTTTCTGCCTCCCGCGATGCTTGCCGGCATCACCAAGGCAATGAAGCAGGGGCCGGCCTATATGACGAGTTTTATCGTGGTATTTCTGTTTACGCAGAATATTGGCGGGCTGATTGGCTCGGCCCTGTTCAGCACGTTCATTTCGATCCGGGAGAAATACCATTCGGCGCATCTGGTCGAACAACTGGTCATGTCCGATCCGCTCGTCGCGCAGCGTGTGCAGGCACTTTCGGGCACATATGCGAAAGTGCTGGCTGACCAGGGGCTTACAAAGGCCGAGGGGCCTGTGCTGCTGGGCCAGCAGGTGACAAAGGAAGCGACGATCCTTTCCTACAACGATGCTTTTCTCGCGATTTCGGTGATTGCAGCCATCGCGCTGTGCTGTCAGGTGACCTATCGCGTTTATGAAGCTTTCCGGGCAAGGCGCTCTGCGCTTGCCGTCATGAGTTGAACTGTTCGATGAGTGTTTGAAGAAATGTCCGTATCCAAGAAATATATCCGCGGTGGCTTTGCAATCCTGATTGGCCTTTTGGGTGTTTTCATCATCTTGTGGGCTTGGCAGTTGCCGCCGTTCAAACACAGTGTCGAAACGACCGACAATGCCTATGTGCGCGGGCAGGTGACGGTTATGAGCCCGCAGGTTTCAGGCTATATAACCAAAGTCAACGTGACCGATTACGAGCAGGTCAAAAAAGGCGATCTGCTTTTTGAGATCGATAGCCGCAGCTATCAGCAAAAGCTGGATCAGGCGCTTGCCGCGTTGGACAGCAAGAAGGCGGCACTTGCCAATTCGGAGCAGAGCCAGCGTTCCGCCGAGGCAACGATAAAGGCGCGAGAAGCCCAGATATCGGGGGCAAAGGCGGCGCTTGAAGTGGCAAAAGCCAATACGGTTCGTGTCGATGCCCTGTTGCCGCGCGGTGTGACGACACAAAGCTCTGCCGATACGGCACATGGCAATATGCTTCAGGCGCAGGCTGCGGTCGATCAGGCCGAAGCGGCACTGGCCGTTGCGAAGGAGGATTTGCGCACCATCATCGTCGCGCGTGAAGGGCTCAATGCCGACCTGCACAATGCAGAGGCTGCGGTGGCGCTGGCCAGGATCGACCTCCAGAACACGAAGATCCTTGCTCCAAGGGATGGCAAGCTTGGCGAAGTCGGTGTGCGGCTTGGCCAATATGTCACCGCAGGCACACAGCTTGTTTCGCTCGTGCCGGCCGTCAAATGGATCATGGCCAATTTCAAGGAAACGCAACTTTATGGCATGAAGGTCGGCCAGCCGGTTACGCTGACGGTCGATGCGCTCCGCCATGCGGAACTGAAGGGGCATATCGAGGCTTTTTCACCGGCAACCGGCTCTGAATTCAGCGTCATCAAATCCGACAATGCGACCGGCAATTTCACCAAGATCACGCAGCGCTTGTCTGTCCGCATTTCCATCGACGAAGGGCAGCCGGATGCTGAATTGCTGGCGCCCGGCATGTCGGTGGTGGTGCGTGTCGATACTGCCTCCACGCCGGATAAATAAAAGCGGCCGACTTTCAAGTGCGTCGGTCGCAAGTCATCTTGTTATCGACGCCATTTCATCGAGAAACTGCTTTATCTCGGCATAAGTCTCGAACCAGGCAGACGCAGCTCGGCAATCAATCCGCCTGCGGGATCGTTGCGCAGGCTAATCTCACCGCCATTTTTCCGCGCAATATTGCGCGCAATGGTGAGGCCGAGGCCGAATCCGCCGGATTCGCGATTGCGGGATTTGTCGGCTCGGCTGAACGGTTTGAACATTTCCTCGATGCGTTCGGGGGAAATGCCGGGGCCGTTATCCTTTATGCGCAACAACAGATCATCGCCGTCGCGATGAAGCGAAAGTCGCACCTTGCCGCCATAGGCCAGCGCATTGTCGATGAGATTGGTGATGCAACGCTGAATGGAGATGGGCTGGCACAGGCAGATTGCATCGCGATAGTCCGAGCCTTTCTCGTCAAGCGAAACCTGCGGATATTTGTCGGCGACCGAGAGCAGCAGGGACCAGAGGTCCAGCCGCTCGGCTTTTTCATGCGCAAGTTCGGAAGTGGCAAAATCGATCACCGAGCGGGATATTGCCTCGATATCGTTGAGATCACGCGACAGCGATTGCCGCAAAGCATCGTCGTCGAGAAGTTCCATGCGTAATTTCATACGGGTCAACGGTGTGCGCAGGTCATGCGCCAGTGCGGCTGCAAGCTGCTCGCGTTCGGCCACGTAATCGAGAAGCCGGGCCTGCATACTGTTTACCGCGCGTGCCGCCGCCGTGTATTCGCGAATGCCGGTTTCCGGCAAAGGCGGGCTTTTCAGATCACCGCCAATTCGGTCTATCGCATCTTCAAGAATGCGATAGGGAGCAATCAGGCGTTGCGTCGCCCATATTGCTCCGAGGATCACGCAAAGCGCAACGAGCGTGAAAAGCGGAATGGTGTCGCTTGTCACAATCGGATCGATCGGAGTGATATGTGTGATAAAATTCAGCCACCGCCCGTCATTGAACTGTAATGAGGTGGTGAGGCTCGCGCCGGAGCGGGTGGTGGCCGCAAGACTGTCGATCTGCTTTTCGATAATGCCCATCTCGGTGCTGTCATGCACTGCCGTTTCTTCTTTCGGCAGGCGATATCCGGTCGTATCGCGGCGGATACGGGCATCCACCACGCCGTAGCGTGTAAGGCGGGCGACGAGCACGTCTTCCAGCTCTGCCAGATCGTCTTCGGAAGCAAGCGCGGTTGTAACGTCCGGCTCGCTCGTTATGTTCATGGCCTCCCCGGAACCGGAAACACGGATAGCCAGATTATTCCAATCGTCTGGCGGTGTGGCATGCAGCAATTTGACCAGATAGGTTGCGCGCTCGCTGAGGCGGAAAAGTTCCAGCGCATTATTGGCATCGGCGCGGTCCTGCGAAACGATCCACAGTGTGGCGATCTGTGTGGTCAGAAGACCGCTTATGAGAATGGTCAGGAGCCAGATTGGCAGCGAGTGTGGAAGGGGCAATCTCATGCTATTTCCACTTCATGCCCGAACTGGTAGCCGCCGCCGCGAATGGTAAGGATCAGCTTCGGCGCGCACGGATCGTCCTCCAGCTTCTTGCGCAGGCGGCTGATGAGAATATCCACGCTGCGATCATAGCCATAGACGGCCTGATGGCCTGCCATTTCCATCAACTGGTCGCGGCTTAGAATATGCTGCGAGCTTTTGACGAAAGCTTCGAGCAGGTTGAATTCGGCTGTCGTCAGTTCCACCCGCACATCGTGGGGCGATGTGAGGCGCCGCCGGGCGCAGTCGAGCGTCCAGCCCGCGAAGCGGTAAATCTGCGTAAGGGCGCGCTGCGGGCTGCGATTGCCCTCGAAACGGCGAAGCACGGCGCGGATGCGCGCAAGCAACTCGCGCGGGTCGAAGGGCTTGGCGATATAGTCGTCCGCGCCGATTTCCAATCCCAGTATCTTGTCGGCTGCATCGGCAATGGCCGTCAGCATAATGATAGGCACACGGGAGGTGCGCCGCACATCCTGACAGATTTCTATGCCGCTTTTTCCCGGCAGCATGACATCCAGAATGACAAGATCAATGGGCGTGCGGCTCAGCACATCCAGCATTTCATCACCATTGCAGGCGATGGAAACGTGCATTCCGCGCCGTTTGAGAAATTCGTGCAGAAGGTCGCGTATATCCTTGTCGTCATCGACGATCAGAATGTGGGCGTCTTCTTTCAATTTGCTGTTCCATTGCCGTTGGGGTGGGTATTGTAGCGTTTCTTATTTTAACAGAAACGGCGGAACTGCTCTAACTATTTGTTTTGGCGCATTTTCCATCGAAGCCGGATCAGAAATCAGCCTACTGGCTGATTTCCCCGCATAGGCGTTTCACACTTTTGCAATGGCGTTAAAAAGCCTTTTCCGTTGTTTTTCAAGCCGCATTTGCTTGCGCTACAATTGAGAAACAAAATGCAACATTGGCGAAAAACACCAGCAAAGATGCGATGTCATAAAGGGTTTGCTTGAGAAACTGAAACCGAACCCAATAGCGCAGACTTCGCATGTTTAACTCGATCAATACATCGAAAGCAGCGGCAGGTTTTGTCTTCTGGGTGTTGTGTGCAGCGAGCATAACGCTTCCGTCGCTTCCCCATGAAGCAGGGGCCGCACCGCTCGTCACACGCAGCCAGCGGTGTGAGAGGCTCAAGCATCAATTGCAAACTGCGCTGTCCGGCCACGTCAAAATAGGACGGGTCCATCAGGTGGAAGTTTTGCAACGAAGAGGGGCAAGATTTTGCGCAAGCAAAAGACAGGCACAAGGTCTGCGGGCCTATGCAGAAGCCCTGAAGCTGCTTGGGGTCAAGCCCGATATGGCTGAACCCGGCACACAGGGGCGCTCCATCCCCCCAAGCGGGACATCAAAGTGAGGATATGGAAAATGAAGAAGTCACTTATCTCTGCCCTTGGTCTGGCCGTCGTTCTTGGCCTTTCTGCCCCGGTACTGGCTGCAAGCTCCGATACCGTTCCTGCGGCTGTGATGACCCCAGCCAAGAATATTAAGCAGGGACAAACAATGACAGCACCGATGGTGAAGTTGCAGAAGGCGCACAAAAAGGCGGAGATGAAGAAATTAGAGAAGGCGCACAAGAAGCACTAAGCTTCTTTACTATTCCCTCCCCGATCCCTGATAGCCTCTTGCATTCAGGGATCGATATCCGGGCCACTGCTTCGCTAATCCCTCAGGATTTTCCGAAGCAGTGGTCTTTTCATGTGCTTCATCACTACACATACTTGCCGGAAAATGATTGACGGCCATATTCTCTTCTGACGGGCAAATTCAGGAAGAGGATCATGGCAGAAGTCAGCTTGAAGCGAATTTACGAAGAGCCGTCCCCGCAGGATGGCTATCGTGTGCTTGTCGATCGTGTGTGGCCGCGCGGCATGACGAAGGAAAAGGCAAGGATCGACGTCTGGGCAAAGGACATTGCCCCTTCCACCGAATTGCGAAAATGGTTTGGCCACGACCCCGCCAAGTGGGGAGATTTCCAGAAGAAATACCGGGAAGAACTTGAAAGCAAACTGCCCGCCCTGAAGGATCTGCTTGCCGGGGCCGGGGGCAGGCACATCACGCTGCTTTATGGCGCGAAGGATGAGGAGCACAATCAGGCTGTTGTGCTGCACAACTTTATGGAAAAGCTGTAAGAGACTGCGATTGCAAGATAATCAACGGCGGAAAAGAGCGGAAACGAATGCCGGAACCGCTCTATCTCTTGTTTTGTCGCATTTCCCCGCATAGGCGTTTCACACTTTTGGCTCGAAAGGCTCTAGCGAAACTCATCCGACGGCTTGCCCTGCGTGATGAGCCGAGCGCTATGCTGGCCGGTTATATATGTCCACAGCCAGCTCCATGCCACGGCGGCGCGGCTGCGCGTGCCGATCAGGAAAAAGATATGCGCTATGCCCCAGAACCACCAGGCAATCGTGCCTTTCAGCCTGATCCGCCCCATATCCACGACCGCTGCTCCCTTGCCGATGGTGGCGAGGTTGCCCTGATGTTTGTAGCGGAAGGGCAGAGGCGGCGTCTTGTTTTCAACCCGGCTGCGGATCACCTTTGCGACATAAGCGCCCTGCTGTTTTGCTGCGGGCGCAATGCCCGGAACGGGGCGGCCATCATCGCCTTCAACCCATGCCGTGTCGCCAATGGCGAAAATATCTTCGTGGCCGGGTACGCTGAGGTTGGAAAGCACCTTTACGCGGCCCGCCCGGTCGCTCTCCGCGTCGAGCCAAAGTGCGGCAGGTGAGGCGGCGACACCAGCCGCCCAGACGGTGGTATGGCAGGGAATGAATTCATCGCCGACAGTCACGCCTTCCTGCGTAATATCCTTGACAGGAATGCCAAGCCGAACCTCAACGCCCAGCTTTTCCAGCGCCCTGCGCGCATAGGCCGAGAGGTCTTCGGGAAAGGCGGACAGAATGCGCGGACCTACCTCCAGAAGCAGCACACGCGCCTGCCGTGTATCGATATTGCGAAATTCCGGCCAAAGGGTTCGTCTGGCAAGTTCGGCTATGATGCCCGCCAGCTCCACGCCGGTCGGCCCTCCGCCGACGATGCTGAAGGTCAGCAGCGCCTGCCGCCGGGCCATGTCGGGCTCGCGCTCGGCGCGTTCAAAGGCCAGCAGCAGGCGCCGGCGAATGGTGGTGGCGTCTTCCAGTGCCTTGAGGCCGGGCGCCAGCTTTTCCCATTGGTCATTGCCGAAATAGGCATGACGCGCGCCGGTAGCGAGCACGAGCATATCATAGGAAACCTCATCGCCATTTTCGAGAAAGACGCTTTTTCGCGCCGTGTCAACATCGATCACGGTGCCGAGCAGCGTGGTCACTTCTGCCCGGTCACGAAAAAGATTGCGGATCGGCCAGGCAATTTCTGAGGTGGAAAGGATGGTTGTGGCCACCTGATAAAGCAACGGCTGGAACAGATGATGGTTGCGCTGATCGATCAGGGTGATGCGAACCTTGGCCCCGTCGAGATCACGGATCAGTTGCAGCCCGCCAAAACCGGCACCGACGACGACGATATGGGGGCTGTTGGCTGCATCCATCTGAAAAATAGCTGCTTTTGAAATGCCGGATATGTTTTCCGGTGTTACCAAGGTAGTGCCTTTGGCGGGCAGGTAAAGTGCGTCAGCTTGAAAGCATTATAAGATCATGTCGCAGTGCATCGCCGTTTCCGCCCGCAAGCCGCGCCTCAATCTGCGCATGGGTGGCCGTCCAGATCGGAACCGCAGAGGCAAGAACGGCCTTTCCTTCTGCTGTCAGTTGCAAAAGGCGCTCGCGCCGGTCGGCGGGATTGACGAGAATTTCCACCCAGCCTCGCCGTTGCAAGGGCTTGAGGGCCGCTGTCAGCGTGGTCTGGTCCATGGCCAGAAGTTCCGCCACCGGCTTCATGGGCGGTGGGCTTGGCCGATTGAGCGACATCATGAGCGAGAATTGCCCGTTTGTAAGCCCTGCTGGGCGAAGCGCTTCGTCAAAAAGGCGGGCCAACGCGCGCGCGGCGCGCTGAACATGCAGGCAAAGGCAGGTATCACGAACGAAAAGCGTTGTTTCAAAAGGGATTTCTGGGCCATTTGACATAACTTAATAATATTGATATCAATATAAATCGTCAAGCAATAAACTCAGAAAAACAGGGGCGTCAGGGGCAAAGCCGGAGGAGGGCTTGCGCCATGAACTAAGTTATCTCGCGTGAAAAGTGGTTGGAGACGCGCCATCAGAGCGCATCCCGAAAAGTGTGAAACGGTTTTCGGAAAAGATGCGCGTCAAAACAAAGGATTAGAGCGCCGATCTGATTCAACCAGATCGAAACGCGCTCTAGGCATAGCTGTTGTGGCTGACAATAATTCAGGGAGGATACGATGAAAAATATGGATCACCGTTCGTCTGGTCGNGGATACGATGAAAAATGGTGGATCACCGTTCGTCTGGTACGAACTCATGACTTCGGATGCGAAACAGGCGCAAGATTTCTATAGCAAGGTTATCGGCTGGACCGCGAAGGATGCGGGTATGCCGGGAATGAAACATACCCTGTTCGACGCGCTCGGCTGTACGATTGCGGGCATGATGGCGCTGTCCGATCTGCCGGGGGAAGGCTGTATGGATGCCCGTCCGGGCTGGCTTGGCTATATCGGTGTTGCCGATGTGGACGCGGCGGCGGAAAAGGTCATGGCAGAGGGCGGAAAAATCCTGCGCGCGGCCGGCGATATTCCGGGCGTGGGGCGCTTTGCCGTTGCCGCCGATCCGCAAGGCGCGGTGTTTTCGCTCTATTCTCCAAAGGCCGATATGGAACCTCCGGCCGATTTCGGCTCGCGCAAGGTTGGTCATCCGAGCTGGCACGAATTATATGCCCGCGATGGCGAGGCCGTATTCCCGTTTTACGAGAAGGTTTTCGGCTGGAAGCTTTCGCGGGATTTTGACATGGGGTCGATGGGAAAATACAAGGTTTTCAGTGTCGATGGCGCCGATATGGGGGGCATCATGACGGCGCCACCCGGTGCAGAAAACGGTTGGGGCTGCTGCCGCGCGTATCAAATCGCTTGGTGGAACGGTGCTGGCTGGACCGATGGAAGTTCCAAATGGAGAATGGGTCATCAAATGCTGCGACCCGCAAAACGTTTCGTTCTCTCTGGTGTCAGCCAAAGAGTAACCTGCGTATCCACACGCATTTGCCTATAAAAGTGCTTGCGGCTTCTGGTTCGCCCGTGCCGGATCAGAAGTCGTCTTCATGATGGAAATGGCGCAGATAGGCATAGGCCGTTCCCACTAATATCGGCACCACGACAAGCGCCGTCCAGAAAATGATATTGCTCATGCTAGCCTCCCTCCCGCCCGCCGTTGCACGAAGCACAGGCGGGGCATGAAGGGAAACGCGCGGTTGCATGCTTGGTTCCGTCGGCTGGAGGTAGCCTATGGAAATTGCGATGATGTTACTTGTTCGTCGTATTCTGTTCAGACCAGATTTCCATGTCGATCTGGCCTTGCAGTTCCGGGTAATCGGCGGCGTGGAAGGTGGGAACCTGCCCCGCGCGCCTCTGCGCGAAATAGTCAACCGTGAGCTTCTTCACCGTTCCCGAAAGCAGAACGATGGCAATCAGGTTGATCGTCGCCATCAGGCCCATCGAGGCATCGGCCGCGTCAAACACGGTATGGATGCTTTCATAAGCGCCCCAGACGACCATGGCGAGAAGCGCGCAGCGCAGAATGGTGATCGGCACCTTGCCGCCAAGCCCCAGAAAGGTCATGGCGCTTTCCGCATAGGAATAATTGCCGATGATGGAGGTGAAGGCGAAGAAGAAGATCGCGGCGGCGATGAAATAAACGCCCACGTCACCGATATGATGGGTCATTGCCATTTGGGTGAGTTGCGTGCCGGTGAGGCCTGAACCGGGCTCCAGAATGCCGGACAAGAGGATCATGATCGCCGTCGCCGTGCAGACCAGAATCGTATCGATGAAGACGCCAAGCGATTGTACGAAGCCCTGCGAGGAGGGATGGTGCGGCGCAGGTGTCGCCACGGCGGCAATATTGGGGGCAGAACCCATGCCCGCCTCGTTGGAGAAAAGACCGCGCTTTACGCCATTGAGCATGGCCGCGGTAATGCCGCCCGTCACACCGCCCACTGCTTCATGCAGGCCAAAGGCACTGGAGAAGATCAGTGCGATTGTCGACGGGACCGCTTGGAAGTTGATTGCAAGAATGCAGATTGCCATCAGGATATAGGCGAAGGCCATGAAAGGCACGACCACTTCAGCCACGCGCGCGATCTGGCGGATACCGCCGAAAATCACCACGCCCGAAAGAATGGCGAGCACGATACCCGTGCCAAGCTTGGGCATGTTGAAAGCCATAACCATGGAATCGGCAATGGCGTTGGCCTGCACCGCATTGAAAACAAGGCCGAAGGAAAGGATGAGGCAGATGGAAAACAAGGCGCCAGCCCATGGCAGGCCGAGGCCGCGCGCAATATAGAAGGCAGGGCCGCCGCGATACTGGCCATCCTGATTGCGGATTTTATAAAGTTGCGCCAGCGCACTTTCCGAATAGGCGGTTGCAAGCCCTACAAGCGCCACTATCCACATCCAGAAAATTGCGCCGGGCCCGCCAAGATAGAGTGCAACAGCAACGCCCGTAATGTTGCCGGTACCAACGCGCGAGGCAATGCTGATGGTGAGAGCCTGAAACGGAGAAATACCGGCTTCATCACGCCTGCCGGCGGCAAAAACGACTCTGAAAAGTTCAGGAAAATGAACGAACTGGACAAATTTCAGCCGGATTGTAAAGAAAAGTCCGACTGCAAGCAGCCCATAAACTAGAACATAATTCCAGAAAACATTATTCAGAAAATCAATGATTGTCGCCATGAAAAATCCTCGTTTGGTGGGGCAGTTTAACGATAATCATGGGCTTCTGTCGAGTCCTGACGGAAATTTTGATTTTGATAATGTGGAACGCGCGCAATGCCGGGCCGTTCAAGGCCGAGCCTCCGGTCCCAATAGCACCCCAGCCAGAGCAACGGCCAGTCGCGCGCATTTCCGTGCCAAAGCCGGAAATCGCAGCCTATCCGCCGGTGCGCCTTTCGCAGCCACAGCGCACGAAGATTTATAGCCATCGCTTCCGCGATGCAAAGCCCATCAATTTCGGCCGGGCCTCGCCTCGCAAGCTTGCTGTTCATGGCGTTGACGTGTCGCGGTGGCAGGGCGATATCGACTGGGTGAAACTGCGCACGCAGGGTGCGAATTTCGCCTATATAAAGGCGACTGACGGTGGCGACCATCTCGACCCGATGTTCCGCAAGAACTGGCGAGAGGCCAAGGCCGCAGGCATCAAGCGCGGCGCTTATCACTTCTTCTACTGGTGCCGCGTGGCCAGCCAGCAGGCTGACTGGTTCATTCGCAATGTGCCGAACGACCCGGACGCGCTTCCGCCCGTTATCGATGTGGAATGGAACGGCGACAGCTCCTGCAAGCGCCGCCCGTCACGCGCGCAGGTGCTGGAAAAGATGCAGATCTTCATGGACAAGCTCGAACGCCATTACGGCAAGCGCCCGATCATCTATACCGCGCCGGATTTCTATGACGACAACCTGAAAGGCACTTTTACGGATTATCCTTTCTGGCTACGCGCCGTGGCCCAGCATCCTTCCAAGGTCTATCCCGGTCGCCGGTGGCTGTTCTGGCAATATTCCGGCTCCGGTCTCTCGCAGGGCGTGAACGAAAAGATCGACCTCACTGTCTTCCATGGATCGGAAGACGAATGGCACCGATGGGTCGGGCGCGTCACCAGTTGATGCCAGCCACACAGCACAAAAGAAAGCCCGGAACCCACATGTTCCGGGCTTTCTGTTTCAAAGATGTTCAGACCTTGCCGATCCGCTCTATATCATAGGGCGTGGACTGGTACATTTCGTTGATCCAGTTGCCGAAAAGAAGATGCGCATGGCTGCGCCAGCGATTTTCCGGCGGGCGCTTGGCGTCATCACCGGGGAAATAGTTCACAGGTACTTTTGCCTCCGGCTGCACCTGAATATCGCGGAAATATTCGTCTGCAAGCGAGGTCGTGTCGTATTCGACATGGTTGAACATATGAAGCGAGCGGTGGCGCGGATCATCAAGCAGGCAAAGGCCCGTTTCGGTGCTGTCCACCAGAACCTTCAGCCCGCTATCAGCCGGAATGTCGGACTTTCGCACTTCGGTCCAGCGCGAAACCGGAATGGCAAAATCGTCTGAAAAACCACGCAGATAAGGAGATGCCAGCACGAGACTGCGCTGGCGGAACACCCCTGATGCTTTTGCCGGCAGGTCATATTTTTTCATGCCGTGGAAATGATAGACCGCAGCCTGCGCGGCCCAGCAAATGTTCAGCGTGCGGTGCACATGGCTCTGCGTCCAGTCAAATACGCGCCGCATTTCATCCCAGTAGGTGACTTCCTCGAAGGGCAGCCGCTCGACCGGCGCGCCGGTAATCACAAAACCGTCGAACCGTTGGTCGTTCACCTCCTCCCAAGGGCAATAGAAGGAGAGCATGTGGTCGGCTGGTGTGTGGCGCGCGACGTGGTTGGTCATGCGCACGAGCGTCAGCTCCACCTGAAGCGGCGTCGCACCAAGAAGACGTGCAATCTGCGTCTCGGTCGTTACCTTGTTGGGCATCAGATTGAGAAGGCCAATCCTCAGCGGACGAATATCCTGACGTACGGCATCGGCCTCACGCATCACCATCACGCCCTCGGCTTCGAGTACGCTGGTTGCAGGCAGATCGTCAGGAATTTTAATCGGCATGTCGCGTCGGTCCTTACTTCTTAATGGGACAGACGCAAGTGGCTTCATCCGTATAATTGCCGGTTCGGCCACATCCTCCCTTTCGGGGAGTACCACCTTGCCCGGAACGGCAGGTTGGCGTTGGGCGTCGCCCCAACTCTGGATGTGCGGTTATTTCTACTCAAACTCCCCGTGGCTGGCAATAGTGTTCTGGCAAAAGCGAGCGAGCAGCAATTCCATGCTGGTTTGGCTGCATTTTCCGAACGCAAAATCACTTCTTCCGCAGGCATTTCGATAGCCTGCTCCCGCAATTTTATATTCGCTTTTTATTTCTGCCCTTGTGGACAACCATTGGGTATCGCATCGGGTATTGGACCAGCCCAGGCCAGTATCTCCTCACGCGGTTGCGGTACGCTGACTTCCGGTGCGCTTGCCAGTTCATGCACCGGAGCAGGCGGAACCGGCCGTACGATCGAACTCGTCGTCTCAGCCGATGGTTGTGGCTGGAGCATGATGCTGTCGATGCCCGAACTTGACGTGCAGCCTGTCAAGGCGGCAGCAAGGGCAATGGCTGTCACGAGCGAAAAACGCATGGGTACCGTTACGCAAAACAAAGGGCTGCAATGCTCGGCCTGAGCAAATTGCTAACCAAAGCTTACCGGCAAATACTGAATCCAAAGTTTACGAAAAACCTAATATTTCAAATCATGATCCATTTGCATCACTTATATTAATTTATTAATATATAATTATAAATATATGTATTTAAACAAAAATATGATTTCATCATCCTGTAGTTTGGCAATCTGGCTCACCACAGGATATTTTCCAATCCGTTATATGGGCGTGGCGGGGAAACAAGCTTCATACCTGCATCAGCACAGCGCCGCCGGTCATGCCTGCGCCAGCGGCGGCGAAAAGCAGGCGCTCGCCTTCCCGCAAGGGCTGCTCAAGGTTTGCCAGCGAAAGCGAGAGCGGTATCGTGGCGGCTGATGAATTACCGTAGGTTTCAAGTGTTGAGGCAGCTTTCGCGCGTGGAACGCCAATTGTTTCGCAAACCTTGTCTACGATGCGGATATTGGCCTGATGCGGAAAGAAGCGGTCGATTGCCTGTGGAAGCATCGCGGCGGATGCAAGCACGTTTTGTGACGCACCGGACATTATGCGTACGGCTTCTGTGAAGACGGCGCGCCCGTCCTGCATCGTCATTAAAAATTCGCTTGCATCGCGTTCAGGTGCGTAGGCGCGCGCACTCCCGCCCGCCGGAACCTTGATCAGGTCATAGTGGCTGCCATTGGTGATGAACTGGCTTTGAAAACTGTTCGCCTTGGCGGAAGGCGCCAGAACGACGGCTCCTGCCGCATCGCCAAACAGCACGGCACTTGCGCGCTCCGCCATGTTGATGCGGCGGCTGAGCAGATTGGCGGCAACCACCAGAACGGGCTTGCCCTGCGCCCTGACAAAACCATCAGCCAGAACGAGCGCATAGAGAAACCCGGTGCAGGCTCCCGCCAGATCGGCCGCGCCTGAATTTTGAAGGTTCAGCCAGTGCGTCAGAAGTGGAGCCGTTGGCGGCAGCAGATGGTCGGGTGTGGAGGTGGCAAGCAGGGTCAGGGCAATATCGCTTCGCTCAATGCCGGCATCGCTCAGTGCCATATCCGCCGCGCTGGCAGCAAGGTGGCTCAGCGTTTCGTCGGGCATGGCCCAGCGACGGCACCTGATGCCGGTGCGCCGTTCGATCCAGCCCGTTTCCAGGCCCAGTTGCGCCTCGATCTCGGCATTTTCAACCCTGCGGTCGGGAACGGCATGGCCGAACCCGGCCAGCCTGCTGGAACAGACCGTCATCTTGTCTGCCCCGCAATCATATCTACGCCTTGCGTAATGACGTCATAGGTGCGGTCAAGCTCTTCCGCTGTCACGCAATAGGGCGGCATCACATAGATCACATTGCCAAGCGGGCGCAGCAGAACGCCGTTTTGCTTGAAAAAGGTGCGCAGCTTCGGCCCCGCATCGCTGAGATAACCGCCTGCGGGAACGTCAAGCTCCAGTGCCGTTATCGTTCCGGTCTGGCGAAGACCGGCAAAGCGGCTGTCATCCTTGAAGCGGTGAAGCCGTTCCGTCTGCATCCGGGTGAGGGCCGATATCCGTTCTGTCACCGGTTCGCTGAGCCAGACTTGCAGATTGGCGAGCGCCGCCGCGCAGGCAATCGGGTTGGCGGTGTAGGAGCTTGAATGGAAAAATGTTTTGCTGCGATCGTCAGAATAATGTGCGTCGAAAATGGCAGCAGTGCACAATGTTGCCGCAAGCGGAAGCGAGCCGCCCGTCAGCCCTTTGGATGTACAGAGAATATCCGGCGTGATGCCCGCCTGCTCGCAGGCAAAAAGCGTACCCGTTCGGCCCCAGCCGGTCATCACTTCATCGACGGCGAGCAGGACGCCGTGGCGTTCTGTAATCTCGCGCATGGTGGCGAGAATATGGGCGGGATACATTTTCATGCCGCCCGCGCCGAGAACCAGCGGCTCGACCAGAAGGGCCGCCAGATCGCCGCCGCGGCACACGTCTTCAAGACGGTCGAGCATAGGCTGCTCGTGGCCGGGGGACGGAAAGGGCAGGGTTTCGACATTGAAAAGCAGCGCACCGTAAGCCGCGTTGAAAACACCACGCTCCCCCGCTGACATGGTGCCGATCGTGTCGCCATGATAGCTGTGTTGCAGCACGGCAATGCGCGAGCGCGGCTCGCCGCGATTGTAAAAATAGCCAAGCGCCATCTTGATGGCCACTTCGACCGCCGTAGATCCGCTATCTGAATAGAAAACATGGCTGAGGCCATCCGGCGCAAGCGCGATAAGGCCCTTTGCAAGTTCTTCCGCCGGTTGGTGGCTGAAATCGGCGAAGATGATCTGGTCCAGATCTGCGCTCGCCTGCCGGATTGCATCCATGATCGCCGGGTGGCGATGACCATGCGTGATGACCCACCACGACGAAATCATGTCCAGAACCGCGCTGCCATCCTCACGAAAAAGATAGGCGCCTTCGGTGCGGACGATCCGGTCCGGGCGCGGCTCCAGCCTGTGCTGGGTAAAGGGGTGCCAGACGGGCGAGGTGTTCGGGTTCATCGTGCCACTCCTGCGAAATCGTCAATGTGGAAATTCCGGGCAAAGCTGTGATGCAGCTTTTCCGGCGAAAGATCATCGAGAAGCGGCAGGCGGCCCAACCGTTTCACCCGGCCAAGATGGGCGATCGTGGTTTCCGTGTCTTCGTTCGCTTCACCGATGAAGGCGACACCCAGGACCGGAATATCGCGGCTGCGCATGGCTTCCAGCGAGAGGAGTGTATGATTGATGGTGCCAAGGGCTGCGCGCGCGCAAAGAATGGCGGGAATGCGCCAGATTGCGAAAAGATCTGCGAAGAGGGTTTTATCGTTTAATGGCACCAGCAATCCGCCTGCGCCCTCGATGACGAGCGGCAGCGAGGTTGCGGGAATATGCATCTCTTCCGGCCGGATCTCGACGCCATCGAGGCGGGCGGAAAGATGCGGCGAGGCTGGTGTATTCAGGCGCCATGCCTCCGGCAGGATACGCTGAGGCGAAGCCTGTGCCAGACGCGCGACGATCTCGCTGTCGGTTTCTTCTTCAAGGCCCGATTGAACGGGTTTCCAATAGACGGCCCCCAAGGCATGGCAGAGCGCCGCGCTGAACACGGTCTTGCCGATGCCAGTATCCGTGCCGGTAACGATCAAACGGGAATTCATGCTGCTTCTCTAAAAGTCGCGTAGGAAAGCGTTTCAACCATGCGGTCGATGTCGGCGAGACCGACATTGAGCGTGATGGAAATGCGCAGGCGCGCCGTGCCATGCGGGACGGTCGGTGGGCGGATGGCGCGAATATCGAACCCTTGTGCCTGCATCTGTGCAGCAAGGCGAACAGCGCGCTCATTGTCACCCACGATAATGGGAATGATCTGCGTTCCGCTCACCGGCTGGCCGAGAGCGGTTGCGATCCGCTCATTGGCATGGCTGATGCGCGAAAAAAGCCGTGCGCGCCTCTCTGGCTGGTCACGCAATATCCGAAGTGCCTCGCGCAGGGCTGCGGCCTGCAAGGGCGAGGGGGCGGTGGTAAAGATGAAGCCGCTCGCACGATTGACGAGATAGTCGCACAGCGTGGCATGTGCGCCCAGCAAGGCACCGGAGCCGCCAAGCGCCTTGCCGCAGGTATGCAACGTGACAATATGTTCCGCATCGCCAAGAGTAGCGGCAAATCCCCCGCCATTGGCGCCGTAAACCCCGGTTGCATGGGCTTCGTCGATATAAAGCACACCGTCATAACGGGTGGCGATGGCATGAAGTGCCTTTAGCGGCGCCTGATCGCCATCCATGGAATAGATGCTTTCAACCACGATCCATGGTGTGCCGCGACCGCCGTTTTCGCGCCAGGCCCTTATCCGGTCCTCGAAGGCCTGTGCATCATTGTGCCGGGCGCCAACCGCTTCGGCGCGGCCCGCACGGATGCCCGCATGGGCGCTGGCATGGATGAGTTCGTCATACACGATCAGGTCGCCCGGCTGGGGCAAGGTGGAAAGTGCTGCCAGATTGGCCATGTAGCCACTGCCGAAATAGATCATGCGCGGGGCACTGAAATGTGCTGCGGCTTCGGCTTCAAGCGCCTCGTGTTCCGCATGGTTGCCGCGCAATAGCCTTGAGCCGGTTGCGCCAAGTGGAACGCCACGCTGAAGGGCGGCCTCGACGGCGGCCTTTATGCCGGGGTGGGTGGCAAGGCCCAGATAATCATTGGAACTGAAATCAAGCCCATCGGCCAGCGCAAGATTGCGCCGCCGCCCCTTGCGCTCCAGATTTTCCAGCCTTGTCAGGTAGGTGTCGAGTTTCACGCAGGCTGCTCCGTTTCCGCCTGTATGCCGAGGCGGCGCAGCAGGCTGGAATCGCGGTCGTCGCCGGGGTTGGCGGCTGTGAGCAAGGTGTCGCCCATAAATAGCGAATTGGCTCCGGCAAAGAAGCAGAGCGCCTGCATCTCGTCGCTCATGGCGGTACGGCCAGCCGTCAGGCGCACATGGGATTTCGGCATGAGAATGCGCGCCAGCGCGACCACACGGACAAATTCAAGCGGATCGACTGGCGCGGCCTTTGCCAGCCGTGTGCCCGGCATGGGGATCAGCATATTGATCGGCACGCTCTCCGGCGGTTCCGGCAGGTTGGCCAGTGTTACCAGCATGTCGATGCGATCTTCGGCCTCTTCGCCAAGCCCCAGAATACCGCCGCTGCAAACCTTGATGCCCGCATTGCGCACATTTGCAAGCGTATCGAGCCGATCTTCAAAACTGCGCGTGGTGATGACTGCGGGATAAAAACGCTCGGACGTATCGATATTGTGATTGTAATAATCGAGGCCTGCATCGGCGAGTTTTTCCGCCTTGTCGCTATCCAGCATCCCCAGCGTCATGCAGGTTTCCAGGCCCATTGCCTTCACGCTTTCGATCATATGGGTGAGGGCGGGCATGTCGCGATCCTTGGGGCTGCGCCAAGCTGCCCCCATGCAATAGCGCGTGGCACCCGCAGCCTTGGCCTTGCGCGCCTCCTCCAGAACGGTTTCGATTTCCATGAGTTTGGAGGCTTTCAGGCCATTTTCCGCAGAAGCAGACTGGCTGCAATAACCGCAATCTTCCGGGCATCCACCCGTCTTGATGTTGAGAAGCTTGCTGAGCTGGATGCGGTTCGGATCAAAATTCTCGCGGTGCAGGCCGTGGGCGCGAAAGAGCAGATCATTGAACGGCAGATTATAGATTGCCCGCGCTTCTTCTGCGCTCCAACGGCCCACCGAACAGGATGCCCCGTTCTCGCCTCCACGATCTGGCATAGCCTGAGCGGCCTTGGCGGCCGGTTTCTCGTGCTTTTCCACGGTGCAGGGCATTCTTCCTCCAAATTGTAGATAAAAACAGAATCAATCTGCAAAATAGATAAATCAGTTTTATGTGAATCCACAAATGATAATATAATAGATAATTTTGATGGGGGAAGTTGTGGAGTAGGGGCGCGGGAAACCTGCGCGGGCTCATGGATGGCTGAAACAGCGCAGCAGAGATTTCGGAAACGATGCAGAAAGCAAAGCCGCGACGCTTGAAACCGATTGCGGCCGGCAAAAGTCCGCATGATGAAACGGGGACGGCGCTCCGATGGCCTGTGCAGGAAAGCCCGACATGATGAGTTAATACGTAAAAAACAAAGAGATAGAGTATTGCCGGTTAAGCGAAACTGCTCCAGCTATATCAGGCAATCCTGGTTTTCGTAGCGGAGGTTTTGGTAAAGAGTTCTTCCACCAGCGGCTTTGGTTTCACGCTCTCGATCTGAACCATCAGTTCGGCAATCTTGTCGGGGTTTGAGACGCCGCATTCGTAAATCTGGATGATCTGGTGTGCTATATGGTCTTTTTGCGGGGACGTTATCGGACAATGACCGAGTGCTTCGCACGTCTTGAGATAAGCTGCCTGCAAGTTTTCAAGCTCGGCAGTTTTGAAGCGTCCGTAGTGATAATCTCTCGAAAAAGGCATCTCGATACATTCACAATATGTCTTGCGGGCTACCCATTGCTACCTATTTAGGCGTATGGAGCCGATGCTGCTCATACCAAAGTATAATGCGGAAGTTCAAGAGCCTATCGGAAGATAATTTACTTTCCGTAATCGCGGGTGCCCGCGCAGCAATTTCACTCTAACGGCCAAAGCGGCGTTTTCATTTGCGAAAACGGCAGTGCTTTTCATCCTGCAAGGCAGCGGATATAAATCCGGCGATCATTTTTGAGAGGATGCTAAAGTGAAAATCGGCGTCGTTACCGTTTCCGACCGCGCAAGCCGTGGTGAATATGAAGACCTGAGCGGCCCGGCCATCGAGGCATGGCTGAAGGGGGCAATCGTGACGCCTTACGAGATTGTCAGGCGCGTTATCCCGGACGGTATGGAATCGGTGCGCGATACGCTGATTGACCTTTGCGATACGGTTGCTTGCGATCTGATCCTCACGACCGGAGGCACCGGCCCAAGCCCGCGCGATGAGACGCCGGAAGCCATGAAGGCCGTTTTGCACAAGGAATTGCCGGGTTTTGGCGAACAGATGCGCCGTGTGAGCCTCGAACAGACCCCGACCGCTGTCCTTTCGCGTCAGACGGCGGGAAGTCGCGGCAAAAGCTTCATCCTGAACCTTCCCGGTAAACCGGCTTCCATCGCCATGACCTTGCAGGCGATCTTCCCGGCGGTTCCATATTGCCTCGATCTGATCGGCGCGGGGCGGATCGATACAGACCCCAGCGTGGTCAAGGCGCACAGGCCCGGATAAAGGCCAGACAAAATGGCCGGAGGAATTCCCCCGGCCATTTCAAACTCATAATCAGAAGAACACCTTGAAGCGTTCAGCGTCGTTCATGAACTGCTTTTCCGGGAAAGGCTGCTCATTGGAGCCAAACGGCATCTGGGCGCGGAGTTTCCAATTGCTCGGCACATCCCAGGTCTTGGCTACTTCCGCGTCGATCAGCGGATTATAATGCTGGAGGCTGGCGCCGATGCCCGCATTGGCAAGCGCGGCCCAGACCGCATGTTGCGCCATGCCGCCCGACTGTTCCGACCAGACCGGGAAATTATCGGCATAAAGCGGGAAATTTTCCTGAAGGCCTTTCACGACGCTCTGGTCTTCATAGAACAAAACCGTGCCCGCACCGGCAGCAAAGCCGTCGATCTTGGCTTCGGTCTGCGGGAAAGCTTCGGCTGGAACGATCGGGCGAAGCGTTTCCTTCACAATGTTCCAAAGCTTGTCGCTTTCCTGGCCAAACAGGATCACCGCGCGCGAACTTTGCGAATTGAAAGAAGAGGGCGTGTGCTTGATTGCTTCGCGGATCAGTTCGGCAACATCTTCCCGGGCATGGGGAAGGGTCTTGCCCAGAGCATATTGCGTACGGCGCTTCTTGATGGAATCGAGGAGAGCATTGTTCATTCGTCTGTACCCTGTTGCGTCATGGGCCGCCGATCGGCAACCCAGATTGATTTGCCCGAAATATCGATGTTTTCCCGAGAGAAACCAGCCCATAATCGCGAAACACACTGTCAACAAATCCAGAAGGCCGTTCTCAAATTGTCTTCATATCTGATAACAATGTGCATCTTGCATTTTGCGGTGTGAGCCTTGAAATTCTCGCCATTCATGGGGTTTACATCTTCAGGACGGACAATAGAATCTAATTAAATCGGTGGGATTTTGGCAAGTTGGCGAGGCCAGGCAAATGCACCGGTTCGCTTATGGGATGAGGTCACAATAGTTTGAAATCCTTCATTATTATTGGCGGTGGGGCAAGCGGTGTCATTATTGCAGCCCAATTGCTTCGGCGTGCACAGGATGCAACGGTTCGCATTTTTGAGAAATCCGGCAGGCTTGGCGCGGGGATCGCCTATTCAACCGGGAATCCGAGCCATCTTTTGAATGTCCGTGCCGGCAATATGAGTGCCTTTCCCGATGAGCCTGAGCATTTTGTGAACTGGCTGCGCACGACTGATGAAGGTGGCGGCTGGGATGCGCAGTCTTTCGCGCCGCGCAGGCTTTACCGAGACTATCTGGCGGGACTGTTGCAGCCTTATCATCTGGAAGCGCATCCGCGCCTGTTCGTGGAGAAGGTGGAAGCCGCCGACATCGTGCTGGAAGACGGAAAGCCGGTTGTTGTGGCCGCAGCGGGAACAAGATTTTCTGCCGACGCCATCATTCTGGCAACGGGCAATGAGGCTTCCATTGCAACTCCCGGAAAACATGTTGCAGAATATTGGTCCAGCAATGGCTATTTCAATATTCCCATAGATGCGCCGGTTGCGATCTTTGGAACAGGGCTTTCCATGATCGATAGTGTGCTGTCGCTTCTGGATAACGGGCACAAGGCGGAAATCTTCGCCATTTCCCGGCGCGGGCTGGTTCCCGTCCGGCATCTGGGCGGTCAGCCAATGCAGATCGGTGCGGAAGAACTCACCCCGGCATCAAGCCTGCCAAGCCTTGTGCAGCATATTCGCGCCTTGATGCGCAAGGTGGAGCAAAAAGGCGGAAACTGGCGTGATGTCATGGATGGTTTGCGCCCGCACACGCAGCGCCTCTGGTCCGGTTTGTCTGTCGGGCAGAAGGTGCGTTTCCTGCGCCATCTGCGGCCATGGTGGGATGTGCATCGCCACCGCATGGCGCCTGCCGCCGCGGACCGGATCGCGGCGGCGGTCAAGTCCGGGCAATTGAAGGTCATGGCCGGGCGCCTTGTTTCTGTTCGTCAGGACGGTGAAGATATTGCTGTCTGCTACAGCCCGCGCGGCAAGGGCGGGGAGCAGATGCTTCGCGTTGCGGCAATCATCGATTGCCGGGGCGGCAACCAGCATTTTTCAACGACCCGCAACCCGGCGCTGATCCGGCTGATGGAGCAGGGGCTCGCAAGGCCGGATGCGCTCGATCTCGGTCTTGACGTCACGAACGATCTGCAAGTGGTGAATGCGCGTGGAGAGCCCTCCGGGCCGTTCTTTGCTCTTGGTCCCGTTACCAAAGGCATGTTCTGGGAGGTGACAGCGGTTCCCGATATTCGCGTGCAGGCCGAAAAACTCGCGCAGCGTCTGCTTCAGGAATAATCGTGCTACCAAAGCCTGTTCAGCCGCTGGTATAAACCTGCGGAGGGCATTTCCTGCTTGGTTTCAATGATCGGAAATGCATGCTCTGTTTTTGGCGCGTGTCTCCCGGAAAATAGGTTCCCGCTTTTTGGGGCTATGTATCAACTCCAGATTTTGTCATGCTACTGCAAGAATTGCACGCCAATATGAATCGTATTGGCACAGTGCCGAACGGTCATGATGGCGAATTATAGAATTTCTCGTAAAATATAGATAAAATCCGTTAAATAATCACGATAAGCCATTGAAAGCTATTGCCATAATGTTCTTATTCCCGTCATAATAAAAACATTGAAACATATGATTCCTCTCGACAACTATCCGGCACGCTCCTGTTGCTGTATCATCGAGCGGTGCTTGCTTCGGATCAACATCGGTAATGGATTGGAGGCCAGTGGCGCATGACGATGGACGGCAGAATACTTTTCCTGCTTGTCCTTCTTCCATTTCTTGGCAGCGCGATCACGGGTCTTTTCAGGCGGGCTGACAGAAGTGGCTCGGCATGGTTCACAGCAGCAATCGCGCTTGTGGCTTTCGTGGCCACTGCCAGTATTTATCCCATCGTTTCGGGCGGCAAGGTTCTGCATGGTACGTTGGAATGGCTCCCCGCCTATGGCCTCAACGTCACCTTGCGCATGGATGGTTTTGCATGGCTTTTTGCCATGCTTATTACCGGCATCGGCCTGCTGGTGGTTATTTATGCGCGTTACTATATGTCGCCGGAAGATCCGGTCCCGCGCTTCTTCTCTTTCCTTCTGGGTTTTATGGGGTCGATGCTCGGCATTGTACTGTCGGGCAATATCGTCTTGCTTGCCGTCTTTTGGGAATTGACGAGCGTTTTCTCTTTCCTCCTGATTGGCTATTGGTACCATAATGCCAGCGCCCGCGATGGTGCGCGCATGGTGCTTACCGTCACCGGCATTGGCGGCTTTTGCCTGCTGGCAGGTGTTCTGCTGCTTGGTCATGTGGTTGGAAGCTATGATCTGGACAGGGTGCTTGCCGCGGGCGATCTCGTCCGCGCCCATCCGCTCTACACGGTTATTCTGGTCCTGATTGCGCTCGCCGCCTTCACGAAAAGCGCACAGTTTCCGTTCCATTTCTGGCTTCCAAACGCCATGGCGGCGCCAACGCCGGTATCGGCCTATCTGCATTCGGCAACAATGGTGAAAGCGGGTGTTTTCCTGCTGGCGCGCTTGTGGCCGGTGCTGGCCGGTACGGAAGAATGGTTCTGGATTTTAGGGGGGGCCGGGCTTATCAGCCTGCTGATCGCCAGTTTTTTTGCGGTGTTCCAGCAGGATTTGAAAGGGCTACTTGCCTATTCGACCATCAGCAATCTTGGCCTCATCACAGTTCTTTTGAGCCTTGGAAGCCCGCTTGCGGCGGTGGCTGCAATCTTCCACATGGTCAATCATGCAATCTTCAAGGCGTCGCTTTTCATGGCGGCCGGCATTATCGACCATGAAACCGGCACGCGCGATATGCGCAGGCTGAGCGGCTTGCTGAAGCCTATGCCCTATACAGCCACGCTCGCCATGGTGGCGAGTGCCGCCATGGCAGGTGTGCCGCTGCTCAACGGGTTCCTTTCCAAGGAAATGTTCTTTGCCGAATCCGTCGAAACCCACTTGGTTTCGTGGCTGGATACGATTACGCCTTATGTGGCGACAATCGCCGGTATTTTCACGGTCGCCTATTCGGTACGCTTTATCTATTCAACCTTCTTCGGCCCCCCGCCGCACGATCTGCCAAAGGAGCCGCATGAGCCGCCGCACTGGATGCGGCGTCCGATCGAGCTTCTGGTGCTGCTCTGCCTTCTGATCGGCATTGTGCCGGGGCTTTCCATCGGCCCGTTCCTGCATTCAGCGGTCATATCCGTTCTGGGGCAGGCAACACCGGTGTACAGCCTTGCCGTCTGGCATGGTTTCAACCTGCCCTTGATGATGAGTATCGTCGCGATGGTCGGTGGCATATTGCTGCACTGGCTGTTGAAAAACTATCTGGCGACGAGCGAGGACGGCCCGCCCTTCTTCCGGCATTTGCAAGGGCAGCGTATTTTCGAGCGTGTGCTGGTCACGCTGTCATGGAACTGGGCGCGCAAGGCCGAAACCTTTCTCTCCACACGCCGTTTGCGGCCGCAACTTCGCATTGTCGTGGCCTTTGCCGTGGTGGCAGCCGCATGGCCCATTCTCGAAGCGGGCATCCCCACGGGCATGCTTGGCGTGCAACCCGTTGATCCCATTTTCGCGGGCTTGTGGATTTTGGGCGGCGCATGTGCCGTCGGGGCTGCCTATCAGGCAAAGTTCCACCGGCTTGTAGCGCTCATCCTGCTCGGCGGGGCGGGGCTCATCACCTGCATCACCTTCGTCTGGCTTTCCGCGCCGGATCTTGCGGTAACGCAATTGCTGGTCGAGATCGTCACCACGGTTCTGTTGCTGCTTGGCCTGCGCTGGCTGCCAAAACGTTGGGAAGACCCAGACGCCGCAGCTTCTGTCAATTTCGGTTCGCGTCTGCGCCGCTACCGCGACCTTGCCCTGGCCGTTGTCAGCGGGGCGGGTGTAGCCGTCATCGCTTATGCGATGATGACGCGCCCGTCGCCCAGCAGTATTGGCGATTATTTCCTCGAAAACGCCTATTCGGGTGGCGGTGGCATGAATGTCGTCAATGTTATTCTGGTTGACTTTCGCGCTTTCGATACGTTCGGGGAAATTGCTGTGCTTGGCATTGTCAGCCTCACGGTCTTTGCGCTCCTGCGCCGTTTCCGCCCTGCGCCTGAGAGTACCGGTTCGACCGACCAGCAGAAAATCCAGGACGCCTATGACGAGGCAATGCCGGGCCGCAAGGCGGGCGAGACGCTTGCAGATTATCTGGCGGTGCCATCTGTCATCATGCACTGGCTCTTCCCCGTCATTATCGTTCTTGCCGTGCATCTTTTCCTGCGCGGGCATGATTTTCCAGGCGGCGGTTTTGCTGCCGGCATCACGCTTGCCATTGCATTTCTTCTTCAATATCTGGCTTCTGGCACAAGATGGGTGGAAGACAGATTGCGCATCCTGCCCTTGCGCTGGATCGGGCTTGGTCTGCTATTTGCTGCCGCAACGGGCATGGGCGCGTGGTTTTTCGGCTATCCGTTCCTGACATCCTTCTTCCGCTATGCCGAAATTCCGCATATCGGGAAAATGCCGATAGCAAGTGCGCTTCTGTTTGATTTTGGCGTCTTTCTTCTGGTCGTGGGCGCGACCGTGCTGGTGCTGATCGCATTGGCGCACCAGTCGATCCGCAAGCATCGTGTCGAAAAACTGGCGGCAGCGAAGGAGGAGAACTGATGGAACTTGTTCTCGCTCTTGCAATCGGCGTGCTGATGGCTTCCGGCGTTTGGCTCATCCTGCGTCCCCGCACCTTTCAGGTTGCCATTGGCCTGTCGCTCGTTTCCTATGCGGTCAATCTTTTCATCTTTTCGATGGGGCGGCTGCGCACCGATGCACCGCCGGTTCTGGAATCCGGGCTGGATGTGCAGGCCGCGCAATACACCGATCCCGTGCCGCAGGCACTGGTGCTGACCGCCATCGTCATCGGTTTCGCCATGACGGCGCTTTTCCTTGTCGTGCTGCTTGCCTCGCGCGGGTTGACCCGAACCGACCATGTTGACGGCAAGGAGAATTGACGATGGACTGGAAAACACACCTCGTCGTTGCTCCCATCGTTTTGCCGCTCGTCACGGCGGCGGTGCTGCTGTTGTTCGATGAGCGCCGGCGCAGGCTGAAAATGGCAATCAGCTTCGTATCCATGGTCTGCCTGATTGCGCTTGCCATCACACTTGTCGGCATGGCAAGCGAAAAGGCTCCCGAAGCCATTGTCTATCTGATCGGCAACTGGCCGGCACCGTTCGGCATCGTGCTGGTGCTGGATCGGCTGGCGGCACTCATGCTCGTGCTGGCCAGCCTGCTCGGTCTGGCCGCACTCAGCTTTTCCTTTGCTTCTTGGCACAAGGCGAGCCCGCATTTCCATACGATTTTCCAGCTTCTCCTGATGGGGCTCAACGGGGCTTTTCTCACCGGCGATCTGTTCAATCTGTTCGTTTTCTTCGAGGTGATGCTGGCAGCATCCTACGGTCTTGCGCTGCATGGTTCGGGCCCGGCGCGCGTCAAGGCCGGGATGCATTATATCGCGGTCAATCTCGTTGCTTCATCGCTGTTTCTGATCGGTGTCAGCCTGATCTATGGCGTCACCGGCACACTCAATATGGCAGATCTGGCACAGCGCATTTCGCATGTGGCGGCGCAAGACCGCATGTTGCTGGAAGCTGGCGCCGCAGTGCTGGGTGTCGCATTTCTCATCAAGGCGGGCATGTGGCCGCTCAATTTCTGGCTTGCACCGGCCTATACCGCTGCCGCCGCACCTGTTGCAGCGGTGTTTGCGATCATGAGCAAGGTCGGCATCTATGTGCTTTTGCGCCTGTCGCCATTGATGTTCGGCATCAGCGCCGGTTCATCCTACGGGTTCGGCAATGACTGGCTTTATTTCGGCGGCATGATCACGCTGGCCTTCGGCCTTATCGGTGTCGTCGCCTCGCAGGCAATGGGCAGGCTTGCCAGCTACAGCATTCTGGTGTCGACCGGCACACTGCTTGCCGCCATCGGCAGCGGCAATACGGCAATGCCGGGTGCCGCACTTTTCTATATGGTCAGTTCTACGCTCGCCATTGCTGCCTTTTTCCTGCTGATCGAGCTGGTCGAGCGCGGGCAGGATGCAGCCGCAAACGTTCTTGCCGTTACCATGGAGGCCTATGGCGATGACGAGGAGGAAGAAGACGAGGAGGAAGTCGGCACGGTTCTGCCTGCCACGCTCGCCATTCTCGGCACATGTTTCTGCATTTGCGCTATCCTGCTGATCGGCCTGCCGCCATTCTCCGGCTTCCTCGCCAAGTTCCTCATTCTGACGGCGGTGTTCAATGGAGATGGCTCTGCCCCCCAGCTCACCGCGCCGGTCAGCGCGACAAGCTGGGTGCTGGTTTCACTTATCCTGCTTTCCGGCCTTTCGGCGCTGATAGCCATGACGCGAACCGGCATCCGCACTTTCTGGGCTTCGCTGGAGGGCAATGTGCCGCGTGTGCTGGTGCGTGAAGTGGTGCCGATTGCCGGTCTGTTGGGTGTGTGCCTCGCCCTCACTATCGCGGCCGGTCCCACTATGCGCTATATGGATGAAACAGCCCGCTCGCTGCATAATCCGGATGATTATATCAACAGTGTCCTCAGGGCGCCGCGCACTGGCGCAGAAACGGCGGGCGCGCAATGAAGAAAATCCTTCCCTATCCGCTGCTCTTCGTTTCGCTCGTCCTGTTCTGGCTGCTGCTCAATAGTTTTACCCGCGCGCAGTTCATCCTTGGTCTGGTGATCGCGTTTGGTGCCTGCCGGGTCATGATGGCGCTGGAGCCGCAGAAAAACCATATACGTTCGCCGCGCATGATGATCTGGCTGTTATATGCCGCCAGCATTGATGTCCTGCGCTCGAATATCGCGGTCGTACGGCTCATCCTGTCGCCGGGGCGCCAGCGCCATCCGGGTTTTGTGGTGATACCGCTTGAGCTGCAAAATCGCACAGCGCTTGCCGTTCTTGCTTGCATGATTACAGCCAGCCCCGGCACGGCATGGGTGGACTATAATGCCGCGCGCGGGATACTTACCATCCACGTTCTCGACCTTGAAGATGCCGAAACCTGGCGACATCTTATCAAGGAGCGCTACGAACGGCCGCTGATCGAGATTTTCGGTGTGGTGGATATCGTTGAAGGGGAGAAATCGGCATGAGCGCAGTTCTCATCTTCTGGGCGCTGCTTGCCGCTCAGGTCATGCTCGTTGCAGCCATGGGCTGCGCGGTCTATCGCCTGCTGGTTGGTCCGCGCGCGCAGGATCGTATTCTGGCGACCGATGCGCTTTATCTCGACGCGCTCCTGCTTCTGCTCACTTTCGGCATCCGCACGGGCAGCATCATCTATTTCGAGGCCGCGCTCATCATCGCCCTTCTGGGTTTCGTTGCCACGGTGGCGCTGTCCAAATTCCTGATGCGCGGCGAGGTGATCGAATGATAGAGGCTGCCGATTTTCCGCTCTGGGCCGCGATCCTTGTTTCGTTTCTTCTGGTGGCGGGAGCCTTTCTCACGCTCGTCGGCTGCATCGGGCTCGTGCGTTTCAAGACGTTCTATGAACGTGTCCATGCGCCCACGATCGGCTCTTCGTTTGGGGCAGGGGGCATCCTGCTCGCGTCGATAATATTTTTCTCCATCTTGCAATCGAAGCCGATTCTGCATGAAGTGTTGATTACCGTCTTTGTGGTTGTCACAACGCCGGTAACGCTCATGCTGCTCAGCCGCGCCGTGCTTCATCGCGACCGGACCCGGGACAGCAAGGAGTTGCCTTCATCTTCCGAGTCGTTTCAGGGTCGGTGAGCATGAAAGGCCGAGGGTGCGCAGGAGGCCGGAATCAGGGTGCCTGCGCGGTGTGAAATGGGGAAATTGCGGCCTTCCGGGGGGAAGGGCTGCCTGCTTGTCCCTGAATGTGCCGATAGCGGTTCTGGAGTGTGTCTCCAGGCAGGCTATCGCGCTGTTCAGAAAGCATATTCACCATTTGCCAAGTCCTTGTGCCCGCCTGTTCGCTTTCCCAAGGGATCGGAAGGGGTGGCCCGTGTTATTTGGAGGAGTGCGCGGGCTGCGGCCAATTGTCCTGATGTGGCCTGCATCGGGCATGCGGATTGAAGGTTTGGTTCAATTGGATTATCTGGATTTCAGTAATTTCTGAAAATTCAGAATTTACGGGAGAGAGATTTTGGAACTGTCGCCAATCGTTCAGTCGTTCGTTCTCCACTTCGGGGAGATGGGCAGCCGTTGGGGCATCAACCGTACGGTGGGGCAGATTTATGCGCTGCTCTATCTGTCGCCAGAGCCGCTTTGCGCGGATGAGATCGTCGAGGCGCTCGGCGTTTCACGATCCAACGTTTCCATGGGTATCCGCGAGTTGCAGGGCTGGAACCTCGTGCTTCTGAAGCACATTCCAGGTGACCGCCGCGATTTCTTCACAACGCCGGACGACGTGTGGCAGATTTTGCGCACGCTTGCCGAAGAGCGCAAGAAGCGCGAGATCGACCCGACCCTGAGTGTGCTGCGGGAAGTGCTGATGGAGCAGCCGCAGGATGACAGTGATCGTTATGCCCAGGACCGCATGAAAGACATGTACAGCCTGATCGAACGGCTGACCAACTGGTATGACGACGTCAAGAAACTCGACACCGACCGGCTCACCAGCCTTCTGGCGCTCGGCGCCAAAGTTACCCGCTTTCTTGAGACCACAGACAGGATCGTGGCGCTCGGACGCGGAAGAACATCGGCCAAGAAGGAGCCTAAGCGAGAGTGACATCCGTTGCCCCCCGAACGGAAGACCTGAAGGCAGAAGACGGCAGAACGGCAGGTGACGGAAAACGCCAGCGCCGCGCAATGCCGTCCCTGCTCAAACGGGGGGCAATGCTTCAAACGCTCGCGGCAGTGCTTTGGCTGCCGCAGGCGGCCCTTCTGGCTTATGCAGCGGGGCGGCTCGCCGATACCGGCTTTGACAGCTCCATTTATTACTGCGCCGCCGCTCTGTTTGTGATTGGCTGCCTTCGCAGCGTTCTGGATGCGCGCGGTGGCACGCAGGCTTTCGATGCCGCCCGCTTACAACTTACAAGCCTTCGTGAAAAGGCCTTTGCGGCACTTGCCCGGCGCTCCCCGCTTGATGTATCGCGCCCCTCTTCCGGTGAGGCCGCAAGCATCCTTGCCGAACAGGCTGAAATGGTGGTGCCTTATCTGTCGCGCTTCGTTCCCATGCGCTACCGCGTCATGCTGGTGCCGCTTATCATTCTGGCGGCTGTTCTCTGGTTTTCATGGGTGGCGGCGCTCATCCTGCTGGTCGCCGCGCCGCTGATCCCGGTTTTCATGGCGCTGATTGGCTGGCGCGCGAAGGCTGCAAGCGAAAAACAGCTTGTGGCGCTTGGCGGCATGAATGGCTTTCTGCTCGACCGGCTGCGCGGGCTCACCACGATCCGCACCTTCCACGCCGTTGACATGACGGCAAAACGCCTGCGCGAAAACGCTGAAACCCTGCGTGCAAAAACCATGGCGGTGCTGCGGATCGCCTTTCTTTCCTCGGCTGTGCTGGAGCTTTTTGCGGCGCTTGGCGTGGCAATGGTGGCGATCTATATCGGTTTCCATCTGCTCGGCACGCTGCAATTCGGCGCCTGGGGCCACAAGCTGACGCTTGGTGAGGGGCTGTTTATTCTTCTTCTTGCGCCTGCCTTTTTTGAGCCGCTGCGCGATCTTTCCGCAGTCTGGCATGACCGTGCCGCAGGCGAAGCGGCTATCGACGCGCTGGAAAGCCTGACGCATCACACCATGCCAGTGGTTGGCGAGGGAGGATCGGCGGAAGTGGCGCGATGCGCACCCTCCGTCACCTTACGCGATGTCGGTTTTCGCTATTCCGGCGGCCCCGTCGTGCTGGAGGGGTTCAGTCTCGATATTGCTGCTGGCGAGCATATCGCGCTGCTGGCGCCAAGCGGTTATGGCAAATCCACGTTGCTGGCGCTGATTGCGGGGCTTGCCGCGCCGCAGGCGGGCGAAATCACCATTGGCGACACGCTTCTGGAGCCGCGCACGGCTGTTGCTCTTCGCAAGAGAATGAGCTGGGTCGGCCAGAAGCCGCATATTTTTGCAGGCTCTGCCCGCCACAATATCACGCTCGGTCGATATGCGGACAGGGCAGCCATTGCCGGGATCATCGACGATACCGCCTTGAGCCATGTGGCAGGCGTAGCGGGCAATAGGTTGATTGGCGAAAATGGCGCAGGCATGTCTGGCGGCGAAGCCTTGCGGCTCGCACTGGCGCGGATCGCCGTCGATCCTGAGGCCGATATTATTCTTGCCGATGAACCAACCGCACATCTCGATCATGAAACGGCGGAAAAAATTGCGGAAAATCTGGTGCGGCTCGCTCAGGGCAAGACCCTGATCGTCGCGACGCATGATGAAACGCTGGCGCGCAGGATGCATCGCATCGTGCGGCTGGATCATCGCGGCGACGATGCGGCTGTCATCCAACGGAGGGCTGCGGAATGAAGGGTTTGCATTCACTTCGCCCGGTCCTGCGGCTGTTTTTCCGTTCAAGGGCTGTGGCACTTTATGCGGGTATCGCGGCGGCGACCATCACCGTGCTTGCAGGCATCGCCTTGCTCGGCCTGTCCGGATGGTTCATCACGGCCACCGCCATTGCGGGCCTCAGTGCGGCGACGGCGGTTGCCTTCGACGTATTTGCGCCAGCGGCCGGTATTCGCCTTCTCGCTATCCTGCGCACTGGCGCGCGCTATCTGGAACGCCTTGTCACGCATGATGCGACGCTTGCCGTACTGGCGGCGCTGCGCGAAAAACTCTTCCGTAGCTGGGCGCAGCCTTCCGCAGCGCATGCACTTTTGAAACGCCCGGCGCGGCTTCTCTTCCGGCTCACCGCCGATATCGATGCGCTGGATTCGCTTTATCTGCGTGTTCTGGTGCCCATTGGTGCCGCACTTGCAACCGCGCTTTTCGCGGGCGTGGCGCTCGGCTTCATGCATCCGCTTTTCGGCCTTCTTGTTGCGCTCACCTTGCTTGTAATCGGCCTTGGTCTGCCTGTTATCGCCGCAATGCGCTCGGAACCCGCCATGCGCCGGAGCGCCAAGGGAACAGAAGCATTGCGCGCGCGCGCCATTGATCTGGTCGCAGGCCAGACCGAACTGCTGATGGCAGGCCGCATGGAGGCGCAGCAGGCGGCACTTGTGCGTGCCGACGCTTATATGGGCAGCGCCGACAAGGCGCTGAACCGGATCGAGATCGCGACAGGTGCGGGATTAGGCATAGCCCATGCAGCCATTCTCGCCGGAGGGCTGGCCGGTGTCGGCCTGCTTGTCGGGGCGGGCATGATCGACGCACCGGTAGCCGTGCTCGGCATTCTCATTATCCTCGGTGCCATGGAGCCTTTTGCAGCTTTGCGGCGTGGCGCGATGGAACTCGGCCGCACCGTGCTTGCGGCGCGCCGGGTCGGGCCGCAGCTTGAAGAACCGGCGAAAGCGGCTTGCCTGCCGCTGCCTGTGCCGGGACAGGCTGTCGTGCTTGAAAACGTGTCGGTGCGCCATGAAGGCGCCGCGGCGACAGCACTGAAAGGCTTCAATCTCGATATTGCTGAAGGCGAGCGGGTCGCGGTCGTCGGCACGAGCGGTGCTGGAAAATCCACGCTTTTCAACCTGCTTGCGGGGGAGATAGCTGCGGAAAGCGGTTCTGTTGCGGCGCTGCCCACAAGGCTTCTCACGCAAAGGACCGAGCTTTTTCAGGACAGCCTGCGCAACAACCTTCTGCTGGCAAAGCCGGATGCGACGGACGCGGAGCTAATCGATGCGCTACAGGCGGCGGGCCTTGGCGAATTCATGCGGAATGCGCCTGCCGGTCTCGACACTGCACTGGGCGAGGGCGGCATGGGCCTTTCTGGCGGGCAGGCCCGGCGTCTGGCGCTGGCCCGTCTGTTTCTGACCGATGCGCCGCTATGGGAACTCGACGAGCCGACCGAAGGTCTGGATCACGCAACGGCGGAAGATGTGCTGGCGCGCCTTTCTGAAAAAGCGGCCGGGCGGACGCTTCTTATTGCCACACATATCGGTCGAGAGACGAAAATCTGCAATCGCATCATTGTTTTAAATCAAGGTGCTCTAATTCTATCGGTAAGGAAAGGCGAACCGCTTTTCGACGACATCCTCAAAACCATGAGGTGAGTCATGCAGGCGGGTCTTCAGCGGCTCGCTTGATTACAGGACTGGAATGGATGGAAATTTGAAAACCATCTGTTTCAAAAAAGGGCTTTGCACAAGCACAGCTCACAACATCAGGAGGGCCGGGTTGACCGGCTTTAGTGAGATGGAACTCGATATTGTCTCCCTGTCGCGATTGCAATTTGCAATCACGGCACTTTATCACTTCCTCTTCGTGCCTCTGACTTTGGGTCTTTCCGTGTTGCTGGCCATCATGGAAACCGTTTACGTCATGACTGGCCGCCTTATCTGGCGGCAGATGACGAAATTCTGGGGTACGCTGTTTGGTATTAATTTTGTTATGGGTGTCGCCACAGGCATCGTGATGGAATTTCAGTTTGGTATGAACTGGAGCTATTACAGCCATTATGTCGGCGATATTTTCGGCGCACCGCTTGCGATTGAAGGCATGATGGCCTTCTTCCTCGAAGCCACATTCGTCGGTTTGTTCTTTTTTGGCTGGGACCGTCTTTCCAAGGTCGGCCACCTGGTTGCAACCTATGCGGTCGCCGCAGGTTCCAATTTTTCCGCTCTCTGGATCCTGATTGCAAATGGCTGGATGCAAAATCCGGTTGGCTCTGCCTTCAATCCCGAAACCATGCGCATGGAGATCACCGATTTTTTCGCGGTGCTGACGAACCCTGTCGCACAGGCAAAATTCGTCCACACGGTTTCGGCAGGTTATGCCACGGCATCAATCTTCGTGCTGGGTATCTCGGCCTGGTATCTCCTGCGGGGCCGCTCGGTCGAACTTGCCAAGCGCTCGCTTACGGTTGCGGCTTCCTTCGGGCTTGCGGCATCGCTTTCGGTTGTCGTCCTTGGCGATGAAAGCGGCTATCTCACCAACGAGCACCAGAAGATGAAGATCGCGGCCATTGAAGCCATGTGGGAAACCGAGCCGGCTCCGGCATCGTTCACCCTGTTTGGCTTCCCCGATCAGGAAGCGCGCGAAACGCATTTCGCCGTGCGTATTCCCTGGGTCATGGGCCTCATTGGAACACGCTCGCTGACGACGCCCATCGAAGGCATCGACCAGCTTGTGCAGAATGCGGAAAAACATATCCGCAACGGCATTGTTGCCTATGATGCCCTGCAAAAAATTCGCGCGGCGGGTGGCACCAATGCCGTTTCGCAGGAAGTGAGGGACGCTTTTGCCGATAACAGCCAGTGGATGGGCTATGCGCTTCTCCTGAAACGTTATGTGGACGACCCACGCAATGCGACGGACGAACAGATCGTCAAGGCAGCAAACGACACGGTTCCCGGCGTTCTGCCGCTCTTCTGGGCGTTCCGCATCATGGTCGGCATCGGCTTCTTCCTGATCCTGCTGACGGGAACGTTCTTCGTTCTTTCTGCCCGCCGGGCATTGGACCGTTATCCGTTCCTTCTGAAAGTGGCGGTATTTGCCATACCGTTGCCCTGGATCGCGGCTGAAATGGGCTGGGTCGTCGCCGAATTCGGGCGCCAACCCTGGAGCATCGAAGGCATATTGCCAACGGCGGTTGCCGTATCAAACCTCGGCGCTTCGACGGTTCTGCTCACCATCGTCGGTTTCGTGGTCATCTACACGGTCCTTTTCATCATCGAAATGGGCCTGATGCTGCGCGCCATCAAGGCCGGGCCTGAACCCGACAGCAAACCGGAAGCCATGCTAGCCCCGGCCAGCATTGCACCTGCGGAGTAAGAACCATGATACTCAGCGATTTGTTGGACTATCAAACCCTGCGGATCATCTGGTGGGTGCTGCTCGGCGCGCTGCTGATCGGCTTTCGCCATGGATGGTTTCGACCTCGGCGTCGGCACGCTTCTGCCTTTCGTTGCCAGAACCGATGTGGAGCGTCGCGTCGTCATCAATACAATCGGCCCCGTCTGGGAAGGCAATCAGGTCTGGTTGATCCTTGGCGGCGGTGCGATCTTCGCCGCCTGGCCGCCGCTTTATGCGGTGTCCTTCTCCGGGTTCTATCTGGCGATGTTCGTCATCCTGTTCGCGCTCATCCTGCGCCCGGTCGGCTTCAAGTTCCGCTCCAAGCGTGATGGAGAAACCTGGCGCAACAGTTGGGACTGGGCGCTGTTCATCGGCGGCTTCGTGCCGGCGCTGATCTTCGGCGTGGCGGTTGGAAATGTGCTTCAGGGGGTTCCCTTCCGGCTCAACGGCGATCTCCAGATCTTCTACGAAGGCTCATTCTTCGGCCTGCTCAATCCGTTTGCGCTTCTGTGCGGCATCCTGTCCGTCACCATGCTCACCATGCATGGCGCGGCATGGCTCGTTTTGAAGACAGATGGCGTGATACAGGCGCGGGCGCGGGCCTATGGCAGCGTTGCGGCGCTGTTGACCGTCATTCTCTACATCGTCGCCGGTGCCATAAGCTGGCTTTGGGTGTCGGGGTATCGCATAACCAGTGCGGTGGTGATGGACGGGCCTTCCAACCCGCTGCAAAAGACCGTGGAACTGGATCACGGCGCCTGGTTTGCGAACTATGCGAATTATCCGATCCTGCTGATCGCGCCTGCGCTTGGCATTCTCGGTGCGCTCGCGGTTCTCGCAACGCTACGCGGCGGTCGTGAACTTGCTCCGCTCCTCTTCGGAAAACTCTCGATCTTCGGCATCATCTCGTCTGTCGGCGTGTCGATGTTTCCGTTCATCCTGCCGTCTTCGATCGATCCGCAATCGAGCCTGACGGTCTGGGATTCATCGTCCAGCCATCAGACGCTGTTCATCATGCTGGTGGTAACGGTCGTCTTCATTCCGATCATCGTCGCCTATACCGCATGGGTCTATAAGGTCCTTTGGGGCAAGGTGGACAAGAGCATGATCGAGGATGAGAGCAACCACGCTTACTGATTGGAAAGGAAGCAAGATGTGGTATTTTTCCTGGCTTTTGGGCCTGCCGCTTGCAGCCGCGTTCGCTGTGCTGAATGCGATGTGGTATGAGCTGATGGACGACCGGGCGCGCAAGCGCCTTGCCGCCGACCCCACGGCGGAACTGGCCCTTGAAGGCAACAAGCACCACTGAAATGCAAAACGGCCCGGAAACGGGCCGTTTTACTTTATATGGTAGCTCAATCAGGATTGCGGAATTGTCAGCTCTGCAACGAAATCATAGGCATCGCCGCGATAGAGCGACTTGGTAAATTCCACCACGCGGCCCGAAGCCAGATAGGAAAGACGCTCGATAGAAAGGCCCGCATCGCCTTCCTGCACGCCAAGAATGCGAGCATCCGACGTCTTGATATTGCAGGCCGCAATACGCTGTACCGCACGCACCGGACGAAAACCTGTGCGGCCCAGCTCCGCATAAAGTGAGCCTTGCACGGCATCGGGATCGGGCAGGAATTCACTGGAAAGGCTTGCCCTTTCGATGGCAAGCGGCATGTCGCCCACCATGCGCAGGCGCCCCAACCGCGCCACCCGCGTTTCCGATGACAAACCAAGCTTCATCATTTCTTCCGGCGAGGGATAATAAAGCCCGCGCTCCAGCCAGCGCGATTGCGTGGCAATGCCGCGCCGGGCCATATCTTCCGTAAATGAGGTCAGCATGGAGAGTGATTGCTGCACACGCTCGCCGGGGCGTACGACAAACGTGCCTGAGCCGTGACGGCGCACCAGAAGCCCCGCCTTTACGAGGTCGTCCACGGCCTTGCGCACGGTCACGCGGCTGATATTGGTATATTCGGCAATGTCGCGTTCCGGCGGCAATGCCTCACCATCGGCCAGTTGCCCGGCACGGATTGCCGCTTCGAGTGACTGACGCAGTTGCACGTAAAGCGGCCCCGCCCCGGAGGAGGGCGCAGAGCCCTGCAGGTTCTTGGGCAGGAAAGCGCCGAAATTTCCGCTCATCCGCATGCCCTTCCATTCTTCGGACCATAGCGATTGAGCGCCAGTTGCAGCGCGCCCGTCAGGGCGTCTGCGGCCGGTTCCACCAGAAGTTTCTGCTGATGCAGGGGCAGCCATTCCACATAGAGCGGCGCCATGCCCCCAAGCAGGCTGATGCGTTCGGCGCCCTGACCAATCAACACTTCGAGCGTTTCGCTGACATAAGCTGCCGAGTGCTTCAGAAGCATATGCGCCGTCGGGTCGCCTTCGCGCGCATATTGGAATATGCGTGGCGCATATTTGCCGAAATCGCCGGGTTTCGCCGTCCAGGCGAATTCCACCAGATTGTCCGGCTTGTTGCCGAATTCGTTCAAAATGGCGGTGGTGAGGGGGCTGCCCGGATGAATGCCGTCATGCACGAGCAGGCATTCCTGCAACAGGCTCTGGCCGAGCCTTGCCCCGCTGCCCAGATCGCTCAAGGGAAAGCCCCAGCCGCCGACCGAATGAATGCGCGCGCCCTTGCGTATGATATAGGCCGTGCCGGTGCCGAGAATGGCAACGACGCCATCCTTGTCGCCAAGCGCGCCCTGAAGCGCGATCAAACCGTCAAATTCCACATTTGCATGGGCAAATGGCAGGCCGCGCTCAATCGGCAGGCCCGCGCCTTCCACATTTCCGCCGGCAAGGCCAAGAACCGCATGGCTCGTGGCATAATGCGCCTTGTCCAGCCCCGCCTCGTCAAAGGCGTTGTCGATGGCGGCCTTCACATTGACGAGTGAAGTCTGCGGGTCGGTGACGATATTGGCCGAGCCGCTATGCCCAAAGCCCAGAATCGTTCCGTCACGCCCCGCCACCACGGCACGGCAACCTGTGCCGCCGCCATCTACGCCAATGAAAAATTCAGTCATGAAGATACCTCCAACTTGAAGATACCAAAAAAATACCATTAACCAAGCAGATTTGTGAGGCTGTGAAAAAATTAGTTAATATGTTGATTTAAAATCATAATTATTTTCCTCTCTAATTTTTGTGAGTAAAAAACACAAACTCCTCTAGACAATTGGTGCGTTTTTGGCATTAATTCGACCAGAAGGGGAGCGCAATGCCGCTGAGGGCGAGGATCGCGGGCTTAGGGATGGAGCACAATCCGGCGGGGGCCGGTATCTTTCCCGTGCTGCAAGAGGCGACCACACCGTCACGGTCTGGCGTATTTCGCCTCTTTTGCGCATCCGCGCTATAAAAACGGGAGAAGGTCAATGATTCGCAATACCTTGAAACTCATGCTGCTCGGCTCGACGCTGCTGGCGACGGGCTCGGTCGCATTTGCCGAAGACGTCACGCTGACGGTTGAAAGCTGGCGCAACGACGATCTGCAAATCTGGCAGGAAAAAATCATCCCGGCGTTTGAAGCCAAGCATCCGGGCATCAAGATCAATTTCGCACCAAGCGCACCAACGGAATATAATGTCGCGCTCAATGCCAAGCTTGATGCTGGCTCCGGTGGCGATCTCATTGCCTGCCGTCCGTTCGACACCTCGCTGGAGCTGTTCAACAAGGGCAAGCTCGCCGATCTGACTGATCTGGAAGGCATGAAGAACTTTTCCGACGTCGCCAAGTCCGCCTGGACGACCGATGACGGCTCCAAGACTTTCTGTGTGCCGATGGCTTCGGTCATTCACGGCTTCATCTATAATCAGTAAGCCTTCGACAAGCTGGGCCTGAAGGCGCCGACCACGGAAGCCGAATTCTTCGACGTTCTTGAAAAGATCAAGGCGGATGGCACCTATATCCCGATGGCCATGGGCACGAAGGATATGTGGGAAGCCGCCACCATGGGCTACCAGAACATTGGCCCGACCTATTGGAAGGGCGAGGAAGGCCGCAAGGCGCTGATCGCGGGCAAGGAAAAGCTGACCGATCCGGAGTGGGTTGAGCCGTTCAAGGTTCTGGCGAAGTGGAAGGACTATCTGGGTGACGGTTTCGAGGCGCAGACCTATCCGGACAGCCAGAACCTCTTCACGCTTGGCCGCGCCGCTATCTATCCGGCCGGTTCGTGGGAAATTGGCCTGTTCAATACGCAGGCGCAGTTCAAGATGGGCGCATTCCCGCCGCCGGTTAAGAATGCTGGCGATACCTGCTACATTTCGGATCACAACGATATCGGTCTCGGCCTCAATGCTGCAAGCAAGAATGCCGAACAGGCCAAGGTGTTCCTGAACTGGGTTGCCTCGCCGGAATTCGCGGAAATCTACGCCAATGCGCTGCCGGGCTTCTTCAGCCTCAATTCGACTGCGGTGAAGATGGCTGATCCGCTGGCGCAGGAATTCGTTTCCTGGCGCGAGAAGTGCAAGCTGACGATCCGCTCGACCTACCAGATCCTGTCGCGTGGAACGCCGAACCTGGAAAACGAAACTTGGGTTGAATCCGCAAACGTCATCAACGGCACCGATACGCCGGACGAGGCGGGCAAGAAGCTACAGGCCGGCCTGGATAGCTGGTACAAGCCTGCGAAGTAAAAAGCGCAGGCCACGGGCGGCAGTCGCGGGGGCGCGCCGCCCGTATCTTTTCAACTTTATAGACGCATCATTTTACAAGCGGTGTCATTCACGCGAAGGTAAATCTGCCGCATGTCTTGGATGTGGAGGAGGTTTCTTTGGCGCGCATGCCGGAGCATAATCCGGCCGAGTGAAATGAGCAGCGATAGGTTATGCTGCAAAGAGGAAAGGTCGGAGCACGGATCTCATTCATCCAGATCGAAATGCGCCCTGACCGGCGAGATTGCGACAGATACACCTGATTCCGGCTGAATATGCGTGAAAATAAAATTTGGAACGGTTTCGTGCAAGCGAATCCGGTCCAGTGAGAACATCAAAAGAGCGAATGCCTATATGAGCCAGTCTGCCGACATGCCAGCTATCGTGCATAAACGCCCCAAGCGGT